>JAJFGP010000008.1 GCA_021776055.1 Kiloniellaceae bacterium
CACACTTCGAGTGGAAATTTGCCTTCTGATGTCTCAACCCGTTCAGTCATCATTAATTGGGGACAGTATATAGTTTTTCAGGTTCTCGGCGCAGCGAAACTATATACTGTCCACAATAAAAGGTCAGCGCCTAGCTCTCCAGCGCCTTGACGATGTGCTCGCACATCTTTTTGGCGTCGTCGAAGAGCATCATGGTGTTGTCGCGGAAGAACAGCTCGTTCGCCACGCCGGCATAGCCGCTGGCCATGGAGCGCTTTACGAACAGCACCGTCTGCGATTTATCCACCTCCAGGATGGGCATGCCGTAGATGGGTGAGGCCGGATCGGTTTTCGCGGCCGGGTTGGTGATGTCGTTGGCACCGATAACGAAGGCCACGTCGTTACCGGCGAAATCGCGGTTGATTTCGTCCATCTCGAAGACCTCGTCGTAAGGCACGTTGGCCTCGGCGAGGAGCACGTTCATGTGGCCCGGCATGCGCCCGGCGACCGGATGGATGGCATAGCGCACCTGCACGCCTTCGCGCTTGAGGATCTCGGCCATCTCGCGCAACGCGTGCTGAGCCTGCGCCACGGCCATGCCGTAACCGGGAATGACAATCACCGAGCCGGCATTTTTCATCAGGAACGCGGCATCCTCGGCAGAGCCGGAGCGCACCGTTCGGTCCTCGTCCCCGGCAGCGGCCGTGGCCACGCCGCCATCGGTACCGAAGCCACCCAGAATCACATTGAAGATCGAGCGGTTCATCCCCTTGCACATGATGTAGCTGAGGATCGCACCGGACGAGCCCACCAGCGCGCCGGTGACGATCAACAGGCTGTTCTCCAAAGTGAAGCCGATGCCGCACGCCGCCCAGCCGGAATAGGAATTCAGCATGGAGATGACGACCGGCATGTCAGCGCCGCCGATGGGTAGGATGAGCAAGAAACCGACGAGCAGCGACAGGGCCACGATCAGCCAGAAGGCGGTGGTCGATTGATCGACGGAGAACCAGACGATCAGCCCCACGATGGCAATGCCGATGGCCGCATTCAACGGATGCTGCATGGGGAAAACCAGCGGTCTGCCGGTAATCAGTGCCTGCAGCTTGGCGAAGGCGACCACCGAGCCGGTAAAGGTAATCGCGCCGATGGTCACACCCAGGGACATCTCGATCAACGAATTCAGGCGAATTTCGCCGGGCATGCCAAGGCCATAAGCTTGCGGCTTGTAGAAGGCGGCGGCGGCGACCATCACGGCGGCCAGGCCAACCAGGGAATGGAAGGCCGCGACCAATTGCGGCAGCGCCGTCATCTTGATGCGCAGGGCGATGACGGTACCGATAGCGCCCCCCACCAGAAGGCCGGCAGCGATCAGGGTGTAGCTGACCACAGTTGGCATGGCCAACGTAGTGCCGATGGCGATCAACATGCCGACGATGCCGTACATGTTGCCCGACCGGCTGGTCTCCGGATGCGACAGCCCGCGCAAGGCGAGAATGAAACAAACCGAGGCGGCGAGATACAGAAGTGCCGCGAGATCGACGCTCATGCCCGCCTCCCTATTTCTTCTTTTTGAACATTTGCAGCATGCGCTGCGTGACGATGAAGCCGCCGAAGATGTTGACCGACGCCAAGGTCACCGCCAGGAACCCCATGACCTCGCTAAAGCCCACTTCAGCCGGGCCGGCGGCGATCAGGGCGCCGACGATGATCACCGACGAAATTGCGTTGGTCACCGCCATCAGCGGCGAATGCAGGGCGGGCGTGACCCGCCAGACCACGTGGTAACCGACAAAGACGGCCAGCACGAAGACCGTCAGGCCGATAACCAGCGGGGAAATCCCCCCTTCCCCGCCGCTCTGTGCCACCAGGCGGCTGGCCTCGCTGGCCAGCGCCGCGATGCTGTCGGAAAGCGCCCGGGCCTGGTTGGCGACCTCCGTCGTCTTTTCGATGAACGTTTGCGATTCCATGGGCTTCAGTCCCCCTTGCCGGCAAGCGCCGGATGCACCACGGCACCGTCGCGGGTGACACAGATGCCTTTGATGATCTCATCGTCCCAGTCGATGTTCAGGGCCTTGCTCTCACTGTCGATGATCAGTTGCAGCAGGTTGAACAAGTTCCGCGCATAGAGGGCGCTGGCATCCGTTGCCAGGCGGCCCGGCACGTTTAAATGGCCGACGATGCGCACCCCGTGCTTAACCACGACCTTGCCCGGCTGGCTCAGCACGCAATTGCCGCCGGCCTCCACCGCGAGATCGACGATGACCGAGCCCGGCTTCATCGACTTGACCATATCGGCCGAGACGAGCATCGGCGCCGGGCGTCCAGGGATCAACGCGGTGGTGATGACCATATCCTGTTTCTTGATGGTCTCCGCGATAAGGGCAGCCTGTTTGGCCTTGTAGGCGTCGCTCATCTCCTTGGCATAGCCGCCAGCGGTCTCGGCTTGCTTAAACTCCTCGTCTTCCACGGCAATGAAGGTGCCGCTCAGACTTTCGACCTGTTCCTTAGCAGCGGGCCGCACATCGGTCGCCGAGACAATGGCACCCAGGCGCCGCGCCGTGGCGATGGCCTGCAGTCCCGCAACCCCGACACCCATCACCAGCACTCGTGCCGGGGCGATGGTTCCCGCCGCGGTCATCATCATGGGCATGGCCCGGCCATACTCCCCGGCGGCGTCGAGCACTGCCTTGTATCCCGCCAGGTTAGCTTGCGAGGACAGCACATCCATGGACTGGGCCCGGGTGATACGCGGCACCAAATCCATGGCAAAGGCGGTCAGCCCGGCCTTCGCCATGGCCGCCACGTCGTCCTGCGCACGCATCGGATCCATGATGGAAATGACGATGGTGCCCTTTTTGTACAAACCGAGCTCGTCGTCGGCACCGCCGGCGATCGGCCGTTGCACCTTGAGCACTACGTCGGCACCGGCCAGCGCTGTCTTGGCGTCCTTGGCAACCGCCGCGCCCGCTGCCTTGTAGTCGTCGTCCAGAATGGCGGCGTCCGTGCCCGCGCCTTTTTCGACTACGATCTCGCAACCCAGAGCCGATAGCTTCTTGACCGTCTCGGGCGAGGCCGCGACGCGGGTCTCGTGCGCCCGCCGTTCCCGCGGGATGGCAATTTTCATGCTTGGTGTTCCCTTGTCCTGGCGGCCTACTTAATGACCTTGGAACCGCTACGGTTCAAGCTTTTTTACCCGATTGCGCCGAACGCGCCCGGCGGCGGCGGCGGGAGACCACCTGATTGAGCCCTTCGACCAACAAGGCGAAACCAACGGCGAAATAGAGATAGCCCTTCGGAATCTCAAAGTGCAGTCCTTCAGCTATCAGGGCCATGCCGATCAGCAGCAAGAAACTGAGCGCCAGCATCTTGACCGTCGGGTGCTGGGAGACGAAACGGCTGACCGGTTCGGCCGCCCACAACATGACCGCCATGGCCACAACCACAGCGGTAATCATGACCCATAGATGCTGGGCCATCCCCACGGCGGTTAGCACCGAATCGAAGGAAAACACCACATCCAGCACGGCGATTTGCGCCACGACGGTTGCAAAAGCGGCGGGGCTTGCGCGGGACCGGGCGCGCCCCGCCCCCTCCACCGTCTCATGAATTTCGTGTGTGCCTTTCCAAATAAGGAAAAGACCACCACCCAGCAGAAGTAAATCGCGCCAGGAGACATCCTGATCGAACACCTGAAACAGCGGTACCGTCAGACCGATGACCCAGACCGCCGCGATCAAAAACAGGACGCGTGTGCCAAGAGCGAGGCCAATGCCAAGCCGCCGCGCCGCCGGCTGTTGACGCGCCGGCAGCCGTTCGGTGGAGACCGAAATGAACACCACGTTGTCGATGCCGAGAACGATCTCGAGCACGGTTAGGGTAAGCAGGCTTATCCAAACCTGCGGATCAGCCAGGCTCATCAGGGCCTCTCTCGACTTATGTGTGGTTGCCTCATAGGGCGCTACTCATGCCGTGCCCCCGCGCCCCTGGCAAGGCCGGGCGGCCTACGCCTGCGGTGGCAAGTCAGCGGCCGTCAGCGCCTTGCGCTGCCGTTTTGCCATGGCCGCCACGTCGAAATCCTCGATTAACTCGTTGAACATGCGGTGCCAATTGACTTCCGCCTTCAGGTGCATGAAGACCGACCCCAGGCCAATGGCGGCCCGGTCCATGAGGACGAACTCGCGCGGCGGGCGGACCCCGCCCAGGCCGCGCAAGGCGCTGTGCACCTGTCCGGCCACCTTGGCCCCATAAATGCCGCTATCACTTGCAGCGATCGGCTGCGATTTGTCTTCGAGCAAGGGGGCATAAAGGAAGCGCGCCCAGATGTTCAGGGCCTCCAGCAGGTCCTTGCTCAGGTCCTTGAAACCCCAGCTTTCATAGGCCGCCACGGCCAACGCCGGGTCGTCGCGCTCGAAGGCATGGTAAAGGTCGATGACGCCCTTGACGAAGGGTGCCGGGAACACCCGGACACAGCCATAGTCGAGCAAGTTGATCGCGCCGTCCTCGCGCACCGTATAGTTGCCCAGGTGCGGATCGCCGTGGATGACACCGTAATAGTAGAAGGGCACATACCAGGCGCGGAACATGTTGGTCGCGACCCTGTTGCGATCCTCGACATCCGCGTTGCGAGCGATGAAGTCCATCAGCGGCATACCCTCGAGCCAGGTCATGGTCAACAGGCGCGTCGTGGAAAGTTCGGCCACCAGTTCCGGCACGAACACACCGGCTTCCTTGGCCAGGACCTTTCCGTACAAGCGCATGTGCCGCGCCTCCCGGTCGTAGTCCAATTCCTCACGCAGGCGCTCGGCCAGTTCCTTGTAAATCTCGGAGGGGTCGATCGCCTGGTCGTAGCGGTGATAGATCGAAAAGGCGAGACGGAGCTGGCGCAAATCCGCCTCCACCGTCGACAGCATGTCCGGGTACTGCAGCTTACAGGCCAAGGCACGGCCATCCGGCCCGATGGCCCGATGCACCTGGCCGAGCGATGCCGCGGCACCGGCCTCGTGGGCGAAGTCGCGGAACCGCTTCTCCCAACTCGGGCCCAGCTCACCCTGCATGCGCCGGCGCACGAACTGCCAACCCATGGCCGGAGCATTGGACTGTAGCTGCCGCAGTTCCTCGGCATATTCGGGCGGCAGAGCGTCGGGGATCGTGGCCAGGATCTGGGCCGCCTTCATCAGAGGCCCCTTGAGGCCCCCCAGGGCGGCCCTCAGCTCGGCCGAATGGCGGCCCCGGTCCAAAGTCACGCCCAGGACACGGGCCCCGACTACCTGCGCCGCCAAACCGCCCACGCTGGTCCCGACACGGGCATAGCGCCGCACCCGCCGGGACAGCCGGGAACCTTCTTTACCAAGATCAGCATCGCTCATGGGCGGACTTTGCGGTGCCGGTTGGCCCTTGTCCAGGGCCCTTGGCAGACATTCCAGCACCCCGATTCGCGGCCAATCGGCACCTTTCCATCACCGCAGCGGCTTCCCTTCCGTACTTATCCCCAGACTGATCAATCTGTTCATAACTCATTAATATTATTGATTTTTAACCATAATTCGCAAGGTATTCCGGGGCTTTTGCGGCGACAACGTGCTGGACGATCTGTTGCAGAATCTGTACACTCCCGGCCAAGTCATCGGGGTGACTACGAACGCGGATTTTCTTGAAAGGGGGGGGCCTTTCAAACCGCGCGTTAAAGGGGGCTTTCCGGAAGAGTCTGGAGAGCGGTTGAGGACCAGGGAGGGTCCGGCAATATGTCCACGACGGAGCGAACGTCTGAATCCCTCGCGACTAGTTTGACGCGGGAAGATCTTCTCTCGCTTGGCGCCGAGGCCCTTGCGGGCCTTCTTTTCGATGTTACGCAGGAGCAACCGGAGTTGCTCGGGCGGCTGCAGCGTGCGGTCGTCGACCATCATGGCGAGAGCCATAATGGGGCGTCTCATGAGAATGGCTCGGAAGCAACGGCGGATAGCGGTCCATACCTGGTGGGCAACAGCCCGGTCATGCGAACAATTTTCGAGACGATTCGCAGGTTCGCGCCCACAGAAACACCCATTCTCATTACCGGTGAGAGCGGCACCGGCAAGGAATTGGCGGCGCTGGCTATCCATGAGCGCTCAGAGCGCGCCGCGGGTCCCTTCATTCCGATCAATTGTGCCGGACTACCGCCCACCCTGATCGGGTCCGAACTTTTTGGGCACGAAAAAGGCGCTTTTACAGGCGCTTACCAGCGCAAGATAGGCCGCATCGAGGCAGCACAGGGCGGCACTGTCTTTCTCGATGAGATCGGCGATTTGCCCCTGGAGCTGCAACCTCACCTATTACGGTTCTTGCAGGAAAAGACCATTGATCGTGTTGGCGGTAACCGGCCGATCCGGGTGGATGTCCGGGTGGTCGCGGCGACCAACATGGACCTCTCCAAGGCGATCAAGGAAGGCCGCTTCCGCGAGGACCTGTTCTATCGCCTGAATGTCCTGACGTTGAATATGGCGCCCCTACGTGAGCGTGGCGACGATATCGATCTCTTGAGCACCTTCTTCTTGCAGAAGTTCGCTGAGGAAATGAACCGCCCGGTGCAGGGCTTCGAATCGGCGGCGATTCGCCAACTACGCCTGTACGGCTGGCCTGGGAATGTGCGGGAGCTGGTGAGTTGCATCCGCCGCTCGGTCGTCATGTCGGATGGGCCCAGGATCACAGCTCGGGATTTGGGCTTCCCGCTGGGTATGCAACATGGGGGTGGCCAGGCGCGGCCAACGGTGCGCCCACAGGCCACCAATGGCCAGGCGGCAGAGGCCCCAACCAATACGCGCGTGACCCTCAGGCAGGCCAAACGCGAGGCCGAACTTAATCTGTTGCAGGGCGCGCTGGAGCAAAATGGGCAAAATATTAAACAGACTGCCGAAGTTCTCGGCGTGTCACGGGTAACGCTGTATCGATTGCTGAAAGAACATGGCATTTCGACCGGCGGTTAGCCGCCCGGCAAGCCACCTGCGCACTTCGTTTTCAAACTTATCCGAGACCTTTACGGCGGTTTTTCATTGTGATCCCAATATCTTACCCTTGTTGGCGAGCTCTCGCCGATGACCGCAAGGGAACCCAGCCAACAGTTGAATATGAGACATGCGCGACGGCAATCCGTGAGGTTTGCGGTCGCCGCGTCTGTTGCAGGGAGCACACGCTTCCCTAGTATAGGTGTCGTCTTTTCTTGAAAGGGTTGATTGCGCCGTTAACGATGCGTTAATCTTGATTTGCGTTTCATCTTCGTTCGTTGCGCATCGCACTAGGTGTTTTAAGTCATTCTGAGCGATGTGATTCGAGTGAGGTGGTTTTATTCGACTGCACTTCGAGATCATGGGATCCGAGGTCGAACTACCTACCGAGTCGGGGACGAACCGGAGTTATCCAGGCGGAGACGATCTCTTGAGAGTACTAAATCGCCGGGATGGCGCGCGCGGTGGCCCCGTGCAATTGCAGGTGGATACAGCGGCTATCTGTATCACCGGCTTTTCGCGCGGCAACGACCTAGGGACTGGCCAAGGGGACGTAGTGCCGGTCCGGGGCTACCGAGCAATTGATAAATTGGGGAGAACTTAACGTGACGGGAAAAGACACGCACAAGAGCCGGAGGCGGCTGGCGCATCTCGCCGCCGTTAGCTGGTTCGCCATGAGCGCCGCCCTTGTGTCCGGCACCGCTGCTTTCGCCGAAGAGGTTAAGCCATCGGCCAATTTTCAGCAGTTGCAGGCTCTCATTGAAGAACACCGCCAGCAAATTCAGGCGCAAGAGCACGCAATCGAAGAGCAGCGCCGCCGTCTGCAGGCCCTTGAGGAACAAGTTTACAATGCCGCCGGCCAGATGCCGCGCGCGCAACCGGCCGTGTACCAGCCCTTGACGGGTTTGGCCGACAGCATGCCGCAAAACAACGGCCAATATCAGAGCAGCCAGGGCAGGGTCGAAACAGCCGCCTCCGACGGAGCGCAGCCAGTCGGCGAAGGTCAAGACAAGACCAAGCCGCCAGAGATAGTGGTGCTATCCGACCGCGGTGGCGTATTGACCCCGAAGGGGACAATCATCATCGAGCCGACTGTGGATTACTCGAAGAGCACGAGTAACCGTTTGAATTTCCGGGGCGTTTCCATCGTTGATGGATTCCTGATCGGGGTTATCGAAGCCAGCGACGCGGACCGCGACACCGTCACAAGCCAGATTACCGCGCGCTACGGTATAACCAATCGCCTTGAGGTCGAAACAACGGTGCCATACGTCTACCGCAGTGACCGGACGACAAGCCTGGTTGGCGGTTCGGGCGGCACCACAAGCACGGACAGCACAAGCGGCGACGGCCTGGGCGATATAGAGGTGGGAGCTCACTACCAGATCAATGACGGGACGAACGATTGGCCGTTCTTCATCGCCAATTTGCGCTACAAGAGCACCACCGGCACCGGGCCGTTCGACATCAGCCGCGATGCCAGTGGCATTCCGACGGAGTTGGCCACCGGATCGGGTTTCCATGGCGTCGAGCCTAGCCTGACAATCATTTATCCGACCGATCCGGCCGTGTTGTTCGCCAATATCGGTTATCTCGTCAACCTACCAAGCGCCGTCGACACAACGGTCGGCAGCGCCGTAATCGGCGACGTGGACCCGGGCGATTCCATCGGCATGAGTTTCGGTGTCGGGTTCGCCTTGAACGAGAAACTGTCGCTCAACTTGGGCTATCAGCACGATTTCGTGCTTGAGACCACAACCGAGACCAATGGTGTCGACGTGGAATCAGAGACACTGTCGGTCGGTTCGTTCCTCTTCGGCGGCTCCTACCGCCTGACGGACGCCGTTTCAGTTAACCTGACGGTGCAGATTGGTGCCACCGTGGACGCGCCGGATTCGCGGATACTCCTCCGCGTGCCCGTGCGCTTCAACGTGCTGTAGGGCGCCTAGCGGACAGCACCTCCGCCAGTCGACCCAAGCTTTGCAGATCGGCCCCTCTCTCCACCGCGAGAGAGGGGCCGTATCATTTTCAGGGTCTGCCGGTATTACCCAGCCGCCATGCTTCGAGACGCCGCTACGCGGCTCCTCAGCATGAGGTCCTAATTTGGCATAAAAACACCCATCCTCATCCTGAGGGCCTGGCCGGAAATGAAGAATTTTCGATCAGTGGCTTGCCATGCCGCTACTTCCCCTGGTGTCATCACCTTCGGGCTTGACCCGGCAAGCCATCGAGGTCGGGGTCTCGCTCGTCCACGGACCCTCAGGTCAAGCCTGAAGGTGATGACGGGGGGCCAGAAAGGTGCGAGTGGATTCCGGCAAGCCCCGACAAGCCCCGACAAGCCATTGAAACAGAATCATTCATTTTGGGTCAGATTCTGAGGAGTAGCGTTCGAAGAACGCATCTCAAAGGATCAGCCATGAGCATCGCGATCATGGAAATGTCAGGAATCTGATGGGTAAAAAATGGCGGGCGCTGGATCGGTCGGCCTAACCGGCCCAGCGCCCGTTTAACAACGGTACTTCCAAGGGTGGGCGCGCAGTGGGGAGACCACGCTAACCCGATAGAATTTACCCCTTAGGTTCCCGTATGCGGTATTGCCCCCTTCGGCATGGTCAGTTTGCGCCCAAGGCACCAAGGCTTGCCGACCGCATTGCTTGGCGGAACTTCGCCATGGTTGCATTAAGCCGAACGCTCTGCTGCACTTTGGCGAAGCCCTGCACGTCGACAGTGATTTGCAGATCCTGTTGTATGGCCGCGCCAGGATCCGAATTGAGCACCAGGTTAGCGAATTGTTCGGTACTAATTTTGCTCACGGCCGCGCCAACACCCGTATCGGTTTGTGCCACCAGGCCCTGGAAACCGGCAGGAATGGTCACCTGTGCTCCATTCGAGGAGAAGGTCACCGGACCCGTTGAATTCACCGTATCGATACCGGCAACTGTCGATCCGTCGGCGCTGAGGAACTTCAGACCCGTAAGATCAGCCCCTGGTGCAACGGTATGGGTGATCTGTGTCGCGCCGGCGCCGGAGAACTTGACCAAGGTCTCAAGCACCAAGCTACCATTGATCGAGCTACGGATATTGGCACCGAGATCGAGACTGATGCCAAGCGCCGCATCGAGGAAGCCGCCGCGCTTTTCAGCCATCTCGGCCGCGCCCAGCACTTCCAGATCGGCGAAGGGATCGTCCTGTGGCAGAGCGGCAATGCCGGTGTTGCTCCACCCGACAACCAGGTAAGCCATCAGCAGAACACCACCGGCGATCGTCGCGAACCGCGTCAACCACCGTCCCCCTGAGGTCCCGTTTTCTTTCGCGTGCTTCTTGCACATCATCATGGTCCTCCCTGGACCTAAAAGCCGCGCGGACTGGGCAGATATCGTGTGAAAGCGGAGATACCATCCCTGGCAACGCCGCCGCCAACGGGCGCTCGGGGCCGTACTTTCCAGTCCACCTTTTGGTTGAACTGCTTGCGGGCTTCCCTTGGCTTGTCGCGGATGGCGAGGATCGTCCCACTCCAAATGCTGGCGAAGTAGTCCCTCTCCATGACCGAGGTGCCATATGCCGGGTCACCGACCAGCACGCGTCCGTCGTCCATCCCCTTGACCACGACGAAATGTTTGTAACCGTTGATATCGACCAGGGTGATCGCCGGCACGCCGATGGCCTGCAGCCGGTCCAGCTTCAGGCGGAAGCCATCGGCATGATAGCCCATGCGCTCAAGGTAGCCCTTCATATCGAGCATCGAAAAGCCGCGCGCCTGGATGACTGGCTGGTCGCCCTTCTCGAACATCGATTTAAAGATACCGTACTCGGCCGTCGGCCTATTGTAGTGAAAGCTCAGCAATGTCGCCACGGCTGCCGCGCCGCAACTGAAATCGTATTGCTGCATGACGACTCGCGACGTCCGCAATTCCTTCATGCTGGTGACGGGAACCCCGAAGACCCCGCCCACGGCCGTCGCCGTAACCTCACCGGCGGTGGCGCCGACGGGTATCAGGCTCAGACTGGCCGCCAGCCATGTATATCGCACTATCCTGCGCATCACGTCTCTCCCCAGAGTTAGCTGTACTTTGCGCCTGTAACCGCCGGATCCGGCGGCTGGTGTCCTGCGGCCGAACGGCCGCCGCAAAGACGTACAGCTAAGGGTTAAGCGTGATGCTCATCGACGTCAGCGCCGTCGCGATGCCGCCCGGTGCCGTGTTGATGGCACTGGTAAAAACGCCGCCGAAGTTCTGCAGGGCATTGCCGCTGAAACCGACGTTGCCGCCGGTGACGTTGCCGCCGTTACCGCCCACCCCGCCCCGGGTATCGATGGTCACGTTGGTCGTGTTGGTGGCGTTATTGGTGGCCGTCGTGGTCGTGTTCTCCTCGTAGAACTGGAGAACATCTCCATCGGCGCCGCGCAGGCCGTCAAGATCCAGCTTTTCGATGGTGT
Source organism: Kiloniellaceae bacterium (assembly GCA_021776055.1). Lineage (GTDB taxonomy): Bacteria > Pseudomonadota > Alphaproteobacteria > Kiloniellales > J153 > JAJFGI01. The sequence continues at coordinate 11,395 of JAJFGP010000008.1, forward strand.
CGACCGTCGCGAACGGATCCGCGGCGTTGGCATCGTCGGCGCGGGCCGATGAAGCAACCCCGTAAACAAGCGAAAGAGCCGCTCCGGCAAAGAGCAGCCTTGAAATATGTCGGGCTTCCATTATCGATCTCCCCATAGACAAGCCCCAATATGAATTGACCGGCAACATCCCCCCAGGGATACGCCGATCAGTTTTTACGCTTACCTCACGGAAAACTTCGGCATGCACGGCGAAGCCATGTCGCCGGTGGTTCCGCCACCGATCAAAACACCCCAAGCCGAACCGTTCATTCCAAGTTCCCGCTCCTGTCGGACCGCGCTCGAAACGGAGGGGGACGTTGCCCCCTCCGTGATCGAGCATGGCTTAGTTGGAATTGATGGTGTTGACACGAGCCGCCACGGCGTTGGCGGAATTGCCAACCCCGAATGCACCCGACGCGCCGTTCATCGCGAACGCGCCAGCCGCATTGCCCAAACCGCCGACAGTGGTGACACCGCTATTCACCCCGCCGCCATTGGCGTTCTGCGGGCCGCTGGTATTGCCGCCAGTCGCACTGGCGAGCGCTTCCCCACCCAGCGTCTCATTGACGTTGGAGGATCCGGGGCCAACGCCCGCGTCGGTCTCGCCACCGACGCCGCCGTTGCCGCCCGTGGTAGCACCACTGGTGGCCTCGGCCCCCTGCGGATTGTTGCTACCCGTGGCGTGAGCACTGGCATCGCCGCTGGCATTGTATGGGCCAACGCCAAAGTCGGCGTTCGCCTCTACGTCGCCGCCACTCGCGGTGGTGTTGGCGTTGTTGTCCGCACTCGCCGAATCACCGCGGGCACGGCCGCCACTGATGTCAGTCTTATTGCGGTTGTATGCATCCGCATCGGCGTCCGCCGAGGCAGAAGCATCGCCCCCGCTCTGCTTATTGTAGCCACCGCTGGTGTCGATGCTGCCACTATATTCCTGGAGCACCCACACTTCGTCGTGCTGCCCGTTGAGGACCTCACCAACGGTCTGGTTGTTGACCGCGGACACCTTGATCCGGGTCCGGTTGTAGGTGTTGCCGGAGTTGGCGTTGACGTTGTTGATCGCGCCAGCGCCGGCACCGGCATCGGTAGCTTCCCCAGTGCCACCGGCACCGCCGGCACCACCAGCGCCGCCAGCGCCGCCTACGGGAGAGGCCCCACTGGTGGCACTGCCACCTTGGCCGCCTTGCCCGCCGGAACCACCGCCGTTGTTGTTGTCGATATCGACCTGGGAGCTACCGAGGTTGGCGAAATCGTTCGGACCCGCCAGGACTGGCGAGGCTATCGCCAACGCCAGTACCGCCACCGAGGCCGTCGTGAGTAGTGAACATTTGGTCATGATCTGACCTCCTTACTCAATCTGCCTCGGAATCACTCGGCCGCCGGGTTGACGTTGATGGTCCCGACGTGGGCAGCGATGGCGTTCGCCGCGTTGCCCGCCGCGAATTGACCGGTCGAGAAGTTCATCGCAAACGCGCCGGCCGCATTCGTCAGGCCACTGATGTTGAGCGCGCCGCTGTTCACGGCACCACCATTGGCCGACTGAGCACCGCTGGTCGAGCCACCGGTCGCCGTGGCCGTCGCCGTGCCGCCGGTCGTGGTGTTGGTATTGCTCGACGAGCCGCCGTCGCCGCCGGTCGTGTCACCGCTGGTCGCGGTGGCCGTCTGGCCGCCCGAGCTGCCGGTCGCATGCGCGCTGGCATCGCCGCTGGCATTGCCATCGGTCGCCGTCACGGTGCCGCCGGTGGCGTCGGTGTTGGCATAGTTGTCGGCATCGGCCGAATCACCTTTGGCCTTGCCGCCATAGGCGTAGGTCTTGTTCTTGTTATGGGCGTCCGAATCGGCGCTGGCCGAAGCAGAAGCGTCGCCGCCATACTGCTTGTTGGTACCGCCGCTGGTGTCGATGCTGCCACCGGTGTAGGCGGTCTGGTTGTTCTCAGCCTTCACCTTGATCGAGCTGCGCGTATAGGTGTTGTTCGAGTTGGCGTTGACGTTGTTGGTCGCAGCCCCGCCGGCGCCACCGGCTGCGCCGGCCCCACCAGCACCACCGGTTCCGGCGTCCGTGGCGTTGCCGCCGTTACCGCCGTTGCCGCCGCTGCCGCCACCGTTGTTGTTATTGATGGTGACCGTAGCGTCACCCTTGTTGGCGAAGTTGTTCAGGCCGGCCGACGCCGCCGAGGCGAAGCCCAAAACCAGCACCGCGGCCGAAGCCGTTGCCAGAAGTTTACCCTTGGTCATTGAAAGCACTCCTTCCTCACTATTTGTCAATTCGTTCAATACAATCCTGTGGTTCAGGACGCTTACCACCCAACCTCGCCCGAAACGCGCCCAGGGTCGGTCCCCGATATCCCGTTACGCGGTCGGCCCTCCTCTGGAGACCGGGCCGGGCCCCGGCTTTTTCTGCGCGAGACCCAGTCCGGCTGAACCGGCGAAGAGAGACCGGACACCGGCTTTGGGCGCGTTTCGGTCTTCATATTGGATCGACCGAACCTTGCCCTTCGTCGTGGGGTGGCGCCCCACCAAACGAGCCCGCCCGCCAAAAAGACGCAACACACCCGTCAACTAGGGTTAAGCAATCCTTATGCCAACCGGCCGAATTTTGCTTATCTATTTGAAATGATTAGATTCGCAATGCTACCACCCCATCGCGGTCAACCGTTGGGGGCTGTTTTCAGTTAATTTACTGTTACATTTGATGAAACGGTGTAAAGGGGCCGGCAGGTGCCGACTCCCGCCGGTTTGCCTCCCCCATCAGAGTTCGACTGGTGGGGTCGTTCCGGCCCACCACCGCCGACGGGGCTTTCGATCCCCTTGACAGTCCCTGTTCAAACTCCCGCCGACCCGGCATTTTTGGAGCATAACTCGTTGTTTTTTATTATAAATGTTTTCGAATGACGCATCGACCGCCTTCTTTGTCCGGGGAGGGACCCGGCACTCTTCGCCGCCACAACCGACGGCCGGGGCGCCTGGCTGGGCAAACTATCGCCGCGAAGTTGATGCCGAAATCGAATTTTCGACCGAAAATTGCGGGTAACTGCGGAAAACCGGCCGTGTTTCAAAATTGAGACGCCCGGTCGATTTTGGTTAACTCCCCCCTCCGTATCGTTTACGTTACACGAACAGGCGCGCGGTACCGGCGACAATGCCTGACTTGGCACAAGGAAAATACGCCGGAAGACAGCGGTTTCGCCCGGTTCGCGGAGCAGCCAGTCAAGAAACACAGGGATTTCTCGCTTTTTGGCATATGTATTGCATTAATGTCACGGTAACACCTCGGCGATCAGAACCGACGAGTTGGTATTCAAGTGTACCCGACCAAGTTGAGATTTATGACGATGAGTATGTTTACAGTTTTTGGAGCGAAAAAGGCGGGATGGCGCGATAGCTATCTGCCTGTTGTGTTCGCCCTCACCGCCGCCGTGATCCTGCTAGGCACCGCGGATGCGCGCGCCGATGTCAAGGCTCGGTTCGCGAATCCCGACGCGGCGGCTCAAGTCGCCGCGATTGAACCACAGAAGCGGCTTGTCGGCGCGGCCGATCTATCGGACGAGCGCGCCAAGGGGCTGACTCCGGATACGCTGTCCGCCCCTGGCGGCGACAGTAAGGTCGCCGTCATCCTTTGGGATGACGCGTGGAGCGAACTGCAACGTCGCGCCCGCTCGGCCTCCGCCGCCACGGCGGCAGGCTCGAACGTAGGGACGAGCATCGCAGGGTCGTCCGGCGGCTCCTCGAACTAGCCCTTCCTGTCGCGCCATCTTGCACACCCTCGACCGGCATTTGTGCGGCTATGCGGGTCTTGAACGATTCCCGCGACGTGCCGGCAGCCGACCGCCGCTGGTGCGATGGTGAGCAAAAAGCCGCGCCGGCCCAAAGGCCGGCATACGCGCTCGTCGCCCGCAACCGCCGGCAGCCGGACGAAAACCCTTTTTCGCCAGGGCCTGGCCCTGCATGACCAGAACAAGTTGCCCGAGGCAGAGAGATTATATCGGCGTGTCCTCGAACTCGATCCCCGGCATCTGGACGCGCGCAACAATCTGGGTAACGTGCGGCGCGATCTGGGCGATACCACGGGGGCGATCGCCTGTTATCAGGACGTCATCGCCATCGACCCGAACTATGCCTTGGCGCATTTCAATCTGGGAAATGTCCGGCGAAGCGAAGGCAAGCTCGAAGACGCCGCCACCTGCTTTCGGCGGACTATCGAGATCCGACCAACTTTTGCGGCGGCATGCAACAACCTGGGTGTCTGTTTGCAGGATCTGGGTCGGCTAGAGGACGCTGTCCCCTGGCTCTACCGAGCCGTCGCCGCCGATCCGCGGTATACTTTGGCGCATCTCAATCTGGGCAATGCCCTGCGCGACCGGGGCAAGTTAGATGACGCAGCCGCGTGCTACCGCCGGGCCATCGAAATCGATCCACGATATATGGATGCCCGGTGCAACCTTGGTTCACTGCTGCGCACACAAGGCCGACTCGAAGACTCGTTGGCGTGCTACACCGCCGCCCGCAAGATCAGTCCTAACTACGCCCTGATACACTTCGGCATAGCCGAAACCTTGCGCCGGCAGGGGAAGCTCGAGGCGGCGCTGACCGTCTTTGACCGGGCGATCGAGCTCGATCCCGATAACGCCGACATCCACAACAACAAGGGCAACGCGCTGCGCCTGCTCGAGCGGATCGACGAGGCTCAGGCGTGTTACCGGAAGGCGATGGAGATCGACCTGAACCATCCGGATGCGCGCCTGAACTACGCCATCGAGCAGCCATTCACCCCGGACGACCCGAATTTCACCCGCCTGCAGGCGCAGTTCGAACACCCCGCCACCGACACCGACAAACGCATAAAGCTAATCTTCGCCCTGGCCCGAGGGTACGACGTCGGCGGCCACTACAAGGATGCCATGACGTACTTCGCCCGCGGCAACACGTTAATGGCGGAGCAGTTCGACTTCGATCGTCACGCGTACCGGGCGATGATCAGGAAGGTCCGCGACTTGTTTCCCGAAAGGCGGCGGCTCGCGCACGCCGACGGCAATCCCGGTCGGCAGACGCCGGTATTCTTGCTTGGCCTGTCGCGCTCCGGCAAGACCCTGGCCGAATCCCTGCTCAAGCAGGAACCGCGCGTTTTCGGCGGCGGCGAGAGGCATTTCTTTGTCGACACCTTGCACGACATGCGCCAGGAGCGGGGAATTGAAGAGGCCTTTCCCGAGTGTGTTCCGCGTTTCGACGACGTGATGATCGCCGAGTTGGGCGACCGCTACATGGCGGCCATAGGCAAGCTGTCCGACGCGCCGTTCCTACTCAACACCATACCAGGCCACTACCTGCACTTGGGTTTGGTCTTTCAGGCACTGCCGACGGCACGGGTGATCTATTGCCGGCGCGAGCCGCTGGATCAGTGCCTGCGCATCTATTTCAAGCTCTACGCCCGCGAGAACATCCACGCCTACACCTTCGAGAATATCGTCGCCCACCACGACGGCTACCACGCCCTGATGGGC
>JAJFGP010000071.1 GCA_021776055.1 Kiloniellaceae bacterium
TGGTGCACGCCCTTAATTCCTACTTCATGTTCATGTCGGTGTCTGTCTATTGTGTGGTGGTGGGCCGGCCCCTCCGCCCCGCCCGACCCTTCGTAGCGCGGGTCCGGTTCGCAGTTTCTGATCCAGGCTCGCAGTTCCGATGTGGCTATACCTGATTAAGCGGTTTCTACACACCATCCCGGTGCTCATCGGGGTGTCCGTTTTGGTATTCGGTATGCTGCACCTAGCGCCCGGCGACCCCGCCCAGGTCCTGCTCGGGCCGGAAGCAACCGCCGACTCAATCGCTCAAGTTCGGGAAGACCTCGGCTTGGACAAGCCGCTCGTGGTTCAATACGCGACCTGGATGTCGAATATGGCGCGGGGAGATTTCGGCCGTTCCATCGTGCTGGGGCGCGAGGTCTTTCCCGAGATCTGGGCGCGGTTCAAGGCAACGGCCATCCTGACGGTCACCAGCCTGATCATCGCGGTGATGCTTGGCGTGTCCGCGGGCATTATCTCCGCCGTCCGGCAGTACTCCCTGTTCGATTCGATCGCCATGCTCGTGGCCTTGGCTGGCGTCAGCATGCCGTTGTTTTTCACCGGCATCGTCGCCATCCTGGCCTTCGCCATGAATCTCAGATGGTTGCCGTCCGCGGGAATGTTCTCGCCCGCCGGCGGCGACGTGCTGGATCTCCTTCGCCATCTTGTGTTGCCGGCACTCACGCTTGGCACCGTTTCGGCGGCGATCCTGGCGCGGATGACCCGATCGGCGATGCTTGAGATCATTCGGCAGGATTATATCCGTACCGCGCGCGCCAAGGGTCTCAATGAGCGTGCGGTCATCTATATTCATGCCCTCAGAAACGCGTCGATTACCATCGTGACGGTGCTCGGTATGCAGATCGGCTATCTGCTCGGTGGCTCGGTCATAACCGAGGCGGTCTTCTCATGGCCCGGGATTGGGCAGATGATGGTGCGCGCCATTCAGGCTCGGGATTATCCCATGGTGCAGGGCGGCGTATTCTTCGTCGCGGCGATGTTCGTGTTCATCAACCTGCTCGTCGATGTGCTCTACGCCTATCTCGATCCGCGAATCCGGTACCGCTGATGGCATCCCGGTTCCGCCAGGGAGACAGGCTGTGAGCGATGCGGTCATACAGGCCGCTAAGGATGATGCGGCGGCGGATTTGTTCACACCGACGCAGTCGGTTGCCGCCCGGTTTCGCAGGAACAAGCTCTCAATCTTCGGGGCGGTCATCGTCGTCATGGCTTTTGCCGCTGCGCTACTCGCGCCTTGGCTATCGCCCTTAAATCCGGATGCCGTTGATGCCAGCTCGCGTTTAGCGCCTATCGGGACCGAGGGTCATCTGCTTGGCAGTGACGAACTTGGCCGCGACATACTCAGCCGGTTGATTTGGGGCGCGCGGGTGACTCTCCTGGTATCGCTCTCTGCCACCGCCATCGCCCTTATCGTGGGAACGTTTCTGGGATTGATTAGCGGGTATTTCCTGGGCTGGCTCGACAGCGTCATCATGCGGCTCATCGATATCCTCATGGCTTTCCCTTACTTCCTGCTCGCGCTCGCGGTGATCGCTGTTTTGGGCCCAGGTTTGTTGAACGGCATGATCGCGGTGGCTCTAGTCAATATTCCCTTTTTCACGCGCATCGTGCGCGGTGTGACCTTATCCGTTCGGGAGTCGGACTATGTCATGGCCGCCCGGGGGATCGGGGCGAGCAACACCAGAATCTTGGTTCGGCATGTTCTGCTCAATTGCGTTTCGACCATCATTGTCGCAGGCACCTTGAATATCGGTTGGATGATTACCGCGGCGGCGGCCTTGAGCTTCCTGGGGCTGGGTGTACAGCCACCCACCTCCGACTGGGGCACCATGTTGTCGAGCGGCAGGCAATTTCTGTCTGCCGCACCCCATGTCGCGACCTTGCCCGGATTGGCGATTTTCATCACGGTGCTTGGATTTAATCTGCTCGGCGACGGTCTGCGCGACGCGCTCGATCCGAGACTCAGGGAGTAATCGGGGCGTGTCGGAACAGGTCGAGAGTAGAGCATCGCCGAAGGCGTCCGATGCCGCGGCCCAGTCGCCGGTACAAGCGGAGCACGAGGCTGCCTTGCTCGATGTCGTGGGACTCAAAACCCACTTTTTCACATTCGGTGGGGTCGTCAAGGCGGTGGATGGCGTCTCGTTGAGTGTACGCCGGGGCGAAACTCTGGGCGTGGTCGGCGAGTCCGGTTGTGGCAAAAGCGTCACGGCGCTTTCTATCATCGGCCTCGTTCCGGACCCGCCGGGCCGGACCGTGGCGGGCCGCATCGACTTCGAGGGTAGAGGGGATCTGGTTGGGGCGGGCGCCGAGGCGATGCGCGAGATTCGGGGCAACGAGATCTCGATGATCTTTCAGGAGCCGATGACCTCGCTCAATCCGGTCTTTCGGGTCGGCATGCAGATTGCGGAGGCCATCCGGCTTCACCGCAAGGTGTCGAAGAAGGAGGCGATGGATAGCGCGATCGAGATGCTCGGGTTGGTCGGAATCCCATCACCCATGGCTCGGGCAAGGGACTACCCGCACCAACTCAGCGGCGGCATGCGCCAGCGGGTCATGATTGCCATGGCCATGGCGTGCCAGCCCAAGCTGCTCCTTGCCGACGAGCCGACCACCGCCCTCGACGTCACGGTCCAGGCCCAGATTTTGGACTTGATGAATCGCATGAAGGAAGCCAGTGGCGCGGCCATCATGCTGATCACTCACGACATGGGCGTAATTGCAGAAATGTGCCAACGGGTCTCGGTCATGTATGCCGGGGTTGTCGTCGAGCACACGGATGTCCAAACGCTGTTTGCCAACCCGCTGCATCCCTATACCGTGGGACTTCTGGACTCGATTCCCCGTGGCCGGGGACGGGGCGGGGTGAGCGGTCAACTCAAGACGATACCGGGTATCGTGCCGAACCTACTGCACCTTCCGAAAGGCTGTCGATTTCAGGATCGCTGCAGCCAAGTTCACGCCGCGTGCAGGCAGTCGGAGCCGCCGCTTGCCCGTTCGTTCGATGAAGACGGCGCGGGGCACTTGGTGCGTTGTTGGCTGCATGTTTCACCGGCCGAAACGCCGGCTCGGCCGCAAGACCAATCATGACCGGTGAAGCTTTGGCGATCCTGACCCTCAGAAACCTGCAGAAATACTTCCCGGTCGAGAAAGGTCTTTTTTCACGGTCGACCGGGTGGGTTAAAGCCGTCGATGGGGTGGATCTATCAGTTCATCGCGGCGAAACCCTGGGTCTGGTTGGAGAGAGTGGTTGCGGCAAGAGCACCTTGGGTAAGCTGATCACCCGCCTAGAGGGTGCCACGGGTGGTGAGATCGAATTCGAGGGGCGCGATACCTTAAGTCTGAAAGGCTCGGCGCTGCGCGAATTGCGGCGGGAGATTCAGACTATTTTTCAGGATCCCTACTCGTCTCTCAATCCACGCATGACCGCATACGACATCATCGAGGAGCCTTTGCTCGTTCATGGAACGGCGTCCAAAACAGAGAGACGAAACCGTGTGTTCGAACTCCTCGAGACCGTGGGAATTCGCCGCGAGTACGGCGGCCGCTATCCCCATGAGTTCAGCGGCGGTCAACGCCAGCGCATCGGTATCGCTAGAGCGCTCGCGCTTAACCCCAAGCTCGTCGTTTGCGATGAGCCGGTGTCGGCGCTGGATGTGTCGATTCAGGCGCAAATTCTCAATCTGCTCGAAAAACTGCAGAAAGAGTTCGGGCTGACCTACATCTTCATTTCGCACGATCTTAGCGTGGTCGAACACATCAGCGATCGCATCGCCATAATGTACCTTGGACAGATCGTCGAATTGGCCGAGAGTTCGGCGTTCTATGCGCAGGCATACCATCCCTACAGCGAGGCGCTTTTATCTGCATCACCGATTCCAGATCCGACGGCAGCCCGGCAGCGGATCATTCTCAAGGGCGATCCTCCCAGCCCCATCGACGTACCGGCGGGGTGCCGATTTCACATGCGCTGCCCCCATGCGGCGGAGATTTGTCGTGCCGACCCAACGCCCCCGCTGGAGGAAATCACCCCCGGACGCTGGGTCCGGTGTTGGCGGGCGGGAGAAATTCGTGGGATCCCGGAATCGGGCGCCAATAGGACCGAGCCCACGGGCTTGCACCAGAATGACTTGCCGTGACGCCACGGAGACAGTCATGTAATCCAGCGACTCTCCTGAACCAGCGCAGACTTGTGCGGTAGGGAGAAGCAAGTCCAAGACGTGACAGAAGAAACGAGGTCCTGGATCATCTACGCCGCCGCTTGGAAAAGGCCCTGCTGATATCGTTGGTTACGGGCCCGGGATTTGAACTTGTGGCAAGGCTATTCAAACGCTCCCTGCTGCGTAGATGCGGTTCCCTGTTATCGTGAGAAAATTCCCTGATCGGTTGAATAAATTCCCTGTTCAAATGTGTAGGGAATTTGGACAGAATGAACCGGAATATCCGAGAGTTACGCTGTGCGCGAGGGCTTCAATCGGCCGTGGTTCGCGAAATTTCCCCGTATTTTCCCTGTTAAACAGGGAATTCGGCGGAGACGAGTTCGCTCAGGACTGGCTGCACCACCACCCACCCTCTTGTCCGACCCGGAGACATAGGTAACAGATTGCACCTAAGACATAGGTGACACTCTGGTGCCGAAGGGGTTGTCGATAGTTTGCAATGTTTTCTGCTCCAGGTCGATATATCCGAGATCGTGGTGCATGAAGCTGACGAGCCAAATGGTGTCGTCGACCTCTTTTAAGCCGAGCCTTTGCCCGGCGAATACGGTTGATATGTTGATCTTCTTTCGGAGCATGCAGATGCGTCCACATGCGGTGACGAGGATATCCTTGTCGTGGAACGGATATTCGACCTCGGGCAGCCCCCGATAAGGCCTGTTCGCGGGTTGGTAGACCTCCATGGGGCATTTCATTCCGAGGGCTTCATGGGGTCTTTCGGTGTTGTATTCGCTGATGAAGTCGTCGAATCGAGCCTGTTGCTGAAGGCTGTTCATTTGCGGCGGTCTTGTTGTTTCTTTCTTCAAGGTCAGGTGCATGCGCTCATGGCGGCCGTTCTGCTGGGGCTGGCCGGGCTTGATGCGCTCGATATTGCCGGTTGCCGAGCTTGAATTCGCCCTTGAAATCGGCGCACCACAGCTCATTGGGCGCTAGGGCTTGGCGCAGGGCGGTTCCTTGGGCCTTGTTGCGCCGCCTTTGCCGGCCCCGTTTGACCAGGCCGTGGCGGTCAAGCACCGCATACACCGTGCTCTTGGCCGGAATGCGCAGATCGCCAGCCCGGCGCCTGACCAGCAACTCGCGGATCTTCCTGGCGCCCCAGTGGGGCTTCTCGCGCTTCAGCCGCACGATCATCCGCTCAATCGGCTCAGGTAGCTGGTTGGCATAGCGCACCGGACGCCGCGAGCGGTCGCACAGGGCCTCGAGGCCATGCTCCTTGTAGCGCTTGAAAATCTTGTAGCCGGTCTTTCGGGATATCCCGAAAGACCGGCAGACATCGCTCATCCCCTCGCCATCCAGCAATCGGGCGACAAATCGAAGACGTTCCTCCATAACCGAACTCTCTTTCCACGGCATCAACACCCCCAGCGCAAAAGCCAAAAGTGTTACCCATGTGTCCGGTACAAAACTTCACCTATCTCTCAGGTCGGGCACTCAGTATTTTGGATGTCCGGTATCTTGGGCGCGAGAACCGGCGAATTTCCGCCGTATTCGCGCAGTTCATCGCGGATAGTGGTTATGCGGAGACGGCACTGGCGGCCGCTTTCCGGCCAATTCGCCCGGGCGTCTCTGCCGGCGAATTTCGCGACCCGTTCTTTGAGCAGTGGATGGCGCAATTCGGGCAGACGGGTCAGGCAGGAAAGCCGAGGAGGCGGCGTTGACCGTCCCATTCGAGCGGCAATCCGCCGATGCGCCTGAGTGGCAGTGTCAGAGAAAGATTTCTTGAGCGCCAAAAGCACGTCTCGTAGCGTCCCGGGATGAAAAATCCATTCTTATATTTCAAGACATCGCCCGAGATTATCCGCTTGGCGGTCATGATGTATGTCCGCTTCCCATTATCGCTACGGCAGGTCGAAGATCTGCTCCACGAGCGAGGTATCGATATCTGCCACGAGACGGTGCGCGCCTGGTGGAACCGGTTCGGGCCGATGCTTGCTGCGGATATCAAAAGGAAGCGGTCAGCGTCAATGCGCACCAATATCCAATGGCGCTGGCATCTGGACGAGGTTTTCGTGCGGATCAACGGCGAAACCCACTACCTCTGGCGAGCGGTCGATCACAAGGGCAAAGTTCTTGAGGTTTTCGTCACTAAGCGGCGGGATCGTAATGCCGCATTGAGGTTTCTGCGCAAAGCGATGAAACGATTTGGCCGTCCGGAGGTCATCATGACAGACAAGCTTCGATCCTACCAAGCGGCGATGAAGGTCATCGGAAATGCCGAAGCCCCACCACGTTACAAAAATTCGCCACTGTTCACGCTTCAGCTCATAGCCATTTCAACCAAGAACGCCATCTCTACAATCGTAAAAACTTCAAACTCAATCGCTCTGTCGCCTTGGCAGAGTGGCGTCAAATTGCGGCCTGACATATACCGATTACGGGGTTGTACTGATCAGTTTGCTTTCCCCTGACACTGTCATGTTGTACTCTCAATTGAGTGGGTCTACGTAGTCCGGTGACAATCTCTGCCGGTAAAACTTCGACGGAATGCGCGGTGGACGACGCGACCTTTACGCTATCGGGCATCGACCTTTTTGGAGGTCTTCCTGGCTCCGACCTTGAGGCCTTGGCCAAGCTCTGCCGATGGCGCCGATATGCGCCTCCTGATCAGATCATTGGGGATCAAGACGAGACCACGGACGTTTTTTTCATCGCCAGCGGGCGAGTGCGCGCAACCATCTATGCGGCATCGGGCAAGGAGGTGTCGTTTCGCGATCTTGGTGCCGGCAAAAGTATCGGCGAATTATCAGCGGTCGACGGCGCGCCGCGATCGGCGAACGTAATCGCACTGACCAATACTGTATTGGCATCGATGTCTGCTGACATCTTCCGAAACGTACTGCGGGACCACCCGGATGTGTCCGCGAGGATGATGGCGTATCTTGTCGATCTGGTGCGAAAACTGTCAGACCGTGTCGTCGAATACAGCGTGCTGGCGGTCCGCAACCGAATTCACGCTGAACTGTTGCGCCTGGCGCGCGAACAAATTGACGATGGAAATATCGCTACGCTGTCGCCGACGCCGACGCACGCCGATATTGCCGGCCGCGTCGCGACGCATCGCGAGGCGGTGACCCGGGAATTGAGCGTCCTCGCCGGCAGCGGATTGATTGAACGACAGCCCGGTGCATTGGTTATAACCGATGTCTCGCGTCTCGAGCGGCTTGTCAAAGAGGGTTTCGAAGAATAGGCCCACCGGTCCTAAGTCTCGCTTGATCGCACCGCCAGTGCGCGAAAAAATTTCGCGATTGTGGCATTTCTCACATACCATTTCAGCGTTTCGAGTAATAATCGTTCTTTCGATGCCTGTAGATCTGCACCAAGAAGGGGAATTACATGACCGGTGAAACAGTGCTGACGGACGATCTCCTGCAACGCTGCGCCGAGCGGGCAGCGGGTTATGACCGCGACAATGAGTTTTTCACGGAAGACTTCGAGGAATTGAAGGCGGCCGGCTATCTGAGTGGGCCGGTCCCCACGGAATTCGGCGGTGGCGGCCTTTCCTTGGCTGAATCCTGCGCCGAACAGCGTCGTCTCGCCTACCATGCGCCTGCGACGGCTCTGGCTATTAACATGCATATCTATTGGGCTGGCATTGCCGCAGACCTTTGGCGCTCGGGCGACAAGTCGATGGAATGGCTGCTGGAGGAAAGCGTCTCAGGCGAGGTCTTCGCCGCCGGGCATTCCGAGCGCGGCAATGACTTGCCGGTCTTCCTGTCTACCGCGACAGCGAAGAAGATCGACGGCGGCTATCGCTTCACCGGCCACAAGATGTTCGGCAGCCTCAGCCCAGTTTGGACCCGTTTTGGCTTTCACGCCATGGATTCGGATGCCGAAGGCGGTCCACGGATCGTCCATGCCTTCATGCCGCGCGACACCGCCGGCTATACCATCAAGGAAACCTGGGACACTATGGGTATGCGTGCAACCAGGAGCGACGATACCATTCTCGAGGACGTTTTCGTCGCGGACAAATATATCGCCCGCACCGTTCCGGCTGGACAGGGCGATCCATTCGTGCTGTCGCTTTTCGCCTGGGCTTTGCTTGGCTTCGCCAGCATTTACTGCGGCATCGCACAGCGCGCGATCGATCTGGTGTTGCCAGGGACGAGAAAGAAGACATCGCTCGCCGTGACCCGTTCGATGGCCTACCATCCAGAAGTGCAGCACACGGTCGCGCAGATGGTCTTGGCAAATGAAAGTATTCTACCCTATGTCGAGAAGACCTGCACCGACTGGACCAATGGGGCCGATCACGGCGCGGTTTGGCCGTCCAAGATCGTTGCCACCAAGTACCATGCTGTCGAGACCTGCTGGAAGGTGGTCGATCTAGCCATGGACGTCTCAGGTGGCGGTGGCATGTTCCGCGGTATGGAACTTGAGCGCCTTTTCCGCGATGCCCGCTGCGGTCGGTTCCATCCGGCGACCTCGAATCTCACGCACGAAATCGTCGCCAAGACCGCGCTTGGCATCGATCTCGGTGAACAACCCAGATGGGGATAGTTGAGACCCCCAATATTTGCGGAGACCAGGGAAAGTGTGAGCCCGTGACAGCTGCCGGTGATGTAGGGGAGTGGTTGAAGGCGTTGGGCCTTGGCAAATACGTCGAGACGTTCGTCGAGAATGACGTTGATCTCAATGTTTTGCCGGAGCTGAAAGACGTCGATCTCAAGGAACTCGGGGTCTCTTTAGGGCATCGAAAGAAAATCCTGCGCGCTGTCGGCGAACATTTGGAAAGCCGTGCCGGCGGCGCGCCAGAAGGGGCGCCAACCAATGCACCGGTGTCAGTCGAGGCCGAGCATCGCCAATTGACGGTGATGTTCGTTGATCTGGTTGGCTCGACTGATTTGTCGCGACGGCTCAACCCCGAGGATATGCGCGACATATTGCGGTCTTACCAGAACGCGGTTTCAGGCGAGGTTACGCGTTTCGATGGTTACATTGCCAGTTTCATGGGCGATGGTGTGCTCGCCTACTTTGGCTGGCCCAAGGCATATGAAGACCAGGCGGATAGGGCTGTTCATGCCGCGTTTGGCATCGTTGACGCCGTGCGGGCATTGAAGTTTTCGGATGATGTGAAACTCGACCTACGGGTCGGTATTGCCTCGGGACAGGTCGTCGTCGGCGATTTGATTGGAGAAGGCGGGTCGGAAGTGGCCGCGGTCACGGGGGAGACGCCCAATCTCGCTTCCCGTTTGCAGGAATTCGCCACACCCGGTCAGATTGTCATCAGCGACAGCACAAGGCGGCTTGTTGGCAGTGCGTTTGAGTTACACTGTATGGGAATCCAGCTGTTCAAAGGTTTCGCGGAGCCCATACCGGTCTGGCGACCGCTTGGCGTGAAAGGTGCGAAAAGCCGGTTCGAGTCGATGCGGGGCGCCAGCGTCCTTCCGCTCATCGGCCGCAAGCCTGAAATCGGCCTTCTGCTCGACCGGTGGGAAATGGCCAAATCCGGGAGCGGCCAAGCCGTATTCGTTTCAGGCGAAGCGGGGATTGGAAAGTCTCGGCTCGTGCAAGCCCTCCGCGAGCGGTTCGCCGATGAACCGCATTTCTGGGTTCGCTGCCAGGCATCCCCCTATCATACGACCAGTGCGTTGCACCCGATGGCGCGGCAGTTGGAGCAGGCAGCTGGCTTCGTTAGCGAAGATTCAGCGGCTGAAAAGCGACAAAAACTAGAACAACTGCTGCGCATTTCGCAAGACGATATCATGCCTCATTTGCAAGTCCTTGCTCCTCTGCTTTCAATCCCGCTCGGTTCCGATGACATTGTGCAGACATTGGCGGCGGATCAGCTCCGCGAGCGCACGATCGAAGCATTTATCGAGCAGCTTATCGGGTTGTCGCGCCGCAGACCTGCCGTGTTTGTCTTCGAGGATGCGCATTGGATGGACCCGTCGACCGAAGAAGTCGTAACGCGTATGACGCAACGGATCGCTGACGAAGCGGTGCTCGTTGTGATCACCCACCGGCCCGAATGGCAACCGGATTGGGCAACGGGATATGGCCATATAGCCCAGCTGGCCTTGCCGCGTCTTAGTTCCGTCCACGCGGCCGAGATGGTGCGGAGTGCCGCTGGTACCTCCGCAGATGCCGACATGATCGAACGCATCGCAGAACGCACCGACGGCGTGCCGCTATTCATCGAGGAGCTCACCAGATCGATATACGACGCTGGGGAGAACGCTTCCGACGCGAGCGAGGAAATACCCGAAACCTTGCAAGGGCTGCTTCTGTCCAGTCTAGACCGGCTCGACCCCAAAGTTCGCGAGCTCGCGCAGGTCGGTTCGGTGATCGGCCGTGAATTCACACGTGATCTCTTGAGCGAGACGCTGGGGCGCACCGAGGAGCTGGACCCCGCCTTGGAACGCTTGATGGCATCGCGACTCGTCTATCAAAGCGGTTCGGCACAATCGCGACAGTACGTGTTTCGGCACGCGCTAATACAGGAAGCCGCCTATAATTCGTTGCTTATTCGACGGCGGCACGAGTACCACGAAGCGATCGCCAAGGCTCTCGAACGCGATTCGAGTGATGGCGCGGACACACCGCCAGAGCTGGTCGCGCAACACTACACGGCGGCCGAGAATGTGGAGACGGCGGTTCCGTGGTGGCTGCAGGCTGGCAAGCGCGCGCTCGAACGTTCGGCTAGTGTCGAAGCCGTGGAACACCTGAAACGAGGCGTCAGTCTGGCTGAGAGATTGCCGAACGGCGAGGAGAAGCTGCGGCTACAGCTGGAGCTCCATTTGGATCTGGGCAACGCAGAGGTCAAGGCGGGCGGGCTCCAAGACGCGCTGAGTGCATATAATCAGGCGGCGCGCCTGGCACGGCTGGCGTCCTCCAATATCGATCTGGCGCGCGCGGCGATCAGTTTCGAGGAGGGGGAGTTTTACCTGGGTCAAGCGGAAGACGCCTCGATTGTGTTGTTGGAGGAGGCAATGACGACTCTTAGCGGAAGCGCAACTGTCGAACGGTGCCGCGTACTGGGCGCTCTGGGTCGCGCCTATACGACCGTGGGAGCGATCGAACGGGCGCAAGAAGTTACGACTGACGCCGTGGAGATGGCCCGCCGGCTCGGTGACAAGCGAGCGC
This sequence comes from Kiloniellaceae bacterium, assembly GCA_021776055.1. Classification (GTDB taxonomy): domain Bacteria; phylum Pseudomonadota; class Alphaproteobacteria; order Kiloniellales; family J153; genus JAJFGI01. The sequence continues at coordinate 11,340 of JAJFGP010000071.1, forward strand.
TCTACGAATCGCTGATCTGTGAGTATTTCACGACCGCCGCCGGGCAGACCGAAAGCGCGCGGCGCGCGCTTGTGGAGCTAAATACACTTGCGAAGGAAATCGGCGATTGGGACCTGATCATGAGAGCGGAGAGTTGGCGCGGATTCCATTTTCTGCAGGCCGGCGATAGAGACCAGTATGACAAATCCTTGAGAAACTACCGGACTAACGCGGAGTCGCATCAAATGGCGATCCACATCTGGGTCACCACGAGCGCCAACGCTATGGACGCCGTTTTGAATGGAGACTTTGAGGCGTCGGAGCGATATGCGGAAGAGGCTTTTAGCTTGGGACAGAAAATGCATATGGAAAGCGCCCATGGTGTTTACGGTACGCAGATGTTTACCATTCGCCGTGAGCAGGGGCGTTTGGCCGAGGTCGCGCCGGTCCTCAAGAAATTTGTCGACGAGAACCCGGACGAAGCGACCTGGCGGCCAGGGCTGGCGCTCATCGCCAGCGACCTCGGTTTTCTAGACCCCGCGCGTAAGGCATTCGATCAGATGGCGGAGGACGGGTTCCAGCTTGCCCACGACGCTAAACGGAGTACCACGCTGTCCTATCTAGCGGAAGTCTGCGCGCGGCTAAAGGACCGCAAGCGTGCCGAATCCCTGTACAAAATTCTGGAGCCCTATGCTGATCTGACGATCACCATGGGCCTTACGACTATCTGTTACGGTGCGGCGGCCCGTTTTCTCGGTCTTCTTTCGGCAACATTCGAGGATTGGGAGACTGCCGCCGGGCATTTCGAAGTGGCGATCGCAAACAATACCGAATTGCGGGCGTGGCCCTGGTTGGCGCACAGCCAGGCGGACTATGCCGCGATGTTGCAGACGCGCGGGGATCGAAGCGATGCCGCGAGGATCGAGGAGTTGCTCGATTCCGCATCGTCCACGGCCGTGCAACATGATATGGTGATGTTGCAAGGGCGCGTGGCGGCGCTACGATGATTGACGTGAAGCTCTGTGGGGCGAAATATAAATATAGTACTCAGGAAGTCTATAGTTTGTAATCGAGGGAAAAGTGAATGCCTAAATTTTTGATTGAGCGGAATTACGCGGAAGAGTTGGAGGTAACAAAAGATGGCGCCCTTGAAATCGTACGGATCAATAACGACGAGGGCGTCAAGTGGCTGATTTCTTTTCTTAGCGCCGACAAGAAAAAGACCTACTGCCTCTATGAAGCGCCGAACGCGGACGCTATCCGCCGCGCCGCGAAACGCGCTAATCTGCCCGCGGACGTCGTTATCGAGGTCAGCGACGTGAACCCAGCGTTGTTCGCTTAATATACCCAGAATTTTGCCCCGATCAGTGATACTGAGGCTCAATGCAACATCGCAATTTGAGCTGGTTGCGCGCCCCCGCAACCAAAAATAAATCCGTCATCTCAATGAGATGGCGGCCTTTTGATTCTGTCTATCGGAACTCTCGAAAGGTGATCGGGTACCATATGGATACCGCGCGTGACCGGGAAGTGAGTTACGGAGCGGCTTTGCAAAGAGGGTGTCTCGGCTTGGCCGCTTCTGGTTATGCTTCCAGTGGGATCGATAAACCAACTTTAACCCTGTCCATAACGACACTAGTGTGAAAGCGACGAACATTGGTGTTGTCGAATAATACACGGCGGGTAAAGGCTTCGAAATCGTGCATATCCTTTGTTAAGACGATCAAAAGGAAATCAGCGTTGCCGGTGACGTAATAACATTGTTGAACTTCGCGCGCCGCGCGCATTTCCTGGCGGAAGGCATCCACCATGTCCGCGCGTTCCCGCTCAAGTTCCACGGCAACAAGAAACGTCATTTGTTTGCCAACTACCCTTGGCGACAGGACAGCGATCTCGCGCTCAACAGCACCACTGTCCCTGAGGCGTTTCAGGCGCCGTTGAACCGCCGCCGGTGACAGACCTACGATCGCCGCAATGTCCTCGGAGACCTTTCGCGCGTCCTCTTGGACCACGGACAGGATTTGCCGGTCGATTTTGTCAAGATTTTCCATTGTCTGAAATTCCGCATATTAAGGTGAAGTTATCATGAATCGCCGCATTATTTTTCTATATTAGCGGATTAACCGTGTGATAGTGAGTTATTATGCGGAATCGAACGGGGTTAATTTTGGAAAGTGCCATGCTCATCGAGAACCCCCATATCTGCGGCGGGAACGACAAGATCGACGACGCCTTGATCTGTCGGGCCCATGTGGACGAGCCGAAGGCAATGTTGGGCCATTGTCCATCGTTCGCGCCGGCGCCGTGGCGATCTTTCCTAAAACTCGGCAGTGGGCTCGGCATCGCGGCGCTTCATGTAAAGGATGAGACCAACCGCATGGGCTTGGGTTCATTCAAGGCCCTTGGCGGCGCCTATGCGGTTGCCCGGTTGGTAAAACAGCACGCGGAAACGGTTCTGTCCCGCCCGGTTGGGTTGGCGGAACTGGTATCGGGCGAGGTTCGCGCGACCGTGGCTGAACTGACCGTGACGTGTGCGAGTGCGGGCAATCATGGCCTGTCGGTTGCCGCCGGTGCGCGCGTGTTCGGCTGCCGATGCAAGGTCTATCTTGCGGCCAGCGTGCCTGACAGCTTCGAAGCCCGCTTGAAAGCTCTGGGCGCCGCGACCGTGCGCTATGGGGACGTATACGAGCAAGCAATGGAGCGGGCGCGAACCGATAGCGACGCCATGGGATGGAGTCTCGTTTCCGATTCTTCCTGGCCCGGTTATAGGAATGTTCCGCTCGATGTCATGCGTGGGTATCTCGTCGCGGCAGAGGAGATGGTTGACGAAGCGGAAGCGTCTGGTGCCGCGCTTACACACCTGTTCTTGCAGGCCGGGGTTGGTGGATTCGCAGCCCCGATGGCGGCCTATTTTCGCGATCGTCTTGGCGCCGATGGGCCGCGAATCATTGTCGTTGAGCCAACGCATGCCAACTGCCTTCAGGCGAGTATCGAGGCAGGAAAGCTGGTTGCTGCGGAGGGCGGGCATACGGTGATGGGCCGGCTGGATTGCCGGAAAGCATCCCTATTGGCATATGAAATTCTCCGGCATACGGCGGATGATTTTCTATCCATCCCGGATGAAATGACATTTGAGGCCATGCGCTTGTTAGCGGGGGAGGGAATGGAGGTTGGCGAATCCGGTGCCGCCGGGCTTGGGGGCCTCATTGCCGCGACGCGGGACGGCGCCATGCGCGAGACGTTGGGAATCGGTGCAACATCTCAAGTCCTTGTTGTTGCCACCGAAGGCGTCGTCGACCGGGTCGCCTATGGAAAAATCACAGGTAAATCTTCGGTTTCAGGCGTGTAGGCATGGAGAATTTAGAGAGCATTCAGGCTCGTATTGCCCGGATTGTCCGGTATCCGATCAAGGGTTTCGCTGGGCAGGAGTTGACCGAGGCGGAATTGGTCACCGGTGGTGGCATTCGCCATGATCGCAGTATCGCCGTCCGCAATGGGTTCGAGAAACTTCCCCAGGAAATGCTTCGATGGGAGCGATGCGGCAACTTTGTCCGTCTCACCAAGAATCTTGATTTACTGCGCTACAACGTTGCCTTCAATCCGGGCGATTTGACGGCAACGCTGACATCGCCCAGTGGGGAAGCCGTTACGCTCGACATGCGATCGGCCGGCTCGCTTGGCAAGGCAAATGCGACGTTAGCGGACTGGTTCGGGAACGGCCCGCAAGGCAGCCCGCAGTTGGCACACCTGCAGCCAGATGCGGGGTATTGGGATCATGTGGATGCCGGGGTTTCCTTGATCAACCTGGCCAGCGTCGATGAGTTGTCGCAAGCCGCTGGCCAGACACTCGACCCACTACGCTTTCGGGCGAATATTTACCTGACGGACCTGGACCCATGGATGGAATTCGGTCTTGTTGGACAACGAATTCAAGTGGGTCAGACTCTTCTAGAGGTCCTTCGCCCAATCGATCGTTGCACCGCCACCTCCATCGACCCCAATCACGCGGACAACGACATAAACGTACCTTTGTTGTTGCAGCGCCGGGTAGGCCACATTTTTTGTGGCGTCTATGCTCGCGTTTTACGCGGCGGGCCTGTGCGAGTTGGCGAGGACATTTTCCATAAAGATTACGTCGCGTCCGGAGATCGTCCTACGGCTCCCGATACGGCACCTGACGCAAGAGAGCTACCAAGACAACTCCGGGTCGCCAGCCGCGTGCAGGAGGACGACGGCGTTTTGAGCCTTCGGCTATGTGATCCCGCGGGGGGTGAGCTGCCGGCCGCAAGCGCGGGGCAGCACATCCGATTGCATATGGTCGCCGCCGATGGTTGTCCGGTTTGGCGCGCCTACAGTTTGTCAGGCGTTGAAGAGGATGCATGGCGAATCAGTGTCAAACGGCAGGGGGTTGGATCTGAACTGGTCCATGGATTTGATCTCGAGGCACCGATAGTGGTCAGTGGACCGTTCGGCCGTTTTGTTGTGCCGGCCGATGGCGGCCGAGCGGTCGTGTTTCTGACCGCGGGGATCGGGATAACGCCTGTCGCCGCAATGCTCGCGGCGCTGTTGTCGTCGGGAGACGAGCGCAAAATATACCATGTACATTTTGCTCGTAACGGCCGTTCCCTGGCGCTGGTCGACGAGGCAAAGCGGTGTGTGACCAGGTTGGCCAATGGAGAATTTAGGCTGATCGTCACACAGCCCCAGGGGGCCGAGGCTCAAGAGTTAAATGCTCTGTTTGGCCGTCGACCTCTGGCCGAGTTGCTCAGTGTTGCCGATATCGAGCGCGCTCATTTTGTTTGCTGTGGTCCGGGTGGCTTCCTGAGCGACGTGCGGACCCAGCTGGCGGCACAGGGAGTCGATAAAGCCAGGATTCATTGGGAGACATTTGCGTCCCCCGTAGCTTCGGCAGATGGGAGTGTCAAGGCCTTGGAGCCGCCTGAACCGGGGCCATTTGATGTATGTTTTGATCAAGCTGGTCGAAGCGAAGTGTGGCGTGCCGCCGACGGTTCTCTCCTCGATCTGGCGGAGAAGCAGGGCTTGGCTCTCCCTGCTGGTTGCCGGGCTGGTGTCTGCGGGCAATGCCGCCAAAAACTCGTGATGGGTGAGGTGGCGTATCTCAGTTCACTGGAAGCCGATCTGGACGACGGTGATGTTCTGCTCTGTTGTGCGGTACCGATCTCAGACGTGGTAATCGGCGCCTAAACCTTGACCCGGTTGGTAGCGATGTTCTTCTCGGGAAATTATCCTAAAAGGCCTTTGAGGAAGCTCGTGGTCGCGAGAACGTGCTCTCGCATCTCCTTGCGGGCTTTGTTGCCGTTACCAGCTGCGACCGCCTTAGCAATTCGCTCGTGTTGCTCGTTGGAGTGGATACAGGCTTCTTTGCTATAGGGGACCAGGGCCATGAGGTCCGAGAGTTCCGCATGGATCTCCGCGAGGACAGAGGAAAGCCGCTGTACCCTGGTAGCCTTGGCGAGCGCGAAATGAAACTGCGTATCTAGGTTTCGGTATCGGGAAAAGTCGTTCACGGCATCACGCATTTGCCAGGCGATGTCGCTAATGTGTTTTTGGTCTTCCCGCGACGCGCGCTCCGCGGCAAGTTCGGCAATCCCGGTTTCAACCACCAACCTGTGATCGACAATTTCCAGAAGTGTCGTGTTGTGCTCCCGAACATGCTTGTGTAGCTCCCGGAGGTTTGGCGGTGTAAATTTCTCTGCAACGAAGGTGCCACCGGTGCGGCCGCGGCGGACTTCCAGGGAGCCTTGGACGGTTAGCACACGGATTGCCTCGCGGATGGTCGTTCGGCTAACGCCCATGAGTTCGGATAGATCTCGCTCTGTGGGCAGCTGCTCGCCGGGCGCAAAAAAACCCATCTTGATGGCGGACCCCAGGCGCTCGACCGTTACCTCGAAGGCGTTTGCGCTTGACCGAGGTGTCCGCAGCAGGGCCTCGGCCGATGCGCGTCTATTCGAACTCATTTCCATCCAGTCCATCCAACACCTCGGGTCCCGATCAGGTGATAGCCGGAACAAAACAGTCTTGCAACAATTGGAAAAAGGTATAACATAAGACCATAACATTTCCAAGAGGCAACAATGGCGCTAACGCTGGAAGAACTCACCTCTAAGGTTGATGACGGTGATGTCGACACTGTGGTGGTTGCCGACACCGACATGCAGGGACGTCTTTATGGGAAACGGCTTACAGCAAAGCATTTCCTGGAGGTGGGGCGGGTCGGTGTCGGCACCTGCTCGGTGGTCCTGGGATGGGGGCAGAATCATTCCCTCGATCCGGGTTATGCATTCACCGGATGGGAATCCGGATATCCCGATTTCATCTCCGTCCCGGACCTATCGACTTTGCGGATTTGTGGCTGGCAGCCAAGGACCGCGATCGTTCTTGCCAATGCGTGTTCTTTGGAAGGCGAGGCGGTTAACTTTTCGCCACGTGTCATTCTGAAGCGACAGCTCGAGGCCTGCGAGTCGGCCGGGCTCTTCCCAAAATTCGTTTCCGAGCTTGAATTTTATCTCCTCCGCGAGACACCGGACACGCTCCACGAGAAGGGCTACGTCAACGTATCAACACGTCATCAAGTCATGCATCCGGAAACGGTCATGCGGTCTTCACAGGATGAGGACTTCCTGCAGGCGTTGCGCACGGCCTTGGCCCTATCCGATATCTCGGTCGAGATGGTCAAGGCGGAGTATTCGCCGGGTCAAGTAGAGATCAACTTGCGTTATGACGACGCTCTCAGGGCGGCGGACGCCCATGTGCTGCTGAAGACTGCCGCAAAGGAGTCGGCCTTAAAGCAAGATATGGTCGCGACGTTCATGGCCAAGGTAAATCATGATCTGGGTGGCAGCAGCTGCCATATCCACATGTCCATGTTGAACGAGACCGGTGCATCGGCTTTCGATGATGGCGACGGTGGTATGAGCGAGACACTTCGGTCTTTTGTTGCCGGGCTTGTTCGGTACAGCCGCGATTTCTTTCTCTTCTTCGCGCCGACGACCAATTCGTACAAGCGGCTGGTGCCCAACACCTTTGCCCCGGCGCGGATTTGCTGGGGGCATGACAACCGGACGGTCTCCTTCCGTATCGTTGGCAAGGGAGCAGCCAAGCGGGTCGAGAACCGGGTGCCGGGCGCGGATATCAACCCCTATCTGGCATACAGCGCGATGCTGGCGGCGGGTCTTCGCGGGGTGGAGGAAAAATTGGATTTGGGCACCCTTCCGATGGATGGGAATGCTTATACCGGGGATGCAGGCGATCCGATTCCCGGCAATCTTGACGAAGCAACCGATGCCTTGGCTCGGTCCGAGGTGGTTGCTCAAGCCTTTGGAGAAGATGTTCGGGCGCATTACGCCAACTTCGGGCGGCAAACGGCGGATGCCTTCAAAACCATAGTAACCGACGCGGAACGCCGGTTGCTTCTGCTCGATATCTGACTGTTGAAAAAATTGTTCAGACGAAAGGGAGTTTCGAATGAGTTCGGATGGCGACATGATTGAATTGACGGTCGACCCTGTGGCTTTTGTGCGGGAGGTCGAAAAAGCCTGGCAAGCGCGGGATGGCAAGGGCGCTGCCGCGGGCTATACTAATGATGCTGTTGTCCACTATGGACAGGGGCAAACGCATACTGGAGACGCTCTGAGAAATTGGCCGGCGCGCTGGTTTGAATACGCCAAAGATCTTCAAATCAAGAAAACCTACCGGGCGCATAACGGCAACTGTATCGCGAGCACTTGGGAGAGCCGATATACGAGCCCTGAATCCGGTAAGGTGATGATCGAGAGCGGAGCGGAGCTCTTCTTTCTGCGTGGCGACAAGGTCTATGAACATTATATGTGGCAGCACACGTGGTCTGCCGGTCATCCGTCGATTGATCAGGGATTCTCAACGTCGTGATCGAAAGAACTGTTAAGTCAACACTCCCAGACTCTCGCGCCCGGCGGTACCGGGCGCGAATTTTCTCTATCAAGGACCATCGAAGGTGAAGCTATCAAAAGAGGTGGCGCGGCTGCTAACGGAGAGCCTTTGCGATCAAGTTACAGAGATTTACGCACCGGCAAGCCCAATTCCCGCGAACCTGCCAGCACTTCCGGGCTTGCCCGACCAGGGGCGTGGCTACGAGTCTCTGCCCGAGCTTTGGTCGCTTGTCGTGGCCGGCAGCTCTCGCCTGGCGTCGCCGCTAATGATGGGACACATGGATACCGCGCCCCATCCCATTGCGGCTCTGTCCGATGCGGTTGTCTCCGCGCTCAACAACAATCTTCTCTTTCGCGAACTATCACCCATTGCCAGCCAGATAGAGGAGGAGCTGGTTACGCTCTTTATCGAACGGCTTGGCTTGGGCGAGGATTGGGCAGGTACCTTCGCAAGCGGCGGTTCCTTGGCAAACCTAACGGCTCTGTTCGCAGCCTGTGGTGGTTTTGCTAAACCGGGAGGGCGTGAGCGTGTCCGTGTTTATGTGACGGACTCAATCCATGCCTCCGTGAAGAAATCGGCTGCCGTCTTGGGCATGACGCCCAGCCAAGTCATCATTGTTGCCAGCGATGAGACCGGGCGTATGCATCCGGATGCCTTGGACGAATGCCTGAGTGACAACCGCAATTGCCAGAATATCGTCGTTGGGGTTCTGGGTTCCACAATCCACGGCGCGGTCGATCCCCTCGATGAACTCGGGGCGATCGCTAGCAAGCACGGCGCCTGGTTTCATGTCGATGCTATCTATGGCGGGGCTTTGGTCTTCAGTAGCCGGAACCGTCAGTTTCTCAAAGGAATCGATCGCGCGGACTCGGTGGTGCTCGGGCCGCAGAAATGGATGTATGTGCCACGGCTCTCCGCTTTGGTCTTGATCAAGGGTCGGGACCTCTTCGACCGATCTCTGGGTGTTGATCTGCCCTATTCGGCCACCGGTGAAGCGCACCGCGGTAAGTGGGGCTTGCAAGGGTCGCGCCGGGCTGATGCCGTTACCTTGTGGCTGACGCTGCAGGCCGTCGGACTAAATGGAATTGCCGAGATGGGCGACAACGGTATCGCCTTGACCCGAGAGTTTTACGACCTGCTGCAGGCCGACGACACGTTCCAGCCAACCCATGCGCCGGATCTCAACCTGCAGTGCTTCAAACCCCGGCGGGGCCTTGGCGACGAGGCTATGTCGAAAATTCACCGCGCGCTTACAGAGGCCGGTGGCCCCTGGGTCAGCCTCTCGCGTTGGCGGGGCGAGCTTCTTTTCAGGTCCGTGTTGTTGTCGCCGGATATTGGCGCAGGAGATTTGCAGGCACTTCTGAAGTCGTTGGCGCCACTCGTCGCTCAGGTTCACTAGGTTGGGCGCAGCCGTCGCGCAGGAGAATCGTAAATTGTCGACGGCCTTTCAGATCATATCGCCGGTCAATGGCGAGATTCACGCGGTGTGTCCTTTCGCGACGGAATCAGACGTGCTGCAAGCGGCAGAAAGGGCCAGGCACGCGCAGCTGGGTTGGGCTCAAGTTCCTTTGCAGGAAAGAAAAGCGGTTTGTGATCGTTTCTTGGACGTTTTCGCCGCGCAAAGAGATCAGATCGTTGAAGAGTTGGCCTGGTTGATGGGGCGTCCGGTTGCGGCTGCGCCCGGTGAAATCAAGGGCGTTATAGAGCGAACGACCTACTTGCTCGGTGTTGCAGAGGAGGCCTTGGCCGAGGAGCACTTCGAGGATCGCACCGGTTTTGAGCGCTGGGTTTCACGCGAGCCGCTCGGCGTGGTCTTCGTCATTGCCCCCTGGAATTACCCCTACCTCACGGCGATCAATTCGATTGTTCCCGCCCTGCTTGCCGGCAATGCCGTGTTGCTCAAGCACGCAACACAGACCGCGCCTTGTGCGGAGCGATTGGTCGAGGCTTTCAAACAAGCTGGTTTGCCGGACGATCTCTTGGTCTCTCTCCCCATGACTCATGAGGTGGCTGCCAAGCTCATTGCAAGTCCTCTTATCGATCATGTCGTCTTGACCGGCTCGGTCGGCGCTGGGCGGGCCGTTCAGAAGGCCGCGTCGGAGCGATTCGTCGGGGTCGCCACCGAGCTTGGGGGCAAGGATCCGGCCTTTGTGAGGACGGATGCCGATCTTGCCAAGACGGTCCCGTCACTTGTCGACGGAAGTTTCTTCAACTCTGGCCAGTCGTGCTGTGGGGTCGAGCGGATCTATGTAGAAACTCATATTTTCGAGGAATTCGTTGAGTCGTTCGTTGCCGAGACAAGAAAGCTCGTTCTCGGAAATCCATTGGATACCTCGACATCCCTAGGGCCGATGGTGACAGCCCGGGCGGCCGACCAGGTGCGGCGGCAAGTTGAAGAGGCCATGAGGGCAGGGGCCCATCGAATCATCGGCCCCGACGGTTTCCCCACGGATGCACCCGGGACCGCCTATCTAGCACCGCAGGTCCTGATCGGTGTCGATCACGGCATGGGGATAATGTGCGATGAAACCTTCGGGCCGGCGATCGGAATCATGGCTGTGTCCGGCGACCAGGAGGCCGTGCGGCTGATGAATGACAGTCAATATGGTCTGTCTGCATCGGTTTGGACCCGAGATGCCGATGCGGTCCGTCAGATTGATCAGGTCCTCGAAACGGGGACCGTCTTCATGAACCGGTGCGACTACCTCGATCCAGCCCTTCCCTGGGTCGGCGTGAAAGACACGGGTCGCGGGTGTTCGCTCTCGAAGTTGGGCTTCCTCTCCCTCACGCGGCCGAAGTCACATCACTACCGTCTGTCCGCTTAGCCGACTTAACCCGTGAGTGCGAGCCCTCCGCTTGGTGCACGACTTACCTCTGTGAGGGCCGGGTCCGCCTACCCCTTCGGCCCCCGTGGAGAGCTCAGCGCTATTGCCAAGCGACCTCTGTGCGGTATGACCAAGATAACGCGAAACGGGCTTGCGGGTGACGAACAGGGCGATACGCGTCACCACGGTGGCCCGGAGAAGGCTCTCCATCATTATCCTTTCGAGCACTACGAGACATGGTGCGACGAATACCCTGATATTGATCCGTCTGTAATGGCGGTCGGTGCGTTCGGCGAAAATTTCTCCACTGTTGGGTTCACCGAGAAGAACGTCTGCATTGGGGATATCTTTGTCTTGCCCGATGCGACGCTCCAGATCAGCCAGGGCCGCCAGCCCTGCTGGAAGCTCAATGTTCGCTTCGAGAGAAGCGACATGGCAAAGTTGGTCCAGGTGTCGGGGCGAACGGGCTGGTATTACCGTGTACTCGAAGAGGGCAGCGTCACCACCGGTGAGATGCTAACTCTCCGTGAGCGTCCTCAACCGGACTGGCCCCTCATCCGGGTGATCGAAATTCTCTATCAAAGGACTCTGGATCGGACCGCGTTGGAGCAACTCGCTGGCATGGACTGCCTTGCGGCATCCTGGCAGCGACTCTGCCGTCATCGGCTTGAGACGGGTACGGTTGAGGACTGGTCTCGCCGCATCACGACACCGTCCACTTAGTTTGCCGGAATTGGGCTGTCCGAGAACACCTCCAGTAGCCACGCCTCAAAGAATCGCGCCGAGCGTTCTTCGTATTGTGGTCCATAGAGAGCCGTCTCCTCCCGGAGAGATTTGACGGAGGCATCGGTCAACGACTTTATTTGTCTCGTATGGCCAATCATCCAACGCTCGAGACCCTTGCGGCTTACCTCTGGATGGAATTGCACGGCCATGGTGTGCCGACCCCAAGAGAACACCTGGTTTTCGTAAGCGTCACTCGAAGCCAACACCGTCGCGCCCTCTGGGAGGTCGAATGTATCGCTGTGCCAATGAAAGACGGGGTGTTCCGGTTCGATAAACTGCCGCAGCGGGTTCTCCATACCTTCTTTCGGCCCGTGAACTGGATGCCAGCCGATTTCCTGTGAAGAACCAGGGAACACACGCGCGCCAAGGGCGGCGGCAATCAACTGCCCCCCCAGGCAGATTCCAAAAGTCGGCAAATCTGCCTGGAGTCTTTGCTCCAGGATTTCAATTTCGTCGCGTAGAAAAGGATAGTCCCGGTCCTCATAGACGCCGATCGGGCCGCCCAGGACCACGAGCAAATCGGGTTTCGATGGAACCAAGTCAGACAAGTTGTCATAGCCGGCGTCCAGGTAGGTCACAGTGAAACCCTGTTGGCGAAGCAGCGGTTCGAGATTGTCCAGATCTTCATACATCACATGCCGAATTGCCACTGCCTGTCGCTCGCGCATCCAGAAGGTCTCCCGTGTTTCGGCCGGTTTCTACCGTCCTTGACTTCAAAATACTAAAGGTCTATCCTAATACCAATAATGAATTAAGGGCACAAGCGCTAGGTAGCTTTGGGTTGCTCGATTTTCCGACAACGGGAAAGCAAGGGAGGAATAAGGTGAATAGATTTCAGATTGGTCGGCGGGCCTTGCTAAGGGGGCTCGGAGGACTTGGCGGCGCTGCGGCTCTGCAGCATACAATGCCGGTGTTAGCTGCGGGGGACCTGGTTGGTGGTGCAGAGATCAAGACAGTCGATGCTGATGAGAAGGAAGCCGTTCTAAATATCTTTGCCTATGAAGGATATGATAGCCCGCAGGTTCTTGATCCTTTCGCGAAGAAGTATGGCGCGAAGGTGAAATTCCAACTTGTGAGCGGCGACGCTGACGCCTTCAACAAGATTAGATCAGGTCAGGCGAAGGTTTTTGATCTTGTCAATTTGAATAATCCTTGGGCCAACATCTTCTATGATGCCGGGTATCTGCGGCCACTCGATCCGGATACCTTCAAGCCCTATTACGATGCAATGATCCCTCGGTTCCGGTGGCCCTACAAGTGGGCGCATTCGGAAAACGATGGCAATCTCCTCGGCATGGTGCAGCGTTTCGGTCCCATGTCGTTTGTTGTGAACACCAAAAAGATTTCCAAGGCCACGGCCCGGTCGGAGGGCGCCAACATCGCCCTAGAGGCCAGCATGAAGGGGCGTTTCGGAGTTTTGGATTTCCCCTATGAGACGATCTACATGTTCTGCGTCATGGCGGGCGTAAACCCCTATGTCAAGAAAACACCCGAGCAGATCGAACGTGTTGCCGAGGTCACGCGTTATATGATTGGTAACGCGAAGTTGGTCGGCAGCCCAGCCACCTTGAATAATGCCCTGCTCAACGGCGAAATCGACACGTACGTGGCGGGTGGCACCTTCACGGTCTCCTCCCTCCGGCGCGACGGGTTCCCCGAGTTCCTTGCGGTCAGCCCAGAAAAAGGGCCGATCCGTGGTCGGGGTGGCACGGCCTATGTGGAGATTACGTCGGTCGTGAACAATCCAAATCTGTCACCGCTGGCAGGGGATTTCCTGAACTATATGCAAAGTCCGGAAGGCGCACTGGCGGTCGCTCGCTCGGGGACGTCGCTCAATCCAGTAGCCAACATCGACAAGATTGTCGACAAGCTCAGCAAAGATGAACTGGTAGCCATTCAGTATGACGATCTGGAAGAGCATATGGAACTCTGCGCCGAGTTTGAACCCAATCCAGACTATGACGCCATCGTTAAGGTTTGGGAGGAAGCGCTTCAAGCCCGAGGTTAGTACAAGAGCAAAATAAGCCATGAATGACGTGGACGACATCATCCTCTCGATTTCGGGCCTAACGAAACGCTACGGCAGTAAAGTCGTCGCAGATGTGCCTACGCTCGACCTTCGATCCGGCGAATTTGTCACGATCGTGGGCCCTTCAGGGAGTGGAAAATCGACGCTTCTTGGGATGCTGACAGGTACGATTGAACCGACAAGCGGCGAGGTTCGTATCCGGGGGAAAGCCGTTACTGGCCTTCCCCCGGAACGCCGACCAACGGCCATGGTATTTCAATCGCTCGCGTTGTTCCCCCATATGACCGTTGGCAAAAACATAGAATTTCCCTTGGAGGTACAACGGGTCGCGAAGCCCGAAAGAAAGAGACGCACCCTAGAATTGATGCGCCAACTCCGTTTGCCGGAAGAATTCTACGGCAAAGGCATCTCGCAATGCTCCGGCGGGGAACGGCAACGCGTCGCGATTGCCAGGGCATTGGCCTACGACCCGGAAATCTTATTTTTCGATGAACCGCTCTCGGCAATCGATTACAGGCTCCGCAAGACTCTTGAAGTCGAGTTGATGGACATCCATCAGGAGACGGGTAAGACGTTTGTCTACGTAACGCATTCGCTTGAAGAGGCGATGATCATGTCCGACCGCATCGCCATTATGCGAAGCGGGAAGATCGTCCAAGTTGGCGACGCGCAGACGATCTACAGCGCACCTGCCAATAAGTTCGTCGCTGATTTTCTTGGCGAGATCAACGTATTTGACTGCCGTATAAGCGGGATCAACGGAAAGACGGTGCAACTGGATTGTCCGGACGCGAGTTGTTCATTGCGCGCGCCTGCTCTACCTGGTCTTCAGGAGGGGCAACCTCTTTGTCTCGTTGTCAGACCTGAAAACATGTCGATCCTTGGTGATGCCGATCATTGCGACAATGTGATCGAGGTGACGGTTGAGCACGAACTGATGCTTGGATCACGCATTCAATATCATGCGCGCCTGGGGACAAGAAAAATCATCGTCGAGCGGCTTTCGGAAGTTGGCGGCCTGGTTCCGGCATTTGCACCCAAGGAAGGTGATCGCGTGCGTTTGGGATGGAATTCGGATGGCGGTATCCTCGTTGCAGAATGACCTCGCCGAACGCGGTGCCGCTTTGCTCGGGGCGCAAAGCGCGGCATCACCGAAGCATCGACGCCGGTGGCGCCTTAACCCGGGACTCCTCTTGGCAGCGCCCCTCATTCTCTATCTGTCAGTTTTCTTTCTGGCACCGCTGTTTTTGGTTGTTGGGCTATCCTTCATGCCGAGTGAATCAACAGAGTTTCGGTTTTTCAGAGATGCGGAACGTACCGAGTCGCGGCCCACGGAAGCGACACTTGGAATTGGCATGGCGGGCGAGACGAGCGCCGAGGAGGGTGCAGACAGCACCCAAGGCTCCGGCGATGCGCCACGACAGCTAGCGTTCACCCTGGACAACTACCGGCGCATCCTTGCGGCCAACTACGATAGGCCCTTCTGGATTTCCATAAAGCTGGCGGCCACGTCCACGATCATTCTGCTTCTTCTCTGTTATCCGGTGGCTCACGGATTGGCGAAGACATTCGGACGCTTCGCACCAATCCTGACCATGTTCTTCGTCATGCCGTTGTTCGTGTCGGAAACCATACGGCTCTATGGCTGGAGTCTATTCTTCCTCAAAGGCGGCATTCTCAACGGGCTCGCCAATCTCCTGGGCGTTCCGTTTCCGGAACTCATGTACACGACACCGGTCATTGTCTTGGGATTAGTCAACATTTACTTGCCCTTTATGCTGTTTCCTCTGGTGTTGGGCGTTTCCTTGGTCGATGACGCCCTTGTGGCCGCCGCGCGAGACCTTGGAGCGAGCTGGCTCAAGGCGTTCTTGAGAATTCAGCTTCCCCTGTCAACGCCGGGGATCGTCATCGGCGTACTTCTCACCTTCGTTCTAACCTTGGGATCCATGTCAGAGTCGCAGATTCTAGGGGGGCAAAAAGTCATGATGGTGGCCCATAGCATAGACTTCACTTTTAGCTGGCAACAGGACTGGCCGTTGGGGGCGGCCCTTTCTGTGATTCTAATTGCCCTCACCTTGATTGCGATGCTGTGGCTTTTGAGCCGGCTGGATGTCGATAAACTGTTCAAGAGGAATTAGGCGGTGACGCGGGCAACACGCCGCATTTGGCAGAGGATTTCGCGGGCTTCCCATGTCACCTATGCTTTGCTGATGCTTCTTTTCATGGTTTTGCCCATGATTTGCATCGGCATCATATCTTTCGCGCCGACGCGGTTCCTGAATTTCCCGTTCCGGAGGCCCGCTACCTGGCGCTGGTATGAAGAGATGCTTTCCTCGTATGCCATTCATGATGCGATGGTCACCAGTTTCTTGGTGGCGTCCATCGTGACGGTTTGCGCCGTGATCTTGGCGACAATGGGCGCGCTAGCCTTTGTCAGGTATGATTTCAGAGGCCGCCGGCTCTATCAGAAAGCCTTGCTACTTCCAGTGTTCTTCCCGCAAACCGTGTTGGGGCTTTCCCTCCTTATCTGGTTTAGCAATCTCGGCCTTGAATCGAATTGGCAAACGATTGTGTTGGCCCACCTAGTGTGGATCGCGCCCGTTGTGACCCTTATCATCTCCATACAGGTGTTTGGTTACGACACCTCGCTCGAGGCGGCGGCACGCGACCTCGGGGCGTCACCGTTCTATGTCTTTCGTCGGATCACTCTTCCAATTCTTGCCCCCGGCATCTTCAGCGGCGCGCTTTTTGCATTTCTGCTGTCATGGGTAAATTTCCCGATCTCACATTTCACAGCGGGCGTCGATGTCCCTATCCCGGTATGGACCCACACCAAGACGGTGCTCGCCCCGATACCTTCCGCAAACGCGCTGGGCTTTGTGATCTTTCTATTCTCGTTCTTTCTCCTGATTCTCCCCTTCGTTCTAATGAACCGCCGCCGCCGTTAGGATGCTGGGTGCCCTACAATTTATTCGGTTTTTTATCTGGCCGATTTCAGCGCCATCTGTAGGAATCGATAACGATGTAGTAGATGCAGGGACTCCTAGTCAGGTTCTGAAAATGGTGTTCGACGTCGCCGTTGAATACAATGGAATCACCCCGATCAAGGACATAGATATCGGTTCCTAAGCGTAGCTCCAGCTTGCCCTGGGTAACGACGAGATACTCGTCTACGCCGCGTTGATGAGGCTCGAAAGGGCCGGCGCTTTTGCCCGGAGGAAGCGTGTTCATAACGAAATCGATACCGCGGCTGGGGAGTAGGGGCGATAAGGACCGGCGTTCGAAGCCGCTCCTCGAGTCTCGGAATATTGGTTGATCCTGCTGCCTTATCAGGGCGATGGGACGGCCGTGATCGCCTCCCACGAGTTGTGAAACACTGACTTCCAACCCCTCCGAGATCCGGCTCAAGACATTCGTCGTCGGGTCTGCGTCGCCGCGTTCGATCTTCGAGATCATCGATTTGCTGACCCCCGCCGCTTTGGCCAGTTGTTGCAGCGTCAATGACCTCTGTTGACGAAGTTCTTTTAGGTGTTCACCGAGCCGCGCAACCATAGGGTCCCCTGATCGTTATTGATCTGTAGCTTGGCGGCCAGTTTCGTAGACCTGAAGATGACAATAGGCGGCACGGATCAGCGGCGCCGCGATCCCTGCCGCTTTCGCACGGCGAACCATATCGCCAAGGATGTGATCCGTCTCGGTTCTGCCGCCGGATCGCACGTCTCTGAGCATCGACGATGTTTGAGGCGAGCTCTGCTTGGTAAGTTCGCTGTGCGTGCGCGCCATAAAGTCGGCGTCGGGTCGGTAACCCGCGGCCGCCGCGATGTCCTCACATTCTTGAAGCATTTCGGTGATGAAATGGTGGCCGCCTTTGCATTTCATAATATCGCCGATAGAGGCGCGCATGAGGCAGGTCGCACCCGCGAGCGTCGTCAACATGACGAACTTGTCCCACATATCTTGGCGTACGTCCGTGCTTGGCCGCGCATCCAGCTTTGCTCTTTTGGCGAGATTCCCGAAGGTGCCGACCCTTTCGCTCTGATCTCCGGAAAGCTCACCAAACGTAATCGACTGAAGCTTGTTGAGATGGCGGACCGCACCGGACGGCGTAACAGTGATGCCGATGTGGCAGGTCCCGCCGAGAACATTTTCCGCGCCAAAGGTCTCACGCAAGAGGTCCAAGTGTGCGATCCCATTCAACAGGGGGAGCACAGTCGTGTCCTGCCCGACGTATGGCACTATGTCCGAGATGGCCGTCGCCAAGTCGTAGGCCTTGCAGGCGATGATCGCCATATCGAAAGCCCTGTCGCTGGTGCCACCGGTTATGCACTTGACCGGCAGCGTCACGTTCCCGAAATCGCTTTCGATAACGAGCCCATCGCGAGCAAGCTGCTCCGCCCGCCGGGGGCGAACCAGGAAGGTGACATCGGCTCCCGTCTCGACAAGGCGGCCGCCGAAATAACCGCCGATCGCACCGGCCCCAAGGATCAGAATTCGCATGGGAATGGACTCGCCCTTAGTCTTTCTTCGGCCTTGCTTGCGGTCGGACAGAATCGGTCATGGCAACGGCGACAACAAGCTCGTTATCGAAAGGCGCGTCCGGAATTCTGATTTCCACGCTGTGATAGCTTGCTTGGTTCTTGTCGATGGTCTTATGGGCGACGGGTATCTCTAGCGTGCATCCGGCGGCGCCTCGTTTCTGGCTGGAGACCATCCAGGTTTCGCCCCCGATCGCGGTGCGGATCGGGTTCCCGAAGCTGACCGTGTGGATCAGTGCATTGCCGTGCTCGATCTCCCCCGCGAGACCGACCACGGCCGCCTTACCAAAGCAGGCGACATTCTGAGGCCCGCCCAACTGCGCGATGCATTCGCCGGCCAGTATCTCGCCCAGTTGGGGCGAGAGGCGTTCGATCTCCGGCGTGAGGTCCTCCACGAAACCCCGTTCCAACCAGGGATTCTTGAACACGGCAGCGAAGGCCACCTGCCGGAACGGCTTTGCCAGTTCCTTACCCTCAAGATGAACCGTCTCTGTGAAGCCACATACCTTTCGGAGAATTATGGACATGGCTGTTGATCTCCCCTTTGATCATGATTATCGCAGCAGAAACACTTATCCGCTGTCGCGTAAAAATCTAAAATAAAGGATATTGTATAATATAAGGGACGTCAAGAATCGTATCGGAAGCTCGCCACT
>JAJFGP010000072.1 GCA_021776055.1 Kiloniellaceae bacterium
GGTCAGGGGCAATGGCCCGCACCGCCGCCTCCGTCGCCGAGCTGTTGACGGCGACCGCGGCGGCACCGCGCAGTGTCACACGCTTCAACCAGGTCAACATACGGCCGCGTAACGCGAAGACATCACTTCCGTGGGTCGTGACAACCACCGGAATGCCGCGCATGCAGCCGGCAATCAAGGCGACGAAACCCTGCGGAAGAATCCAATGTGCATGGATAACATCGCACGGGCGATCCCGCATCAACCGCCAAAGCGCAAACCACTGGCAGACGATCAAGGCCGGTAGCTTGAGCCAATTAGCTGGCTCTCGACGCAGGTTGAACAACGCCCCGCCACGATAACAGACAGTCTGCTGTGAGGCCGGCCAGAAGTAGCGAAATCGCGTTACCGGTATGCCCTCCAGAGTCTCGTGACGGCACAAACCCGCGGCATGCGGTGCCAACACCTCCACCTGCCAACCACGGTCTATCAGGTCCCGCGCCAATTGCAACACGAAGGGCGATGTCGGATCGCCGGGCCATCTTGGAAAGCTGGACGTAACCAGCCAAATGCGCCCTGCCACATGACCCTCCGGGCTCACAGGCCGATATAGAGGGGTTGCGCCGACGGCCGGTCTGCCGGGACAAAAAGATCGCGCCCCCAGCGCAAGATCACGCGCCGCGCCGCGCCGTCCGCTGCCGCGATGGTGTGTGATCCGCGCGTCAACGTGACGTGCGATCCCGGCGCCATAGACTCCCCGTCGAGAGTGACGGGCTCATCGGTCTCCAGGGTATACATGCCGGTTATGAGAATCTCGAAAGTCTGTGGCCCCGCGCCGGCCGGCAATTCCAACCGCTTGCCAGCCACATATACGGCACCCCAATGATGTACGTAATTCTCTCTCAAGAACTCAAAATCTTCCTGAAAGAGACTATAAAGACTATCTTTTTGGTTCGCTGTCATTTCTCTTGAGAGATCGAGTGCGGGAGAATTGGCGATCAGCAGAGGCGGCGCGTATTGTGCGACCAAACCCGCCATGATCGGCCGCTTTGCCGCGCGGTAAGACTCCAGCCCCCAGCTACTCATAAAAAACCCAACCTTTGGGAACGACGAAATCATCGAGTTGCGATCGATGTAGGGCACCGGTTCGGGAAACATTGCGTGCACGAGACGCACCGTCTCTGCCTGAACCACCGTCTGGTCCGGCAATTTCCGTGCGTAGTTGGTGGCAAACGTAACGGTGGTTAGTGCCAGAATCCCCGCCAACGCGGCAAAGACCACCCGGCCGCGCGGCACCGAGGCCAAAGCCACAAGATGATCGACAGCGATCGACGCCAGGATAACCGCGGTTGGCATCAGAAAAACGAAGAAATAGGGAAAAGCATTCCGGTAGACCAGGAGAGAGAGCAACGGCAGAGCGAGAGCCAGGGCCATCGCGGCTTCTATCCGCCGGCCAACCGTGAACAGGCGCCGGCCGGTCACCCACAGACCGCAGAATATCAAAATCCAGGTTAGCGGATTGCCGGCCATCGCCCGCAAAACGAAAGGCCAGGCCGGGACCAATTTCCCCGCGCCTAACGTCTTGCTGCCCGCGGAGGTTACATAAGAGCCAGCGCTAGCCGAAGGTGTGGGGGCAAGACTAAGACTATGTAAAAAATACAACCCGGTCAGCGACGCGATGAAACAGAGTCCAAAGATCGCGACTGTCCGAAGATCCACCCATCGCCGGGGCCTTGCCAGCAGAGGCGCCATGAGCAAAACAGAGATGGTCGGAGCATAGAGCGCGCTCTTAATTGAAATCATCATCGCAACCGCCATGGAAAGCGCCGCCAGCGCTATCGCAGGAGTCCGATCCGCCTTGTTAACCAGCAGGTGGACAGCAATCAGGATGAACAGTGCGCAGAACGGATCGGCACGAAAACTTGTGCCGTGATCCATGACATAGGTGAACGACAGATAGAAGACCGCAGCGAGTAGCGCGCCAAGACGGCTGCAAAAATGCGTGGCGATTCGGTAGATGAGCCATGTGGAGGCCAGGCTAACGAGCCAAACCACTCCCCTGGCGGCAACAATCTGTGTGATCTCGCTTTTCGCCACAGAGGGCAGCCAAGAAAAAAAGTGGACATGGAAAGTTTGCAGGTGCAGCGCAAGCTCGCCGTTGCGGTGCAGGTACACAAAGGACAGGAAGTAGAATTCGTCCCAATTAATATTGGTGATGAACAACCGGTGTAGGCCGATAATCAAAAAGAAAGCGACCACCCCCGCCGCCGCCCATTCGAGATATCGGAACCCGGTTGCACCGTCGTTCAAGCGGGCCCCCAAGGTGTTCGGGTTATCTTGGTAACTTACCATTGCAATCGCGCGATTTCCGCGCTCAGCGGCCTCGTGAGCGGTGCAGAGCCGAGGGCGGTGCCGGCTTTGCCACGAGCGCCGTATCGCCTTCGGATTCCGGCTCGCGCTTAATGTCTAGTTCTAGATCGCGAACCTTCTGTAACGTCAATTCAACGAGCCGTCGATTGAAATTGATGAGATCCGCGACCACGCCAACCAGGATGGCAACAAAGCCCATCATAAGAAAAGAACCGCCGAGAACCAGCGATTGAATATGACCGGCGCCACCGCTGGAAAAATAGAAGTACAGAAAACGCACTATCGGAACGAGTCCGACAAGGGCGAGTACCGCACCGATGTATGAGAACATGCGCAGCGGGTGATACATCGTATAGATCCGCAGCATCGTCACCGACGAGTGCAGGATGAACAGGGGGACATTGGAAAACAGGCGAGAATGGCGCGTGACCTGGTTCGTCTCGACGGGCACGGACACCAAGGCCATGCGCTGCTTGCCGGCCTGAATCAGCATCTCGATCGTATAGCTGAACGGCGAGACTATGTTGAGCTGCAGAGCGGCGCTTCGAGAAATGGCACGAAAGCCGCTGACCGCATCTGGCACCGCCGTCCCGGAGAGGCGGCGCACCACGAAGCTTCCCAGGGCCTGAAGCCATTTTTTTGACCAAACGAAATGCGGATTCTTGGCGACCTGCCGATCGCCGATGACAATATCGGCACGATGTTCGAGGATCGGTTGAATCAGATCGGGGACCGAACGGCCCGCGTATTGATTGTCGCCATCCGTGTTGACGATGATGTCTGCACCGCGACTCAAACAGGCATCGATGCCGGTGCGAAACGCCTCGGCCAGACCACGGTTAGTCTTATGGCGCACCACATGGTCAACCCCGGCGCGAAGAGCCACCTCCACGGTTCGGTCCGTGGACCCGTCATCGATGATCAGGACTTCGACGCTATCTATTCCGGGAATGGTGCGCGGAATGTCAGCAACAGTCCGCAGCAACGTTGCTTCTTCATTGAAGCAGGGCACTTGGACGATGAGTTTCATCGGGCTTACCAAAACGAAGGGAAGCTAGGGTCAAAACATGAGGAATTAGTTAGCATGTCATCGTCTGCGGCATGGGTTCGGCGGCTTTGCTATGGTTAACGTGGGCGAAAATGCGCGGGTTAACGATACGTAAAGGCGAACCGCAAATACTTGTGCCGCCCTCCACCGAGCCGGTGTGTGACCGCTATGTCCGTGACCGCAATTGCCAACCAAATTCCTGAGAGTTCCCCGGCGATTTCCGGGGCACGTCCTTGCGAGCTGACGATCCTCATGCCGTGCCTGGACGAGGCCGAGACAATCGGGATTTGCATCCGCAAGGCGAAGCATTATCTGGACAGCCGTGGCATCGCCGGCGAGATCGTCATTGCCGACAACGGCAGCGGCGATGGGTCGCAGGCCATCGCATTCGGCCTTGGCGCCCGCGTTATCACCGTACCGCAACGTGGCTATGGTGCCGCCTTGATGGCCGGAATTGCCGCCGCCCTCGGCACCTACGTAATCATGGGGGATGCGGACGACAGTTATGATTTCAGCGCTTTGGACCCGTTCGTCTCGAAACTGCGGCAGGGTTGCGACCTGGTCATGGGCAACCGGTTCGCGGGCGGTATCGAGCCCGGCGCCATGCCCTTTCTGCACAAATATTTGGGTAACCCGGTGCTTAGCGGATTGGGGCGGTTGTTCTTCGGCGCCCCCGTCGGCGATTTTCATTGCGGCCTCCGAGGATTTCGGCGCGAGGCGATCGTTGACCTGGATCTGTGCACCACCGGTATGGAATTCGCCAGCGAGATGGTGGTCAAGGCAACGCTGCAGCAGCTGCGAATTGACGAGGCGCCGACCACATTGTCGCCGGACGGCCGCACGCGGGAACCGCATCTGCGTAGCTGGCGAGACGGTTGGCGGCACTTGCGTTTTCTCCTTCTATTCAGCCCGCGCTGGCTATTTTTCTACCCGGGCGCGGCGCTTTTGACGATGGGCCTGGCAACAATGTTATGGCTTCTCCCCGGGCCCCAGCAGATCGGCACCGTTACGCTCGATATTCATACCCTGGCCTACAGCGCGGCCGCCATCATCTGCGGTTTCCAGGCCCTCGCCTTCTCGGTGTTTGCGAGAACATATGCGACCATGGCCAGGCTCATGCCCGAAGACCCGCGGCTGACGCAGCTCAGCACGATCTTCAGTCTTGAGATCGGTATCGTCGCTGGCGTCGTCCTTTTGCTCGGCGGTTTGGGCATCTCGGCGTATGCCGTGGATTTTTGGGGCCGGACCGCGTTCGAGGGGTTGGACCCGGTTGTCTCCATGCGTTTCGTTCTTCCCGGCGTCACCGCCATTGTCCTGGGTATCGAGGTCGTTTTCTCCAGCTTCTTCTTCAGCGTCTTGGGATTGGCACGACAATGAGCGTCCTTGGCCGTCTGCACGGGTCTCTGATCTTCGACCGCCGAACGCGGATTCTCGCGGCGCGCATGGCGGAGATATTGCCGCCGGCCGCCCGCGTCCTTGACGTGGGGTGTGGCGATGGTTCGATCGACCGGCTGGTCGGCGAGCTGCGCCCGGACATCGCAATCACCGGTATCGATGTCATGATCCGGCCGACGACCCAGACCGCCGTCCGGCCCTTTGACGGGAAGACCATCCCCTATGAGGACAACAGCTTCGACGTCGTGATGTTCGTCGATGTGCTGCATCACACCGACGATCCGGAGATTCTGTTGCGGGAAGCACGCCGAGTCGCGCGCCGCTCCGTTGTTCTCAAGGACCACACACGCGATGGCATCCTGGCCGGTCCGATCTTGCGATTCATGGACTGGATCGGCAATGCCCCGCATGGCGTTGTTTTGCCGTACAACTACTGGCCAGAGCAGCGCTGGCATCAGGCTTTTGCGCATATCGGCCTGCGCCCGCAGGTATGGCTCGCCAAGCTGAGGTTGTACCCGGCACCGGCAAGCTGGATTTTTGACCGCTCCCTGCATTTCATTGCCCGACTGGATCCGGTTTAAGCGTCCTGCCGGTTGCCACGCTCCTGGGCGCGTCATGAATTGACGTTGCACGGTGTGCAAAGAACGGCCGTCAGGCTACGCGTGGCCTTACGGTTGATCACTGTTCTCATTTTCCGGAACAGTTTTTGAGCCTGGCGAACCAACCTAACGGACCTTCGCGTCTCGCCGGCGGAACGGAGGATTCGCGCGTAAGCCACGAGTGACCGCGCCCGTTCGAACTCAAGCCCCATGGTATCCTGCTCCGACAGAGCGATGCGTATCGCCCGCTCGGCACCGAGAAAATCGCGAACCTCCGGGTGCGCCAGGGCACACGCCATAGCCCGCAACCCCACGGAATACGCCCACGGCCGGTTTGCAGATGTTGCCATGTTCAGAGCAACGCGGGCAGCGGAAAGGGCCGCGCTATGGTTACCAGCCTCCGCCAACGCGCCGGCCTTCCAAGCCTGGAACAACGGCCGCAAGAACCCGAGATTCATCTCATCCGCCATACTCAGGGCCATATCGAGATCGGCTATCGCTTCAGCGTAACGACCGGCGATAGCAAGAGCGTATCCCCGGTACCCGCACACCAAATACAGGCGCGGCAAATCCCCACACATGGATGCCAACTCCGTCGCTTTGGTAAAAGTATTGAGAGCGTCCGACGCATCGTCGCACCAGATTTGCGCGACGCCCTTCACGTAGAAACCTGCCGCCAAAAATCTAGAATCTTCCAACCGAGCGGCGCTATTGATCGCCGCCTGTGCTTCGGTCATGGCAGCGTCCACAGCGCCGCCAGCTGCCTCCAAAAGACAAATTATCATCGATATCGTCGTCTCATCAACGACGAGCCCGCGTCGGCGCGCCATCTCCCGCGCGCTCATCATACGATCGATACTGGCTTGGAAGTCGCCACCCAGGATGTGAATGAACTCGAGAATTCTATCACTCGGTCGCCAGAGACTGTCCTGGAGATATTCTTCGCCGGCGTATCCTTTCGCGGCGGCACGACGGAAATAGTCGTGCCCTATCTCCTCGTTACCGAGAACTTCGTTCAGCCGACCGCGAGCCATCAAATACCGCGTCTGCTGGGCCGCATCGGACACGCCTGCTTTTCTCATTGCCGGAGCGCGTAACTCGCCAAGCGCCACGTCAAACTTTCCGGCAACTTCCTCCACCTCGGCAAGGCCCAAGCGGGCTTCAACTTCGCAACACCTCTCTGCCATATCACTCGCTCCGGCCGGTAAAGCCTGAAGCACGTGCTGAAATGACCGTCTGGCCGTGGCATATGCGCCCTGCCGCAACTGAATCTGCGCCAACCGCACGTCATTGCGAAGAGCATCTACAAACCGGCCGGCAGCGTTGTAGTGATACGCCAGCGCCGCGAAGTGCGCCGAGGGAGTATTGATAGGTTCCGCCGTGATGGCTTGCGCAACCGCATGGTGGAGCTGCCGGCGCCGCGCCGGTAACAAGCTACGGTATTGCGCAAGAAGAAAGCGCCCACGGGCAAAGGTCAGCACCTCGTCCTTAGACGAGAGAATGCCGGCGGCTATTAGCGCCTCGACACCGCGTAACGCTTTTTCCTCATCGACATCGGCAGCACGAGCAAGCAAAGCATGCTCGATCCTTTCGCCAATGACACTCGCCGTGGCGGCCAGCAGTTTAGCTGTGTCATCCAACCCGTCGAGCCGTGAAAGCAGCTCCGCATACAACCCTTCTGGCAATCCTGCTGGCGCGCCTGTGATGTTTTCGTGTCCACCGGCAAGCGCTGCCTCGACCACGACGCCGGGGTTACCATCGCTCAGACTCCAGATTTCGCGTAGTCGGGTCCGCGACACCATGGCAAGGCTGTTTTTCTGCCGCAATTGATGCACTAACGCCTTTATTTGATCTCGCGCCAACGCGCGAATTGCAACGTGGTGCAGCAATTTTTCGTGATCTAAGTCGCTGAGAATGTCGGCCAGTTCGCGCCGTTTTAGTAGTGTCTCCGGGCGAACGGTAGCCACAAAGAGGACAGGCGAAAGCTGCAGGTTACGCACCGCGTAGGATAGCAACCGAAGGCTTGCTACATCAGCAAAGTGCAGGTCCTCCATGACCAGGACCAGGGCAGCTTCCCTGCCACGAGCACGTATCAGCTCAACCATGGCATCGAATGCATGCCAAGGTTGGGCTGCGATGTTATGGCGCGGTCGTACGTTGGTGGCGGGAACCTCTCTCAGAAATGCGAACTGGCGGACAAATTGCGGGCTCAAACCTTGCTTACCCTCCAGATCAAGTGCCCTCTTGTTCAAAATATCCTTCCAGAACGCGAAACTCATCGTCTGCTCCGCCGGATGAGCCCTGGCCATCGCCATGGCGGCACCGTCTGAGTCCATACTCCAGCGGAATCCTTCGAGAAGTGCCGTTTTGCCGGATCCTGCATCTCCAGCAACGAGAACGAGCCGCGCGCCCAATCGAGTCGCATCAGCAAGGTGTTTTCGTAGCAAAACAAGTTCGTGATCGAAACCGACCAGCAGCGGCGCCTCCTCTTGCATACCGGCAGCCGTCGTAGGTAATGGGGCGGGTCTCTCGCTTTTTGCCACACCCGGTGCCTCAACTCGAGCCGTGATCTCGTTGAAGAGGGCGACCGTTTCGTCGTCGGGTGCAACACCCAACTCGCGCCGGAGAATCGACTCGCATTCCCGATATTGTGCCAACGCCGCAGCCCGCATACCGCGCTCGGCATACATCCGCATAAGGCGTCGATGGATATCTTCCCGAAACGGCTCGATGCGAAGTGCCTGACCAGCAGATTTAGCGGCTTTCTCAAGATCTCCAGCAGCGTACTGCTGCTCGATGAGGCCGACCAATCCGTGCAGCGCGAGGTCCCGGAATCGAGATCGTGATTGGCCCAACCATTCCTCGAAATCAGGCGAGTCGGTGCTTAGTCCGGCAAGAAACTCGCCGTTGTACAGACCGGAGGCCCTCGTCAACGACTCTTCATCGCCCTGCGCGACCAAGGCCTCGAATTCGGGCGCGTCGATCTGCAAGTAGTCTGGATCGAGGCTGACCATCTGACCGTCGAGGCGCAGAATCCGAGCGCTGCCACTACCCAGTTCCTGACTAAGTTTACGTAGAATTTGACGTAAACTCTGACGCGCAAGCCGCTGCTCTGATTGCCCCCAAAGGAGTGAGGCAAGTTTGTCCCGTGTGTTTATCGAGCCAATGGTCGCCCCAAGGTAAGCCAGAAGCGCGGCCCCTTTGCGGCGAGGTATGACAATCGCGTCGCCATTCGCAGAGGTCAGCCGAAAGTCACCGAGTAATCTCAGGCGGAACTGATGCGCCATCGATCACGACCAATCGACCACGACAGGTGGACTGCGGCGCGTCCGGCGGGAGAGCGTCCCATGAATCGCACTCAAGGTTGGCTTGGCGGTGCTCTCACCCGACCCGTTCCCGGCCAACCTGGCGAGATTCTCGGATGCGTCGACCGACACCATCTTTGGCAAATAGAGATGTATGGTTGCACCACCTCCGGTGCCGCTGTCCGTATCGAGCCATCCCTTGGACTCAATAGCGAAGGCGCGGACGATGGTCAGGCCGAGGCCAACGTGCTCGCCGTTCGCCTCTGCTTGAATCGGAAGGAACGAGCGATCGGCCCAGTCCTGCGGCATGCCCTGCCCGGTGTCTTGCACCGAAAGCCGCACATAGTCACCAGCCTTGAGACCCAACCGCACCACCCGGGATTCCGTCGTCATTCGGACATTGGCTGCCTCGACAATGATGCGGCCGCCCTTTGACATGGCTTCGCACGCGTTTGCCGTGAGTTCCGCAAGTGCCCGCGCCAAGCCATCGGAATCAATCTCGACAGACCATAATTCGGCATCGAGTACAGCCTCGAGACTAATACCCGCCGGCAGACTACGACGAACGCGCCGCATGGCCCGAGCCAAAAACTGACTCAGCCCAACCACGCGGGGTGTCAGATGCCGTTGTTGGGCGACAGCGCGCAGCCGTGACAGCACCATGTCCGCGCCGCCAGTGGTCACCAGTTGCCTCTCGACGGTGTCACAGAGTGTCGAGAAGACCTTGGCTAGATGCGCCGAATGTTGAGCGCGCCAGTACGCTCCATCGCGATTCTTGAGGTCCGTGACATCGCTGAACAAGCAGTAGGTCTCGCCGGTCGGTGCAATTTCCTCCATCACCATGACCCATCGGGGACCTTGCAATTGCCAGATCTTTCGATCGCCGAGCATGCCCCAGTTGGCCGTGCTTTCAGTGTTGAACTCCCGACAAATTTCATCATACCGCGCCCCCGGTGCGAATAGGGTCGCGGAGTCGGGAAACAAACGGCCTATCTCCGCGTTTGCCACAACGAGTTGGTCACGCCGATCGAAGACCAAAACACCTGCAGGAAGCCGATCAAGAATTGCACGCAGAATAGAGCGGTTGCTATCGCCGTTGCCACCGGGCCCCTGCGCCGGTTCCCGTGCTTCTACCCGACGGCGGTGTAGGCACCCGAGCAGAAGATGCTGAATTTCAAATGGATGAAATGGTTTCCTGATAAACGACATCCGATCGGCTGGCGGAATTCGTGTCACCAAATCGACCGGGTGCAGCATGCCACGCCCTGTCATAACAACGATTTGAATCTGCGCATCCAAAGCACGAATCCGCTCCGCGGTTTCGATGCCACCGAGGCCGGCATTCATTTGCATGCCGATAAACGCAATTGAGAATGGCGAACCCGATTCCTGGCTGTCGCGAACCGCCTCTACCGCCTCCTGCCCCATACGAAAGGCGGCCAACTCAACAGCCGGGAATTCTTTGTGACCTATCGCGGCACCAAACAGATCACTATCTGGCGTAGAGAACAGTCCGTCGGACTCGAGCAGGCCTTCGGTCCCCGCATTCAGGACCTGTCTATACTCTCTAATCAGGCACGGATCGTCATCGACAACAAGCGCCCGGACTGCTTTGTCTCCGGCCATAAAATATTCCCCCTCGGCAGCCGGACTTTTTTAGCTTATTCCGATTCACCGCCATCACCTTGCAGTCCATTTTTGGACATACGAACTAACTCACATAACGGTCTGTGCGACCTGTCAAAAGCATCTCGATCTGGGACTGGATTAAACCCCAGGTTGTCGCCCCAGCTAGATCGCGGGTTGCCATACAACGAGAAAATTTTTCAGCAGCATAGTCCTTCGCGTCGTCTCCAAGGAGCCCCACGAGCAAGGATGCTGCCCGCCAAGCATCGTGAAGCGTGTGGCTACCTGCCACCATCATTCGCGCCTCTTTGTCATCCATTTGACTCAAAGCAAACACATCCTTCGGCACCCCCTTCTATGTTTCCTCGACAAGATCTAGTTGCCCGTCGGGTTTGTGGCGCGCCGCTCGGCCGAACGCTCCAGTATGCCATGCTCGCCCCATTGCCCCTCCGGTCGAACCAGGACCATGGGATCTTCCGTGATCGACAGGGCGTCCGGCAGCGGATCCAAATCGCGTTGGATTTCAATGTATCTGTGGTCCGAGAACACGAAATCGGGCCGCCCCATCGGCGCAAACCCGAAGCGCTTCCAAAATGGGACTAGGCGCTCCTGAGCGTGGCCATACAGCTTGGCGTAGCCCTTCTGCCGACAAAGCTCGACCGCGAACTCGATAACGTCCGCGGCTATTCCGGTTTTGCGGAACTCGCGGCGAACTGCCAACCGCTCGGGTTTGGCGAAACCGGCAAAGTACCGAACTCGAATGGTGGCCGCCGGTTCGTCGCCGATCAGCCCCAAAATTTGGGTCGCGGTAAAGTCATTCCCATCAAACTCTTCGGCATAAGGGCAACGTTGCTCACTCATGAAAACGGCGGCCCGGACAACAAATGCCTGCATAAGATCTTCCATGTTGCGTGCCACCTTCACGGCGGTAACTGGCCGGTTTGGCAAAGCATGGGGTTCGCTTGCCGGGGTCGCTGGGGCATCCGTGTGCCCGGTAACAGAAGAGCTCATACTGGTCCTACCTTTTACAACTACAGTGTGCTTACAGAACGACTGCCCCGGCGGCGGGTCGGTATTCGCAAAGTCTTGATGTCGAACAAGACGCCGCTGAGCAGGATGACGCCGGCAAAGAACAAACTAGCGCCGACATAAATAGATTGAATCCAGACCACGCCTGAAACGGCGAGGGCATTGACAACGACACTGACAGAAATGGAGATAATGACGTTTCGGTCGGAACTGCCGACGCCAATTGTCGCCAACCAATTGGCAGCGTACTGGCCACCTTGCGACACAGCGGTCACCCAAGCAGCGGCACCAAAAAAACCACCGATTCCGCCGAGACCTGCCCGGTCGAGAATACCGCCCGCCAAAAACACATAGAGAAGGGCGCAATTGACCGTGAACTGCAGGGTATAGCGCGCCACGCGTCCGATTGTCGTCAGTCCGGTCGAATCGCCCGTTCTTGACTCCAGTCGATTGCTCAGCCGCGAATACGCGGGGATCGACAGGTACAGATAGACGGCGATTGCGGCCAAGGCATAGTTGCCCCATGCATCGTTGAGCAAAGCGTAGGTTATGTAGGTCAGGAGTCCTGTCAGCCCACTCAGCCAATACGAACCGCCCATGGCTCGGAAGAATACCGTGACTCGCTGAATCTTTGTCGGGCTGCTACGGTACATTTTGAAAATACTCAACACCGATGTAACCTACGCCTAAGGTAGCAAGGCAAATAGCTAGGTTTCTTGTATAGGGGGTATACGTGGGCTATGGGGCACGAACGCTTGACGCCGTCTCCATTCGATAGTTGGGATGATCTCCGATTCTTTTTGGTGACTACACAGAAAGGCAGTCTCGCTAAAGCAGCCTCCCACATTGGAGTAACTCAGCCAACGGTCAGCCGCCGAATCGAGAGCCTCGAAGAACGCTTGGGTGTGCGGTTGTTCGACCGCTTACCGAGTGGTGTTGCCCTCACCGTCGAGGGTGAAAGCATCCTCGATGCAGCCAAGCTGATCGAAGAAAAAGTCCTTGAAATTCAAATGAATGTCTCGGGCTTGGACAAGCGCATGGCAGGCAAGGTTCGGGTCTCCGTGACCGACGGATTCGCGTCGTACTGGATGGCTCCTCGTCTGCATACATTTCAGGAGCTGTATCCAAACATTGAGTTTGAACTGCTGTGTTCGGTCGAACCCGCCGATGCCCTCAAATGGGAGACCGATATCGCGATTCAGTTCCGCCGGCCCAGTGGGGCGGACCTAGTCGCCAATCGTGTGGCTACCTTTCATTTCGTACCTTGGGCGTCGTCGGAATACCTGGCCCGGCACGGGACACCTCGAAATACGGAAGATCTTATGCACCATCGCCTGCTGGACCACTTCGCCTATCATGGCGATGACGGAGATTGGTCGGAGTGGTACAAGCTGGCGAAGGTGGCGAATCGCATTTCCTACCGGACCAATTCCAGCGCCGCACTCCTAAATGCGGTTCAGAGCGGTCTTGGAATAGCCTTGCTGCCAACTTACTCGGCGGACTGCGTGACAGGTGTCGTGCCGCTCGACATTGGAGTGAGAACCCGATCCGACGTTTGGCTGTCATACCATCCCGCCCTCCGAGGAACAGCACGCTATCGGGCAGCCATCGATTGGATCAGAGGGCTGTTCGATAAAAATCTGTGGGTGTGGTTTCGTGACGAATTCCACCCGCCGGTACATCGCGAGAAATCCAGCCGGTAATTTCCCGGTCGACCCGCTGAAGATCACGATAATCATCGCCGTTCAGATTTTCGTGTTCGGCCGGTTAACCGGCGCCTAATTAATTCTTTCTTAGGGCTTCCAAGCAAATTCTAGCGCCAACGCGCACGAGCCAGCCGGCTCGCTATAACCATTACCCGCCCTGAGAATTTTACCTCATGACCACTGAAGAGATCGAATTGGCCCTCGAGGGCGGCCGGTTTGCCATCATGATTAGCATCATCGTCTTCGTTGCTTGGGCCGGTTGGAATCGCGGCCTTCTTCACAGATGGGCATGGCGGTTCTCGATGACCGCCTTTTTGCTTCTTCTGCTCGGCATCACAGTCGATGTAATCGACGACTACGAGACGACTCGCGCGATATTCACCTGGCACGATACGTTGTTCTATACATTTCTCGAGAAGGGCGTCGGTTACCTCGGCGGTTTCGCCTTCATGTTTCTTGCGGCCTGGCGATGGCTGCCACATTCGGACGCCCTCAAACGCGAGAAACAGATGGCCGAGGCAGGCCGCGCCGACGCGGAACAGCAGCGGGATACCCTGCGCGACCAACTCACTCAAGCCCAGAAGATGGAGGCGATTGGTGCGCTTACTGGCGGTATCGCGCACGATTTCAACAACCTGCTGATGGTCATCGATGGCTATGCCCGTCGTGCCACGGACAACATCGGCAAACAACCTGTTGTCGTTGAGTCCCTTCAGCAGGTTCTCGGAGCGACAAAGCGAGCGGCGGCCTTGACGAAGCAACTCCTGGTGTTCAGCCGGCGCCAAGCCATGGAAAAGAAGGTCGCGCGGGTAACGGACCTGATCGCGAGTGTCCATGGTTTGTTAGCCCAAGCTACCGGCGAGCGGATCAATCTGCTTCTCGAAATCGAGGACGGTGCGTCATGCATCGAAACCGATAACAACGAATTTTCCCAAACACTTCTAAACCTGACAATAAATGCGCGCGATGCCATGCCCGGCAACGGCACCATTACGATTGCTAGCCGGTTGACCAAAGGAAGCGATGGCAAGGACGATGCTATCGAAATATCGGTGACCGATACCGGTGCCGGTATGGATGAAGCAACGGTTGAGCGCATCTTCGAGCCGTTCTTTACAACCAAGGAGCGTGGCAAAGGGACCGGTCTGGGGTTGGCGACCGCATATGGCTTCATGCAGGCATCGGGGGGCGAGATCCGCGTGCAAAGCACGCTGGGATCCGGAACGACCATGAGTCTTCTCTTTCCGGTCTCCGAACGTCCATTGGTCGAGACACCAACTGAGACCAGGAGTACTGCGCGTGGCGGCGGGGAAACGATCTTGCTCGCCGAAGACAACGAGCCGGTCCTAAAACTCATCCATGAAACGCTGACCGAGCTTGGCTACCAGGTGCTTTCCGCGCCAAGTGGTTTCGAGGCATTGGAGCGCGAAACGAGTTGGGACGGCGCCATCGATCTTCTTCTGACCGACGTCGTTATGCCGGGGCTAAGTGGTATTGAGGTAGCGCAGGTCGTTCGAGAAAGGCGACCGAATGCGAAAATTATTTTCATGTCCGGCTATACCGACGAGGCTAAGAAGACCGGACAAATGCCATGCGGCGCGACATTCTTGCAGAAGCCTATCGATATGAAGCGGCTCGCAGAGGTAGTCAGGACCGAATTGGACCGTTCCGAAATGTCAAAGGCAAGTTAGGTAGGCAATATGCCGAGTGTGATGGACAGGTTTACCGATTTTCGCGTCTTGTTGGTGGAGGATGACCCGCAATCCATGAACCTCATCCGATCAATGCTCAATGATTTGGGCATCTATCAGGTTCATACGGCGAGCAACGGACTGAAGGCCAAGAACTTCCTGGAAGACGAGGAGACGAAGGACGTCGTCAATGTGATGATATGCGACTGGAATATGCCGCTGGTGTCGGGCATCGACCTTCTTCGCCATGTCAGAGAAAGCAAGCCGGACATGCCCTTCCTAATAATTACCGGGCAGGCAGACGAGGAGTCCGTCAAAGAGGCCCGGACCGCCGGCGTCACCGGCTACATTCGCAAGCCGTTTACCGTGGACGACCTTCGCAAGAAGCTAGGGATAGTCCAAAGCATCCTGAGCCTTCGCTCCCCTGTCGAACCCCGCGCGAACGCTGGTTAAACTGAGAACTGTCTCAAATCCCACCCTGAATCCCGGATTTCCGCCCTTTTTTAAGGACAATCCACGTCCTCGGCGACCAAGATATGGTTAAGCATTTATCGCTAAGCTAGCCAGTCCGTCTCCGATCGAGCCAATCAGGGTCATGAGCATATCGACTGCCAATTCTTTGCGCGAGGCCCCGGGCTGCGGCGTCACCGACGACGTAGAATTTTTGGCGGCCTACAGCCAGTTTTTCGCAGTTTCACGGGATCTTGAGGCGACCTTGGAGACCGCTCTTGCCGGGATCGTCCAGGGTGTGCAGGCGGACTCCGGAACTCTCCATCTACTCGACCAGGACGCCGGCGAGTTGGTGTGCCGCGCCGCCATCGGACACCATGATATGCGTGACACCCGCACGAGCCCTGAGGAGGGTATTCTCGGTCGGTGCCTACGCCGCAACGCCCTAGAGTCGGCGGAGGCCGGCGCGGCTCCCGATACGCCAGGGCCGATCCTGTGCGCACCCCTGGCCGCCGACGGTCGCCCCTTCGGTGTCATCCAAGTCACCAGTGACAGGGCGCGTGGCCGCTTTACAGCCCGCGACATCAACCTCCTACAAATCATGGCGAACTCCGCGGCATTGGCGGTCGCCAACGCGCGTAAGTCGGAAGAGCTGGTACGCCAGGAAGTCATGGAGCGCGAGGTGCACCTGGCCGCCGAAATTCAGCGCAACTTGCTGCCCCAACCCGGCCAGACAGATCTGCCGATTCACGGCTACAATCGGCCTATCAGATTGGTCTCGGGTGATTTCTTCGACTACTTCACGCTACCAGATCAGCGCATCCCGTTCGCTCTCGGTGACGTATCGGGGAAAGGCATGAACGCGGCGCTGCTCATGTCCAAGGCGGCCAGTCTGTTTCGCTGTCTGGGCAAGCGCAGCGACGATCCGGCCTTGATCCTGTCGATCATCAACAAGGAAATTCACGAAACCAGCAGCCGCGGCATGTTCGTGACCATGGTGGCCGGCATTTACGACCCGGGATCCGGTTTGCTGCGCTTTGCCAACGCCGGCCACGAGCCACCGCTTCTCCGCAAACGTGATCGCAGCTATCAGACCTTCCCCGCCGAAGCGCCGCCTCTGGGGATCGTTCCAGGCATGGAATTCTGGACGACGGAAACGGCCCTCGACGACGGTGAGTTCTACATTTTCAGCGACGGCCTGATCGAGTTTCAGTACGGCGACGAGGAAGAACTTGGTGTGGAGGGTTTGATCCAGCTCCTCGAGGGCTTGGCCGATCAGCCCTTGGCGGAGCGTCTGAAAACCCTGCTCGACACCCTCGACCGTGAAGGTTGGGAGCTGCGCGACGACCTTACCGTACTGGCCATCGGCCAAGGCAGGGGCCGCGCCGATGACTGACGTGGCCAACCCTATACCGGCATTTGCGGATACCGCCGAGGCGTTGCTCGAGCTGCACTTCATCGCCCGCGCCGACCGTCTGAAGCTTATCCGGGGCAGCATACGCGCCACCGCCCGCATGTGCGGATTCGACGATGGCACGGCGCAGAACATCGTGCTGGCGGTCGACGAGGCCTGCCAGAACGTCATCGTGCACGGCTATGGCGAACTCGCTGATGGCGCGGTGGTCCTGGGATTGTTCCGCTGCGACGGCGGCATTCTGGTCCGCTTGCGTGATTTTGCCCCGCGGGTCGATCCGGCGACGGTCAAGCCGCGGGCACTCAACGATGTTCGCCCCGGCCAACTCGGCAGTCACTTCATCCGCGAGATAATGGACACGGTCGAGTTCCGGCCGGCGCCGGAGGGCCAGGGAAATCTATTGGAAATGACAAAGCAGATAGGTGCGCCACAATGACCAAATCGGGTAAGCAAAAATCGGCGCCCAGCATCGTCCGCCTGTCCGGCAGCGTCGATCTGGAACATGCCCCGGACGTGCGCAGGAGACTGCTCGATGCCGTGGCCCAAGGCGCCAATGTGTTGGTCGACCTGTCCGCCGCCTCGTACATCGACAGCTCCGGCATCGCTTGTCTGGTCGAGGCTTTGCAGAAGGCCCGGAGCGAAGGCACTGATCTGTGCCTCGTGGCGATCAGCATGCAGGCCAGGCGGGTGCTCGAACTGGCGCGCCTCGACATGGTGTTCCCGATTCACGACGACATCGCCGCCGCCACCGCGGCCGGCGCATAAGACCGCCGGGAGGGTCCCTTGATATTGCGTTACCTTGAACAGGCCGGCCGCCGTACCGTTGGTGGCCTCGATGAGGTGGGCCGCGCCAGCAGTCTCCTTGGCGAAAGCCTGTTTTGGGTCGTGCTGGGCCGTCGCTGGCGTCAACCCGTGCGCATTCGCGCGGTATTTACCCAGATGATGCAGATCGGCATCGCCGCGGTGCCCATCACCAGCCTGCTCGCCGCCGCCATCGGCGTCATGCTGGCGGTGCAGAGCCTCTATTCTCTCGGGTTGTTCGGCGCCGAATCGTTCGCCCATGTGGGCATCGCCCTCTCACTGACCCGGGAGTTCGCGCCGTTGATCGTCGGCATCCTTATTGCCGGGCGGTCCGGATCCGCGCTGGCGGCGCGAATCAGCACCATGTCCATCAACCAGGAAGTCGACGCCCTGCGCGCCATCGGCATCAACCCGGTGCGCTTCCTGGTCGCGCCGGCGCTTCTGGCCATGATCGTCATGCTGCCCAGCCTGACCATGTGGGCGAACCTGGTGGCCCTGAGCGCCGCCGGGTTGTTCGTCAGCGCCTCCCTCGACGTGTCGCTGGCCGCCTACACCTCCAACATCCTGAGCGTCCTTGCGCCCGGCGATATCCTGCAGGGCTTGGGCAAGAGCGTTCTGTTCGCCGTACTGATCGTCCTGGTGGCGGCCCTCAACGGGTCGCGCGTCACCGGCGGCGCCGAAGGGGTCGGCCGCGTGACGACCCGCTCGGTGGTGCACAGCATCTCGGCCATTGTTCTGGCCGACGTGATTTTCGGCTATCTGGCGACCCAGTAAGATGCGCGCCCCGCCCCTGGACCCGACTCAAGGCGCCGCTGGCACCGCCGCCCCCCGACCAGCGGCGGTCGAGGCCCGGGGCCTGTATGCCGGCTATGGCGATACCCAGGTGCTGCATGGCCTCGACCTCGACGTGCACGAGGGCGAGATCATGGTCATCATGGGCGGCAGCGGCTCGGGCAAGAGCACGCTGCTACGCCTGCTGATCGGCTTGGAGGTGCCCCAGGCCGGTACCCTGCGTCTCCTAGGCCATGATACGGCCCGGTTGGGGCCCATCGAGATGCTCGACCTGCGGCGCCGGCTGGGTGTGGCTTTCCAGGGCGGCGCCCTGTTCAGCTCGATGAGCGTGGCCGAGAACATCAAGTTGCCGCTG
>JAJFGP010000073.1 GCA_021776055.1 Kiloniellaceae bacterium
ACCCCCTGCGGTCCAACCGCCAGCAACGGCACCATGATCATCTTTCCCGGAAAACTCGTGCACTTCGTCGATACCTACCAGGACCCAGGGACACGGATCACGCTGTCCTGGAACATCAATTCGACGATGATACCCGGCGACCCTCTCGCTTAATGCGCTAGAATCGGCACCGATGGACGAGACATTTGCCCCCGATGATGCCGTCGATAAGGCGGCGCTAAAAGCGCTGAGCAAACGCTCGGATATTATCGGGCTCCGGCAATTGACCGGCCACGGCGCGGCGCTTGCCGTGACCGGCCTGACGGTCACCTGGGCACAAGGAAGTATTTGGCTGATCCCGGCGTCGATCGTGCACGGCATCGTGCTGGTGTTTCTTTTCGCGCCCCTGCACGAAACCATTCACCGGACCGCTTTCGCTAACCGCCGTCTGAACGATGCCGCTGCTTGGGCCTGCGGCCTTGTTCTCATGCTGCCGCCGGAGTTCTTCCGGGCCTTTCATTTCACCCACCACCGCCATACTCAGGACCCTGACCGTGATCCGGAGCTGGCCGCGGCCAAGCCCACCACGTTCGGGGGCTACCTGCTGCTCGCCTCCGGCCTGCCCTATTGGCGCGAACGAACGGCGACGCTCGTCCGCCACGCCCGTGGTCATGTCGACGAGGTATTTATTCCGCCGCGACAGCGCCCGACTATCGTGCGCGAGGCTCGAACCGTACTGTTGGCATACGCTGGGATTGCCGCCGCTTCTCTCGCCACACAATCCTGGAGCGCCGTCCTCTATTGGCTGATACCGGTCGTGCTTGGACAGCCGGCACTACGTCTCTATTTGCTTGCAGAGCATACCGGATGCCCCCTGGTGCCCGACATGCTCCGCAACTCGCGCACGACTCAAACGAACTGGCTTATGCGCCGGCTGGCCTGGAACATGCCCTATCATGTGGAACATCACGCCTACCCGGCACTGCCGTTTCATGCTTTGGCAGGCGCGCACGAACTATTGCGCGATAAGATCACAGTCCTATCGCCCGGCTACATTGCCGTGCATCGTGAGATTTTGGCCGGTTTAAACCCTCGCCCTTAAGACGCGACGACGTCCGCCAGATTGTCGGTCACGCGGGCCTCGGCGGCTCGGGCAGACTCGACTTCACCGGCAATCTCGCCGCCCGCCTCAATCAGAATGCGGCTATAGCGGATGGTCCCGGATACGCGCCCGCTATCCTTGATGGTAAGCTGCCCGCGCACGGTCAACACGCCATCGAAGGAGCCGGCAATCTCGGCGTTTTCCACCTCGGCGGTGCCTTCGAATAGGCCCTTCGCAAGCACCTCGAGCGCATCGGCCGACATGGCGGCCTCCACGTGACCCTCGACCACCAGCCGCTGGCAACTCTCGATCTTGCCCTTAACCTCAATACCCTCGCCGACAATGAGCGTACCGCTGGGAGCGCTGTCCCGGCGTTCGGTGCGCTGTCCGCGTTCCAAGGTCGACAAGCCGACCACACCCGGCGGCAGCGGGCGTCGACCGATTGGTTCCGCCGACCGGGGGGCAGCGTCGGAATGGCCCGTATGGGGGCTGCTGCTCATCATTTTTTCTCCCTGTGACCTGCGTTCATGCGGTCTTGCCCGCAAGGTTAGCGGACTGGAGCCGCCAGGTGCTAGGACAAATTTTGGGCTTCGCGGAAGGTGCTGAAAACGCGCTTACTTTTCTGCAACCGCGCCGACAAAAACGCGGCTCTGCAAACACCCCTCCAAGACCTCCGCATCGGGCCCCAAGGGGCGGCGTTGGGATACCGGCGGAAAAGCCCCGCGGACCACCTCGAGAAACGGCTGCAGACGGGGCGGTGCGGATCGTTCGGTAATATAGAAAGCCTGGCTGGCGGTGGCGGCCAGCGTCGCTAGCGCGGCATCCAGACAGCGGCCCGCCTCGGCCTCCTTGCGCCAGCTATGGAACGTGGGCACCGCCACGTCGTTCTGCCCAAAGCCGCCGCCCTCGCTACCGGGTAGGAAGCTTCGCTGAGCGGCCTGCCGCGCTTGCTCCGCCAGTCCGGCGGCAGTGAAGCCAAGACAGCCAAGATAGCCATCCTCCTGCATCAGAAAGTCCGGCAAATGCGAAACCTTGCCATCCATAAGCTTGGTGACATGCCGGTCGCACAGAAGTGCAAGATCGGCCCAGCTCGCGCTCAAGTTGTCCAACGCCGGATACGCGGCGGCATTGTGATAGCCGCCGTTAGACAGGACACGGCCGAGCGGGTGCGCCGCGTCCGGCGGCACGAAGACCGGATTATCGGAGACCGAGCGCAGGCTGGTGGCCGCCACCTCCTCCGCCGCCGCCAGGGCGCGCCTGGCTTGGCCCAGAACGCGTGGCACGATCCGCCAGCTCACCGGTGCCTGGTAGGGCCGCCGGCTGCCTTTTTCGATCGCCGTGCCCTCGAGCCAGGCCCGCACCTCGCGCAGCACGGCCGCCTCGTGCACATCGCCCCACAGGTCGTCGAGAGCCGCATCGTACGCCTCCATCGGCGCCTTGAAGGCCTCGATGGAGAGGGCAAAGACCTCGACCGCCAGAGCCAAGCGGTTGCGCCCCGCCAACACCGCGTCGGCCAAAAGTGCCGCGGCGCACGGACTGCCGTTCACCAAGGATAGAGAATCCTTCTCGCCCAGCTCCATGGTCTCCGCCAGGGGCGTTAGAAGCTGCGACAAGGCCAGAATTTCACCCGGACAGCCGTTGCCCAACGCCGGCACCGCCGGCAACGGGGCTCCCGCCAGCAAACCCGCCACGGCCTCCGCCAGCGCCGGCGAAATAGCCGCGTGTCCGTCGACGAAGTTGGCAAGGCGCGCGAGCACCATGCCGCGCGCTACCCGCTCCGGGAGAGGCTCACCGAAACTCGCCATGGCCGCGTGTGCGGGCTTACG
Source organism: Kiloniellaceae bacterium (assembly GCA_021776055.1). Taxonomy (GTDB): domain Bacteria; phylum Pseudomonadota; class Alphaproteobacteria; order Kiloniellales; family J153; genus JAJFGI01. The sequence goes on from JAJFGP010000073.1 coordinate 2,908, forward strand.
CGCATGCTCCCGGCGCTGCTCAGGCGTAAAGCGCAAATGCGCCATCTGACCATAGCCGGATGTGACGCCATAAACGACGACATCGGGATCTTCGATCAGCCGCAAGAAAGCGGTCCGGCATTCACCCATGCGCGTCACGGCCGCGGGGTCGAAGCGGACATCTTCGCCCTGCCAGGCAACTCGGTCATAGCTATCGAGGGTGATATCGGCGCGTGTATGCAGCGTAACGGTCATAGAGCGGATCTCCCGGCTGGTTTCCGGAAAGTCTACGCGTCCCGCTCTACCGCTGCCATGCTTGAAGTGTACAGATCGCTGGCCATCAGGGCCGTGCAGCGAGCAAACCGCTTGGTCGAGTAGGCCCAGAAATCCTCGGCAGGATTGTTGTCGGCGTGCTGAATGAGCCCCCACAACGTCCACAGGAGATCGCAGAGCGCCTTATAAATGACCATGCGGCCATACAGCGCCTCCGGTACCGGCCCGCCGCAATAGGCGGTCATCATCTCCTGGTCCTGGGCATCCTCGAATTCGGCCTCCACGGAAACGTCGCCCAGGTCCCAGATCGGATCGTTCATGCCGGAATATTCCCAATCCACAACCCACATGCGCGT
>JAJFGP010000074.1 GCA_021776055.1 Kiloniellaceae bacterium
AACAAGGGGCCGGTTACCGCCTATATCGGCTTCGATTGCACGGCGGATTCCCTGCATGTGGGCAACCTGGTGGGGATCATGCTGCTGCGCTGGCTGCAGCGCACCGGGCATAAGCCGATCGTGCTCATGGGCAACGGCACCACCAAGATCGGCGACCCGTCGGGCAAGGATGATGCGCGGCAGTTGCTGAGCGAGGCCGAGATTGCCCGGAACATGACGAGCATCCGCCGCGTCTTTAGCCAGTTCCTGACCTTCGGCGATGGGCCGACCGATGCGCTCATGGTCGACAACGCCGGGTGGTTGGATGGCCTGAACTACGTCGATTTTCTGCGCGACTACGGCCGGCATTTCTCCGTAAACCGCATGCTCAGTTTCGACTCGGTGAAGTTACGGTTGGACCGTGAACAGCCGTTAAGTTTCTTGGAATTCAACTACATGGTCCTGCAAGCCTACGATTTCGTTGAGCTAAAACGACGCCATGATTGCATCCTGCAGATGGGCGGCTCCGACCAATGGGGCAACATCGTCAACGGGGTCGAGCTGGGCCGCCGGGTCGATCAGACAACCCTCTATGGCCTGACCGCGCCGCTCATCACCACCTCGTCCGGCGCCAAGATGGGCAAGTCCGCCGCCGGTGCTATCTGGCTGAACGAGGACCGCCTACCCGCCTACGACTACTGGCAGTTCTGGCGCAATACGGACGACGCGGATGTCGGCCGCTTCCTGCGCCTGTTCACCGAGCTGCCGGAAGCCGAGGTGCAGCGCCTGGAAGCGTTGCGCGAGGCCGAGATCAACGAGGCGAAAAAGATTCTCGCCAACGAGGCCACGGCCATGTGCCACGGCCGCGCCGCCGCCGACGAGGCCGCGGAGACGGCCCGGCGCACGTTTGACGAAGGCGGCCGCGGTGATGCGCTGCCGACCATCGAGGTGGACCGGAATCGCCTCACCAAGGGTGTGCCGGCTTACGAGCTATTGCGCGAGGCCGGCCTGGCGGCGAGCAACGGCGAAGCCCGGCGCCTGATCAAGGGCGGCGGCGGGCGGATCAACGACGCGGCCATTGCCGATGACTCGCGCGTGGTCGGTATCGCCGACTTGGATGCGAACGGTGTCATCAAATTGTCTGCCGGGAAAAAACGGCACGCCCTGGTTCGCGCCGTCTAGAGCCTCTTTTTTTGGCCAAATTTACCGGGTCATACGTTCCGGTAAGGCACGGGGCTTGTTTTCCTCGTCCGCCGTGCCGCTGGAATCAAAAAGCCCGAACAGACCGCGCAGGAAACCTGGCGCCAAAGCGGAAAGAGCATTGACGTTGACCTCCGGTTCCGAAAGCGGGCCCGTAATTCGGTAGATGAAGGCTAGGAACCCCTCACCCTCGCCGCCGATGAGAAACTGGCCGAGCACCGGAATCCCACCCAAGATCCGGTTCACTGTGTAAGCAGGAACGACGGTGCCTTCCAGATCGGCGATCGACTCGTCGAAATCGAGCTTTCCTTTCGCCGTTAATCCCAATGCCGGGCCGTAGGCGCGTAGCAGGTCGGTCGAGAGAACGCCATCGTCAAGGATCACATCCCCGGTCAAATGCGTAAACGTGATGCCCTCGCCCTGGAGTAAATCCACGATACCGGTAAGCGATGCGACCGTGAGTAGTTTCGTGAGGATCGTCGCTTCGACAAGCACATAGTCGCGGGCCTCGACGCGCGCTTTCAATGGGCGCGCCGGCAACGGGCCATCGCTTTCACCGGTAATTTCCAGGCGCCCGCCCTGTACTGTATCGACCAGGTCCAAGGCCCGCAACACGCCCCCCATATCCTCGGCCGACACCGAAAGCTTATGCGACCCCACCTGATCGGGGCCGAAATCGACACGCAAAGCGCGCGGCAGTTCCACCGTGGGGGTCGCTTTGGGTTCTGGCGCAGGCGCCGGCTCTGGCTCTATTCCAGCTTCGGTCCCGATTTGTGTAACCACGTCTGGTTCAAGTACCGGTTTGCTCTTACTCCAGAGAGGTTTCGGTACGTCGCCGCTTAGGGCCAAACGCTTCCAGCCGCCGACACCACGGTCAAAATCCAGGTCAACCGATTCCAGATAGCGGTCCGGGCCAAAGACAAGCCGATCCAGTTTGCGCGCGGATAAGAGCAAGGGTGTGTACGTCCGCAACGATACTGGAACTGCTTTGTCGTCCTTGGCCTCTGCTTTGCGGTTGTCATCATCCCTACTCGAAATCATGGACGTGGCGTCGACCACTCCACCGCCTATTTGGATATCGTATCCTTCGCCTTGGCGTGCGACCGTCACGTCGTGCACCTTGGTGTCGTCGATCAAGAGTTCGTCAAGTGCCAGCGTGACAAGTTCTCGGCTTTTCTCGGCGAACTGGCCGCGCCCCTTCGCACGCAGTGTACCGGCATCGATATTGAATTCCGTTACCTCAACCATGCGACCAGCCGCCAGCCGTAACGTCAGATAGGCCTCGCCGGATTCCCCGACTGGTTTTTCCCAACTCAACGGCGCAACAGCCAAGCTGGCAGATTCAAGGTTTACAGCGGTGGTCAACGTGCTAGTGCCGGCGTGGTCCGTTTGCATGCGGATTGAGGCCGAGACCGGGCCCAATAGATAAGGCGCCAAGTCGATCCCGAAGCGCTTACGGCCCGTCTCATCCAGCTTCGGAATCTGCGCGGCCAGGTTAGTGCGGTAGGGTGCGGTATCCGTGAAGGCTTCCTTCCAGGCAAGCTCGACCCCGACATCGCCGAGCCGCAGCGGGCCGGTGATCTCCATCCCCTCCTTGGTGAGGGTCAACGCGAGACTGCCATCGCGCGCATCTTGACCAAGAAGAAATTTCTCGATGGACGCCTGCTCCAGATTGGCCTGGGCCTGAATCTCGATATCGTCAAGCTTAAGGTCGCTCAGCAACGGAAAGCGAAAGCCCACCCTGGCCGCGGCGGTGCCGTTCACGGCCGCGGTATCGATGCCCAGTTGCCGGACCAGCGCCAGACGATCGTGGTCGAGCACCTCCAGCCCAGCGCGCAACGGACCTACTATCGGCAGATCAATATCAATGATCTGGTCTTCTTCATCGAAGCCGGTGATATCGATCACGGCTGCTTGCACTTGCAGCGGCCCGAGACGACCACCCGTGGGACGAAGGGCCATACTCGTGCGATCGAACGTCCCCACGCCGGAAACGTCGACGACCGGAGGCAACGGCCGCATGTAATGAATCTCCAGATCGCGGTACCGGAGGGTGCCGTCCATGCGGCGCACGTCGAGCGTATCGACCGAGCCGCCGGGCAACCGCAGCCCCAGGTGTGCTGTCGCTTCTTCGGCTATACCATCCGTGACGTTGCCAACCACCCAGGTGCGTGTGTTGGTACCAACTCCGGCGGGCCAATATTGACCAAGATCGCCCATGGGAACATTAGAGGCCGTCACCGTTGCCTCGACATCCAGGTCGCCAGCGGCTCCATCCGCCGCGCTGGTAGCCGAGCCTGTGATCGACACTTCGGGACCGGGCTGCTCCGGCGTTCCGAGCGTTAACGTCCCCTCCTCCAGGGTCAGGCGCTCAGCCGATCGGTCGAAATCGCCACGCAACCGCACTTGGGCAATCTGAATCGGCTCTGGAAATCGATCGGCGATGGTGAGGTGTCCCCGGCCGCCGCGCAGATCGAAGCGCAGTGACTCGATCGTTCCGTCGGCGCGCCCCGATGCCGTCAGCGACGCGTCCAACGGCGTGGTCAACCCGCTGAGTATTTGCAATTGCGGCGCCAGCCAGGCTAGGGCGGCGGGATGCAGATTTGCCGCGCCGCCCTGCAGCTTGACCAGGCCGCTGGCGCTGTCATAGGTGAAGTCGCTAACGACGGTCGCCCGCGTTCCGCGGATGTTCACGGCCAGACCAACTTCGCCGGTTATGCCGGACTTACCCCGACGCAGTTCGATAACAGCACCCGGCGCCTCCCAAAACAGGTTTGAACGGCGGTCTTGAATCGAGATGCGGCCATTGAGAATGCGCAACTCGGTGAGGAAGCTAAGCGGCCGCTCAGGATCCGGTTTCGATTCAAGTTGCTCGATCACCGAGGGGAGCAGCCGCGAAAAATCGGATTCGCTGTCCGCATCAGCCGTGTTGGATTCGGGGCTGGTGCCCAACTGAATCTTGCCGTCCTCGCCCCGAATAAGGCGAAGGCGGGCGCCAATGACTTCAACCGAGGACGGCGCCAGAGTGCCCTGCACCAACGCCCGCAAACTAAAACCGATGGCGATGTCGGGCAGCACCGCGATGGTCGATCCTTCGGAATCGCGAATCGCGACATTGCGCGTATGCAAATCGACCGTCCGCGCCCACCCGGCCCAAACCAACTCTGTCGAGCCGACGTGTACCGTCACGCCGCTGGCTGGATCCGCCAGGGCCGCCTCGATACGCGGTGTTAGGAAGTTGATATCGACGGGATCCGTCGATAAACGCCAAACCGCCACGGCAAGAAGAAGCACCGTCGCGGCGACCAGGCCGGCGACAATTTCGAGCGTAATCTTCGTGGTTCGGCGAATCATCCCTGGCCCGCGCTCCGAGGAACGAAACAACGCACGCAGCTAGCCTTGACCCGCCGGTCCCGCTCTCGCAGTGTGCCAGCATATTGAACCGCTTGGAACCGCCCGAATGGCCGCGTTTTTTTACAGCGAATCACAGAATTACCTACCCAAAGCGGCGGACGCGGGTGCGGCGGCGCGCGGATATACCGACTGGGCCGAACGGGTTGCACGCCTCAATGACGGAGCCATCGCAAAGGCTGCAACCGCCTTGGCCGCGGATCCGGATGGCCAGCGCTTACTGGCCGCACTTTTTGGCAATAGTCCGTTTCTCACCCAATGCGTCCTCTCGGATGTGGGATTCTTTACACAGCTTGCAACACACGACCCCAGGATCGTCCTAAGCGATGTGCTCAAGCGGCTCAAGGACGAACTTGCGGCGGAGACCGACCGTGGCAAGCTGATGGCGGGCCTGCGCATCGCCCGCCGACAGGTGGCCCTGTTGGTCGCTGTCGCCGACTTGACCGGGCATTGGCCGCTGGAGACCATCGTCGGCGCGCTGTCCGGTTTTGCCGACGCGGCGATTGCCGCCGCCGTATCGCACCTTCTGCGGCAGCTTGCGGCACGTGATGTGTTGCGCTTGCCAGACCCCGGCGATCCTCAGAACGACTGCGGCTACGTTGTCCTGGCCATGGGAAAACAGGGGGCACGCGAACTCAACTATTCCTCGGACGTCGATCTCATTGTCCTCTTTGATGGCGATGCCGACACCTACACCGGTCGTCGCGGTATCCAGGAGGATTTTGTCCGTATGACCCGCGATCTGGTGCGCATCCTGGAGGAGCGGACCGCCGACGGCTATGTTTTTCGCACCGATCTGCGGCTGCGTCCGGATCCAGGGGCAATGCCCCTGGCGATCTCGGTCACGGCGGCGCTCACCTACTACGAAAGCCTGGGGCAGAACTGGGAACGCGCGGCCATGATCAAGGCTCGGCCGGTGGCTGGCGATTTGGCCATGGGCGACCGTTTTCTGGCCGAACTGCGCCCCTTCATTTGGCGCAAGAACTTGGACTTCTGGGCCATCCAGGACATTCATTCCATCAAGCGGCAGATCCATGCGCACAAGGGCGGCGCGGAGATTGCGGTGCTCGGCCACAACATCAAGCTCGGCCGGGGGGGCATCCGCGAGATTGAGCTATTCGCTCAGACACAGCAGCTCATTTGGGGCGGCCGCGAGCCACGCCTACGCAGCGCCAAGACCCAGGAGACATTGACGACGCTGGCAGAGGTGGGACGCATAAACGCCGATGCCGCGCACAACCTGGATCATGCGTACCGCTATTTGCGCCGGCTGGAGCACCGCCTGCAGATGGTGGATGATCAACAAACGCAGACCCTGCCGGCGGACGAAGCCGGCCTGTCCCGACTTGCCGTTTTCCTCGGCCTCGATAACGGCACTCAATTTCGGGAGGAGTTGCTGGGCGTTCTACGCTGTGTCGAGGAACACTATGCGGAGCTTTTCGAGGAGGCGCCGGCTCTCTCGACCACCGGCAATCTCGTCTTTACCGGCGGCGAGCCCGAGCCGGGCACTCTGGAGACCCTGGCGGGCATGGGCTTTGCCGACGGCACCAGGGTCTTCAACCTGGTGCGCGCCTGGCACCATGGCAGGCACCGGGCAACACGCTCCACCCGCAGCCGCGAGTTGTTGACCGAGTTGATGCCGACGCTGCTGCAAACGTTGGGACAGACAACGCAGCCGGACCAGGCCCTGACGAAGTTCGATGAATTTCTGGCCGGTCTGCCCGCGGGGGTACAGCTCTTTTCGATGCTCTATGCGAACCCGGGCCTGCTGGACATGCTGGCCGAGATTATGGGTGGCGCACCGGCGCTGGCGGATCGTCTCAGCCGCAATGCCGGCTTGCTGGACGCCGTCCTCTCCCCTGGATTTTTCGCTCCCATCCCCGCGCCAGAGGTTCTTGCCAAAGAACTACGGGAGGTGTTGGCCCAGGCACGCGATTTCCAGGACGTGCTCGATCTCGCCCGGCGCTGGGCCAATGACCGGCGATTCCAGGCGGGCGTGCACATCCTGCGGCACGCCGGCGATATCGACGAGTCCGGCCGGGCCTTGAGCGACATCGCCGATACGGTGTTGTCGGAGTTGTACCCTCGCGTCCTGGACGACTTTGCCCAGACACACGGCCATGTGCCCGGCGCCAACCTGGCGATCATTGCCTTTGGCAAGCTGGGCGCCCGCGAGATGACCGTCTCGTCGGATCTGGACCTTGTCTTTGTCTATGAGACTCAGGCCGAAGTGGAGCAGTCCGACGGCCCGAAACCGTTGTCGACCAGCCATTACTTTGGTCGCCTGGCGCAACGGTTCATCAATGCGCTAACCGCCTTGACGCCCGAGGGTCGACTGTACGAAATCGACATGCGGTTGCGGCCATCGGGCAACGCCGGGCCCATTGCCGCGACGCTGGATGGTTGGCGCCGCTACTATGAGAAAGACTCGTGGACCTGGGAACATATGGCCTTGACCAGGGCACGGGTGGTGCTGGCCGCACCAGCGTTTCAAGCGCGCATAGAAGCCGTAATCCACGGCCTGCTGTGCACGTCCCGCGACCCGGACGCCTTACTTGTGGATGTCGCCGAGATGCGCGCCCGTATCGAACGCGAACACAGCGCCAAGACGATCTGGAGTATCAAATTTCTGCGCGGCGGCCTGACCGATTTGGAGTTCCTGGCGCAATACCTGCTTTTACGCCACGCACCGGCGCACCCGGAAGTTCTGGACGGCGCCACACAGACAGCTTTCGCCAAACTTGCGGGTGCCAAATTGCTTGGCAGTACCCTGGCACACCGCCTGATCGAAGCAACGCGCCTAGTCCGCCAGATTCAGGGGATGTTACGCCTGACCGTCGGCCCTGCCTTCGATGCCGACAGCGGAACTGACGGGCTCAAAGCCTCCCTCGCCCGCGCCGCCGGGATGTCGGACTTCGCCACCCTGCGCGCGACACTGGCAAGCACGGCGCAGATGGTCCACGAAGTCTTTGTCGAGATGGTCGAAGAACCAGCGCTAGCAGCCACCGCCCGTCGTGCCACAAAAGACAAAGCAGAGCCGAGCGCCAATCGCTAGTGGATAGAATCCACTAACCGCTCTGCCGTGCCGACGGTTTGCTCGCCTGCCAGCTAGCCAACGCACCGTGCGCCTCCTTCTCGGCCTTCGTCGCATAGGCGGCGGCCGTGTCCGTCGGAGCGGCAAGCTCGATCACATAGCCGTTTGGATCACGAAAATAGATTGAGCGGGTGAAGCCATGATCGGCAATGCCGCGCGTTTCGATACCCTCGGCTTTGCCCTTCTCGAACATGGATTGAAGAGTTGCGGCGTCGACTTCAAGGGCGATGTGCAGATCGTAGTCGTGCTGAACTTTGAAGTCGAAAGGCGACTCCGGCACTTCGAAGAAGGCCAGGAACGAGCCATCGCCAAGGCGAAAGAAGCTGTGTAAAACGCTGGTTTTCCGGCCGGTCTTCGATTCTTCTATTTCAAAAGCGTCGGCCAACGGCAGGCCGAGAAAATCCTCGTAGAAATGGCGTGTTTCTTCCGAATCCCGGCAACGGTAGGCATTGTGATGCAGTCCTTTGATCATCTGCGGCGATCCTCCAAACGTCGGTACGACGGGCCGACGATTATAGCAGAGTTTGAATCGCCGTTCGCGTCCCGGATTTAGCGGATGCCGAGATCGCGCCGGGTCAACGGCCGTTGGACAGGGCTCTCCGGTTTACTGCCGGCATCATCCTTGGACACCGGTTCCGGCGCAGGGTTGGGTGTCTTGGCCACGACGGGCGCGGCCGGTTGTTGCGCCGGCGCAGGGGTATCGGCCGCGTGTGACCCTAGCAGCGGCCGCAAGATGCGGCCCTCGCGGATAAAGACCTGCGGTTTCGAAAAAATCACGAACAGCTTGCGGTGCAAATCGTTCATCTTGACCGGTTTTGACATGAAGGCGTTCACGCCGGCATTCATCGCGTTCTTCATCTGGGCCTGGGTGGCATCCGACGTCAGCATGACGATCGGCAGATAGGGGTTGGGGCTGTCGCTGGCGTTGCGTATCAGACGCGTCAGCTCAATCCCGTCCAGAGGAACCATGTGCAAATCGCAGAGCATGATGTCGGCGGGAAAGGTGCGCAGCCGCTCGATCGCCTCGGCACCATCCGCGGCGCCTACAACATGACCAACGCCGATCTCGCGCAACATTTCGCTGAGAATCTTGCGCGCGGTCGAGCTATCGTCCACGACAAGGATCTTCATCTCCTGCAGATTGATCTGAATGAATGACATGGCCAATCCTCCTTCCTCTACCCGCATCGCCAAGCCACCAGTATTGGAGGCTTATCACTTGGCTCCTAGCACCTGTGCCGATGCGGGTTGCAAGAAAACAACTTGTTACCTCTTTAAAACACAGAACATCTTTGTTAAACGAAATATCTTATTTGATAAACCTGGTGTATTTCAGTGAGAATTCAAGATTACACTTATTTTATTAACAAATATCATAGGGCATAAAGCCCTTATAAGTGTATTTTTCTCATTATTACTTGTTTTGCTAGGGCAATTTTACCTAATAGATCAGAATTTTTAGACACTACGCCCTAATGTCCCTAGGATTTGAACTAAAAAGGGATATTACAAGCAATCGGGTATGACCAGCGCATTCGGCCAGACATGCCGAGGCCAGGAAGATTAACGAAATCCTAACCACGCAAACGCGATGATTCGTGCCTGAGCTCGGGTCCGAATGGATAGTTCGGCACCGCTGTTCGCCCCGCCTGACGATTGCAGAGGAGGCATGCGCGTGGGACTTTCCATGGGACCGTCGGCGGAGTCTTCGGCGACACATAAAGCCAAGATGACTCTAAGCCAATTGTGGCCAGCAACTCTGCTTCGTTACTTCATCCGGTGGCTGCAAGCCGACTTGCACGCGTCCGTCGCGGCACCTAGCCAGAATGCGATTCCGCCTCTTCGCCGACCCCGCCAGTCAGACCATGGGCCAGCGACGCTTCGAGAAATGCGTCGATGTCGCCGTCGAGGACGGCCTGCACGTTGCTAGTTTCGGCACCTGTCCGCAGATCCTTGACCATTTGATAGGGCTGTAGGACGTACGACCTAATCTGGTGCCCCCAGCCGATTTCGGTCTTTGCATCCGCCTGAGCCTGGGCCGCCTCCTCGCGCTGCCGTAACTCCGCTTCGTAGATACGCGCCCGAAGCATCTTCATGGCTTCGGCCCGGTTCTTGTGCTGCGAGCGGTCGTTCTGACACTGCACGACAATGCCGGTGGGCAGATGGGTCATGCGAACCGCACTGTCCGTCTTGTTGACGTGCTGACCGCCGGCACCTGAGGCGCGATACGTGTCGACCCGAATGTCTTTGTCCAGAACTTGAATGTCGATCGTGTCGTCGACAACCGGGTAGACCCAGGCGCTGGCGAAACTGGTGTGCCGCCGCGCTTGAGAGTCAAACGGCGAAATGCGAACCAACCGATGAACACCGGACTCGCTTTTCAGCCAGCCAAAGGCGTTGTGACCACTGATCCGCAAGGTCGCCGATTTGATCCCGGCCTCTTCGCCCGCACTCTCTTCCAGCCATTCGACCTTGTGGCCATGCGCATCTCCCCAGCGCGCATACATGCGCACGAGCATGGAAGCCCAGTCCTGCGCCTCGGTCCCACCGGCACCCGCGTGCACCTCGAGATAGCTGTCGTTGGCATCCGCCTCGCCGGATAAAAGACTGGTCAGTTGCAGCCGGGCGGCGGACTCGTGAAGCGCCTTCAGGTCGGCTTCGCCCTCGGCCACGCTTGCCGCGTCGCCCTCCGCTTCGCCAAGCTCGAGCAGCGTTAGCGCATCGTCCAGCCGGCCCTCCAGGTCGCGGTAAGCGCCAATGGAATCGTCGAGCCGGGTCCGCTCGCGCATGACCGACTGGGCGGCTTCGGGGTCGTTCCAAAGGTTGGGATCTTCGGCGCGATTGTTCAGTTCGTCTAGCTGACGGAGGGCGTTATCCAGGTCAAAGATGCCTCCTCAGCAGAGTCAACGACTGTCGAATGTCGTTCACTACCGCCTCAATTTCGGCGCGCATGTCATCTCCTATACGGGTGGGGCAGTTTAACGGCTAAGTCTGGCGTTGTCGCCGGTTCTCAATAGAGGCCGCTGGTGCCGGACGACGCTTCGCCGGTCTGCGGATTATAGCCGCCATCGATGACCGCCTCGTCGCCGCTTGGCACCGTGCCGGGCTTGAAGGCTTCCAGCACGACTTTACGATCTCCGGCCTGAGCCACGCGCCCGTTCTCGACGTTGAGGCGAACCAAGCGAATACCCGGTGGGATACGAAACGGGATGGCCGGTTGATTGCGCAGCGCGGCCGCCATGAAATCGCGAAAGACAGGTGCCGCGACCGATGATCCGGTCTCCTTCGGGCCAAGCGTCCGGGGCTCATCGAACGCGATATAGACACCGACCGCCAAGTCCGGCGAAAAGCCCATGAACCAGGTGTCCAAGCTTTCATTTGTGGTGCCAGTCTTACCGGCCAAGGGCTTGCCAACGCTGCGAATTCGCCGGCCGGTTCCGCGCTGGATCACGCCCTGCAGCATGGAGACAACCTGATAGACACTGCCATGATCCGCGACCTGCGGCCGCGCATCGGGCAACTCCGGCGGGTCCTGACCGGTCCATACCTCATCGCGGCAAGATGGACAGTCGCGGGTGTCGTGCTGGTAAACCGTCAGGCCGTGGCGGTCCTGGACCCGGTCGATGAACGTCGGATCGATCCGCTTACCGCCGTTCACCAGCATGGCATAGGCAGTGGTCAGCCGGAGCAGCGTCGTTTCCCCGGCGCCCAGCGCCATGGACAGCACCGGCGGCATGTCGTCGACGACGCCGAAACGCCTGGCGTAGGCGACCACCTTTTCCATACCGATGGTCTGCGCCAGACGAACGGTCATCAGGTTACGGGACTTCTCGATCCCGACCCGCATGGGTGTCGGGCCATAGAATTTGCGGCTGTAATTGGCCGGCTTCCACTTGCCCTGACCGGCGCCTTGGTCCACCACGAACGGCGCGTCGAGAACGAGGGTCGCCGGGGTGAAACCGCTGTCCAGAGCCGCCAGGTAGACGAACGGTTTGAATGCGGATCCCGGCTGGCGCTTTGCTTGTGTAGCCCGATTGAACTGGCTCTGCTCGAACGAGAAACCACCGTTCATCGCCAACACACGGCCGGTGTGCGGATCCAGAGCGACCAGACCACCGTTCACACCGGGAATTTGTCGCAGGCCATAGGCGCCGTCATCGTATGCCTTGCCCTCACCGTCTGCCTTGACGAGTTCCACCAGAACCACGTCACCTACCTTAAGAACGTCGCCAGGTTTTTTCGGTTTGGCGCCGACTTTCTGCTCCGGCAACCAGGGCCGCGCCCATTTCAGTTCCGCCATCGGGATGTACCCGGTGCGGCCGTCCGATAGGCCGATGTCCGCCTTGCCCTTGTCCATCGCCAGAACCACCGACAAGGTCCACGGCGCCGCACCGGCGGGCGGTTCGATGCCCGCTAAAGCCGGCTGCCAATCAAAGGCGGTAAGATCCACTTGCGTAACCGGACCGCGCCAGCCATGCCGCCGGTCATAGTTGGTCAGGCCTTGGCGCAGGACCCGCTCGGCGATGCGTTGCAGCCGCGGGTCCAAGGTCGTCCGCACCGAAAGGCCGCCCTCGTAGAGCTTGGCATCGCCATATAGTTCGGCCAATTCGCGGCGCACTTCCTCGACGAAATACTCGGCCCGGACAATTTCCGTCGGGTCGGTCTGATGCGCCACAAGGGGTTGCGCCCAGGCAGCCTCGGCGTCTTCGAAGGAGATACGCTCGTCCTCGAGCATCCGACCGATCACCCAGTTCCGCCGGGCGACCGCTGCTTCATGACGGCGAAGGGGGTGATAGTTGTTCGGCGCCTTGGGCAAGGCCGCCAGATAGGCCGCCTCGGCCAGGCTCAGCTCGTCGAGCGATTTATTGAAGTAGTTCAGGGCCGCCGCCGCCACGCCGTAAGAGCCGAAGCCCAGGTAGATCTCATTCAGATACAGATCGAGGATACGGTCCTTGCCGAAGGCGTGCTCGATCCGAAAAGCGAGGATCGCTTCCTTGATCTTGCGCTCGATGGATAGCTCGTTGGTAAGCAGGAAATTCTTCGCCACCTGCTGGGTAATGGTCGAGGCTCCCACCGGTCGCCGAGATCGGCCGAGATTGGCCACGTTGGTAACGATGGCGCGGGCAACCGAGATGAAATCGACGCCCGGATGGGTGTAGAAATTTTTGTCCTCAGCCGCCAGGAAGGCGTTGACCACGCGCCGGGGCATGGCCTGGATCGGCACATAGGCCCGCTTCTCGATGGCATACTCCGCCAGCAGCCGGCCATCGCCCGCATGGACCCTGGTTACCGTGGGCGGCTCGTAATCGGCAAGCTGCTTGTAGTCCGGAAGATCGCGCCCGTAGTGGTAGAACAGGTACAAAACTCCGGCCCCGCCGAGCACCGCCAGCGCCAGCACAAAACCAAATAAGGACGCGAGAATCTTCAGGTCTTCCTCCCTGAGGGTGGCACGAATACGGGTTTATGGATACGCGCCAGGCCCGCCGCAAGGTAATCCGCCAACGGTTACCTTTTGGTAACCATAGGTGCGCGTCCATAGGCCCTGGAATACCACCAGAATGTGGCGGCGCTATGATCGATTCCTATGATCGATTCAGGGTCCTCTGCGACTTTATGTACGCATCAATGGCCTTGACGATGGCGGCCGTCACCTTCGCCCGGTGCTTGGCCGTCCGCAAAAGGCGCTCCTCGGCCCGATTTGACAGATAGCCGATTTCCACCAGAACAGACGGTACCGTCGGCGACTTGAGGACCGCGAAACCGGCGAACCGGTGGGTATTGCGCAACAGTGCCGTGGCCCGGCCAAGCTTCTCCACCATGGTATTCCCGAGGGTTTTGGACAGATTCATGGTTTCGCGCTGGGCAAGGTCGATCAATATCTTGCTGACTGTCTCGGTCTGATCCGACAGATCGATTCCGGCGATGATATCCGCCTTGTTTTCCTTGGCCGCTAGGGCCGCCGCCTCGGCATCGGACGATTTTTCGGACAGGGTGTAGACCGAGGCACCCTTTATTTTCCGGGATTTGTGATTGTTGGCATGCAGCGAGATAAACAGATCGCCGCTGTATTGCTGTGCCAAGGCAACCCGGTCACGCAATTGCAGGAAAATGTCGCGGTCCCGAGTCAGGGCAACACGATAGCGGCCGGTCGCCTCCAGCTGGCGCTTCAATTCCAAGGCGTAGTCCAGGGCAATCTTCTTCTCAGCGACCCCCGAGATTCCGCGTGCCCCGGGGTCGACACCGCCGTGTCCCGGGTCGATAACGATTGTCGGCCGGTCATCGGCCCGCGGCACAGGCACCGTCAGGGCGGATGTTTGGATGGGGGCCAGCGGTGGTGTGGAGACGATCGGCGATGCCCGCACCGCGGCGAATTCCCGTGGACCGACAGTTTTTATGTCGACGACCAGGCGATACCCTTGGCCATCGCCCGGCGGGATGGTGAAGACGCTTCGCACCTGGATTGGCGACGAAACATCGAGCACCACACGGCTTGTCCCCGGCGCGAACAGGCCGAACCGCATGGCCCCGATTAGGCCGGCGCCTTCGCTCAGCGCTCCTGGCGGCGGGCGCCATTCCAGCTCCGGCAGGTCGATAACCACCCGATACGGCTCATCGAGCGTGAAAATGCGATAACGCGGAGCCTCGGTCAACTCCATGACAAAGCGGGTTTTATCGTCGTGCGCGCCGACCCGAACCGCCGTGACAGCCGGTTGGGCAAATGCCTCGGATACCGGCAAAAGCAACAGGATCGCGCCGAAAAGAATCCGTATCATCGGCTGTTTATGCCGCCACATATAGTTAGCCAATACTCACGACCCGCCAGATATATGAAGCAGATATACCAGAGGCAACCGCCGTTACCATGGGAAATCGGTGGATTCCTGACATATGTGACTTGTGTGACTTGCCGAACACGCCCGCCGCAAGATGTGCCCCCTTGGCGCGCCGGCATCGAATTCCAATATGGTACAGGGCGCACCGTCCTGGTAGTGTGGTCGAGCGAATCGATTCGCACTCGCCGGGTCGGCAGAAGCCGGCTGGCGGGTGTGTGGTTACCCTGCTCACCCCCTTAAGTCGAGGGTTAGGCAGGGAAACAGCGGATGTCGGGCTGCCGAAATCGGCGCTTTCCATCCCGCGGGTCGGGGGCAAGTCCATTTGTTAGGCCTTGTGACCGGCTAATTTCCTCGGTGCCGCGGCGCGCGTATGCGCGCTGGACGGCGGCCGAAACACCGGTCCTTTAGCAGATATTTGCTCAAGGACCAGCAAACAGTCGAACGATGACAATAGCAGTTTCACAGACCTTCGCGCCGCAGCCCGCCTATTCGCCGGGTGTCGCCGGACGCGTTCTGGAGAGTACCATTTATGGCCAAGCGTATGTTGATCGACGCCAGCCATCCGGAAGAGACACGGGTGGCGGTAGTCAGCGGACACCGTCTCGAAGAATTTGATTACGAAAGCGCGGCAAGACGACAACTTAAGGGCAACATATATCTCGCGAAAGTAACTCGGGTCGAACCGTCTCTACAGGCGGCATTCGTCGAGTACGGAGGCAACCGACACGGTTTCCTACCCTTCAGCGAGATCCATCCCGATTACTACCGGATTCCGATTGCCGACCGGGAAGCGCTGATTGCCGAAGAGGCAAGTCACAAGAACGATTCGGTGGAAGACGATTCACCGGACAGGGCTCCTCTCGACTCGCCCACTCTTGACTCGGGCGAAGGTGAGAACGGGGCGGAGCCGGAAGCCAATTCGGACTCAGCCGACGAAGAAGCGGATGGCGATGGCCAAACCGTCGCCAGCGCGAACGGCAAGGTCGAGGAGGTCGCTGCCGAGACCAGCGTCGATACCGTCGGTGGCGACGAGGTGGATGACGCGGCACGGCGACGTGCCCGGTTCATGCGCAAGTATAAGATCCAGGAGGTCGTCAAACGCCGGCAGGTTCTGCTGATTCAGGTGACCAAGGAGGAGCGCGGCAACAAAGGCGCGGCGCTGACCACCTATCTGTCCCTGGCCGGACGCTACTGCGTTCTCATGCCCAATACCGCCCGTGGTGGCGGCATCAGCCGCAAGATCAGTGGCTCCGCCGACCGCCGCCGCCTGAAAAGCGTCATCGAAGAGTTGGATATCCCAGAAGGCATCGCCGTTATCGTGCGCACCGCCGGCAGCGAGCGTAGCAAACCGGAAATCCGCCGCGACTACGAATATCTGCTGCGCCTGTGGAGCGAGATCCGCGAGACCACCCTAGGCTCAACCGCGCCAAGTTTGATCTACGAAGAAGCGAACCAAATAAAGCGCGCGATCCGCGATCTCTACCGCAGCGATATGGAAGAGATTCTGGTCGAGGGTGAAGAGGGTCACAAAGCGGCAAAGGCGTTTATGAAGTCGCTGATGCCCAGCCACGCCAAGAACGTAAAACTCTACAAGGCCCCCGGGGCCTCCCTCTTCCAGCGGCATCAGGTGGAGGGGCAGATCGATGCCATGCACTCGCCCACCGTGCAGCTTAAGGCGGGCGGTTACATCGTGATAAATTCGACCGAGGCCCTGATCGCCGTCGATGTCAACTCGGGCAAGGCAACGCGCGAAAGGCATATCGAGGAAACCGCCTACAAGACAAACCTGGAAGCGGCGGATGAAGTTGCCCGCCAGTTGCGGCTGCGCGACTTGGCCGGGCTGGTCGTCATCGACTTCATCGATATGGAAGACTCGCGCCACGACCGCAGCGTCGAGCGCCGCCTCAAGGACGCCTTGCGGAGTGATCGGGCGAGAATCCAGCTCGGCCGCATCAGCCCCTTTGGCCTGCTCGAAATGTCGCGGCAGCGTCTGCGGCCCAGCCTGGTCGAAACGTCCACAGGCGTGTGTCAGACGTGCAATGGCACCGGCCATGTCCGCACCGCGGAGTCCTCGGCGTTGCATATCTTGCGAGTCCTCGAGGAGGACGCGGTCCGGCGCGGCGGCGGAGAAGTTACGATCGCCGTGCCCGCCAGCGTCGCCATGCATTTGCTCAATAACATGCGGGCCGGCCTGGTCGACGTGGAGCAGCGCCACGGCCTGACAATCCGCGTCGATACGGATACCAGCCTGATTGCGCCCGACCACCGCCTCGAGCGGCTGGGCCGGACGGTGTCTGGACGCGAAGAAGCGGTCAGCGAGCGGCGTGAGGAACAAAAAGACGAAACCAGCGAAAGCGATGGCGAACGCCGGCGTAGTCGTGGTGGCCGCCGCCGGCGTCGTGGCGAAGACCGTACTGCCGCACCAAAAGAAAGCCTCGCGCCCGTCGAGAACCAAGACGAAGACGAGGACGAGGCGGAGACCGCGGCCGCGCCAACGGCAAGCCCCGAGCCACAGGCCGATGGCACGGACGAGACCGGCAAACGGCGCCGGCGGCGCGGCAAGCGTGGCGGCCGGCGGCGCGGACGGCGCGATCGGGAAGACGGCACAGTGGCGACCAGCGCGGATGCCACCGGTGCCGCTGAGTCAACCGCGGCCGAGTCCGTAGCCGAAGCTACAACAACAGATGCGGAGAATGCAGCCGGCGAAACGGCAGAGCCCGCGTCGGAGGGCGCACCGGCAACGGATGACGCCGGCACAAAGAAACGCAGGCCACGCCGCGCCAGCGGCAGCCGTCGACGCAGCCCGGCTAAATCCGAGGACGCGGTAGCAGAAAACCCGGCGGAGAGCGCGGACGCCACGCCACCGGCCAACGCGGCGGTCGCAGAGGACTCCGAGGCCGCAGAGGCCGGCGAGAAACCGGCGGCGCGCAAACCACGTTCGCGCCGGCGCAGTCGCAAGCCAGCGGACAAGCCGGCAACGGCTCCGGCCACCGACGAACCGGCACCTGCTCTTGCCGCGGTACCGGCGGCGGACAGCCCTGCCCCAGGTGATGGCGACGTTGATTCCGAGGAACAAAGCCGGCGACGCGGTTGGTGGCAACGCTGGGGTTGATGAGTCGCCGGCTCTAGGCCGGCGGCTCCGGCCGCGCTAGGACCACGCGCGCAAGCGGCGCACGGCTTCGGCGATCTCGGCTTCTGCTCCCGCGAATGAAAAGCGGACATAGCCGTTGCCGCGCTCCGGGTCGAAATCCGTGCCTGGTGTGCTTGCCACACCCGTCTCCGCGAGCATGCGGCGACAGAAAGCCTCGCTGTCATTGCTGCGCTGGCGCACGTCCGCATAAATGTAGAAGGCGCCGTCCGCGGGGGCTAACTTTTCGAAGCCGGCACCCGGCAATTCCTTGAGCAGCAAGGCGCGGCTGCGCGCGTAGACGGCGACGTAGGCGTCCGCCTCGGCACCGCAATCGAAAGCGGCCTCCCCGGCATACTGCGAGACCGTCGGCGGCGAGATGAACAGATTCTGCCCCAGGCATTCAACGGGGCGTATCAGCTCTTCCGACAGCACCAGCCATCCGAGGCGCCAGCCGGTCATCGAGAAATATTTTGAGAAGCTGTTGACGATAACCGCATCGTCGCCCAACTCGAGCGCGGAGACCGCCGGCTCGCCATAGGTGACGCCATGGTAGATTTCGTCGGAGATAACCCGAATGCCGCGCGCCCGGCAGCCTTCAACCAGGCGCGAGAGTTCGGCGCGCCCGAGCATGGTCCCGGTCGGGTTCGACGGGCTGGCGACGATCAAGCCATCGAGCGGCTTACCGTCCCGCGCCGTCACCTGATCGATAAGTTCGAGGGTCGGTTGAAACCGGTGTTCCGCTTCAGTGAGCAGCAACACCGGCTCAACGCCTATCGCTGTAAGAATATTTCGATAGGCGGGATATCCCGGCGCTGCCAGTGCCACCCGGTCGCCCGCATCGAAACAGGCCAAGAACGACAACAGGAAACCGCCGGATGAGCCGGACGTTACCATGATCCGCGCGGGATCGATGTCGACGCCATAGTGGTCTTGATAGTGCTGGGCGATACGCCGGCGCAGCGACGGCCGGCCCGACGCCAGGGTATAACCGATATTGTCCGTCTCAAGCGCCTTCTTCGCCGCTTCGATAACCGGGCGTGGCGCGGGCGTGCCCGGCTGCCCGACCTCCAAATGCAAAACCGCGGCCCCCGTGGCGGCACGCTCGTCGGCGGCACGCATCACGTCCATGACGATGAACGGCGGGACGTTTCCCCGCTTCGCGACTTTTAACGACATTGAGGAACCGCCGTTCTATTGAGCCGTGCTGGCAAGGCCGGCGCCACGCGGGTCCGTGGTCACATTGCAATCTTCTTCCGAACCGCGAAGTCCGTTGTCGCAGTAGAAGGCGTTGACGCGGCCAAGCTCCGGCACTTCGCGTAGTGTATACCCGCGGCTCTGCAGGCCGGCCCGCGTACCTGCATCGATGCCGCCTTCCAGGAGAAGCTCGTCCGGCGCCCCGCCGTGGTGCACTCGCGGTACCGCGATTGCTGTCGCCAATGGTTGCTCACGATCCAGCGTTTCCAGCATGACCCGCGCCAAAGCTGTTGCCCCTTGAGCGCCGCCGGCGGCCGTACCGGCAAACCGCAAGGTGCCGGTGCGGACGTTGCCGACGATAACGGCCGTCAGGACGTTGGCTCCGTCATTCGGCGAGCGCGGCGGTGCCGCCAGGAGAATTCCCGTGCCCTCGGCTACGCGCCCGGCACCGAAAGACCGGTTCATGGTGAACGTGCAGGCGATGGCATTGCCAAAGCGGTCACCGACCACATAGCCCGCCGATGGTGAACCGGACGAGATTTCTCGTGGTGGTGGCGAGAACGCATCGGTGGAGGTGTGGCGGCTGTCGCTATAGCCGGCCATCATGGCCTTTATCCTATCGGTAGAGACAAGATCCTGCGCCGGGTCACGACTGCTCCCATCGGGAGTCATCCAGGCAGCGCGCTGCGCAAAGGCACGTGCCGACACTTCGGCAAACGCGTGCAGGCGCGCATCGTCCGCACCGCCAAAACCCTCCAAATTGGCCAGTGCCTCCCAGATTTGCGCCGCGACGACACCGCCTGTCGCGCGCGGCGGCGCAAAAAAGGCCACATCCTTACCGGCGGGCACGGCGACGGCCTCGGTTATCCTCGGCAGCGAGTTGCGCACGTCCTCGATGCTCAGAGGCATGCCGACAGCGCTGGAGGCATCGGCCAGCCGGCGGGCAAACGGGCCGCTATGCAAATACCCGGCACCTTGCTGCCGGATGCCGCTAAGCACTGCGGAAAGCTCGGTCTGGATAATTTTGTCCCCGGTGCGTGCCAGACGGCCACTGCGGGCCATGAACAACCGCGCGAGCTTCGGGTTGCCGGCAATACGCTCGGCCTCAGCCTGTAGGTCCTGGGAGAACGCCCGGCTAACGGCATGGCCAAACCGCGCCAACGTCTCGGCGGGGGTCAGCAGTTGTTCCCAGCGCAGCACGCCGTGGCGGGCGTGTAGCACCGCCATGGCACGCATGCCCGTAGGCACGATGCCCCCCGAGGCCGCGGCCCGCGGCAGGAACTCAATGGCCGCGCCTTGCCTTTCGGCGCCGTCGAAGGTAACGCAGACCCCGCCCCCGCCCAGGCTGGCGCGTGAGGGCATGGTCACCGCCATGGTGAAATACATGGCAACCGCCGCGTCCACCGCCGAGCCGCCAAGGCCAAGCACCTCGCGGCCAACCACGGCGGCACGGGGCTCGTCCGCGGCAACAACGCCGGCAAAACCCGAAATGGGCGTGAATCCGTCGGCTTCCTCCGCAGTGCTACAGGCTGCAAGCATCAGGCCTGCCGCCAGCACCACGACTGGAATACCCGGCCTGACACGTTGAAACCGCGCCTTACCACTGTTACCTGTATAGAAACCGGACGAGAGCTGACCTTTGCGCAAACGAAGTGCCTCCCTAGTTGCCGCTATCTTGCTGGCCCTGGCCGTAATGACGCCAGGCCCTGTGGCTGCGCAGCAAATCCGCCTGATTCGCGACGCGGAGATCGAAAATATCATCCGCTTGTACTCCACGCCACTGTTCCAGGCGGCGGGACTAAGCCCGAGAGATATCGACGTTTATCTGGTAAACGACCACCGACTCAACGCTTTTGTGGCCGGCGGGCTTAATATGTTCATCCATACCGGCACCCTGATGCAAGCTGACGACCCGCTGGAGGTCATCGGCGTCATCGCCCACGAAACCGGCCACATTGCCGCCGGCCACGGCGCCACGCGCGGGGAAAACCTCCGGCGAAGCACCACAGCCGTCATCGCCTCCTATGTCATCGGCCTCGGGGCGGCGCTTGCGACCGGCCGGGGCGAAGTGGCCCAGGCGGTTATCGCCGGCGGTCAGGACATCGCTCTAAAGGGCCTGCTCAGCTACAGCCGGGCACAGGAATCCTCCGCCGATCAGATTGCCATCCGGTTGCTTGATGGGACCGGCCAGTCACCAAAGGGCCTGCTCGACTTCATGCGCTTGGTCAGGGGGCAGGAGGTGCTCTACGCCTCCAATCAGGACCCTTACCTGCGCAGCCATCCGCTAACCCGGGAGCGCATCCAGTTCCTGGAAGATCAGGTGGGTAAATCACGCTATGGGCAGACCCCGGCACCGGAAAAACTGCGCGCTTTGCACAAGCGCATGCAGGCGAAGTTGGTCGGTTTCCTGCAGCCAATGGACCAGGTGCTCGCTCGCTATCCCGAAACGGACATCAGCCTGCCGGCGCGCTATGCCCGCGCAATCGCGAATTATCGTAGCGGCGATATGCAAAACGCCATCACGCTAACGGATGCCCTGTTGGCCGAGCATCCCGGCGACCCTTATTTCCATGAGCTCAAGGCTCAAATCTTGTTCGAGTCCGGACGTGTCGCGGAATCCGTTCCGGTGTACGAGGAATCCGCGCGGCTCCTGCCCGACTCGCCTCAGATTGCCATGGCGCTGGCCCAGGCGCAGGTTGAGTTGAACGATCCGCAGACCGACCAGAAGGCGCTTCGGCACTTGGAAAGGACACTGCAGCACGAACCCGGCAACGCGTTCGCCTGGCGCCTGACGGCCATCGTCCATGGACGGGCCGGCGATATCGGCATGACCGCACTGGCGCTCGCCGAAAGTGCTTTGGCACGCGGCCACGCACCCGAAGCCCGTGAGCAAGCCACGCGCGCCCAGAAGATCCTCGCCGAAGGCTCTCCAAGCTGGCTGCGCGCCGGCGACATCGAGCAGTTGGCCGGCCGCCTGGCCGACGAGAAAAAATAGAGCAGTCAGGCCTCAGGCGCCGCACCCAGCCCTACCTACGCGGGCGGTACCGGGCCCGGCGTAGCACCCATTTCCAGGATACGCAGGGTGATGGTTCCGCCGGTCGCGGTGAAACCGAGATACTCGTAGCGCACACCTTTTGCCTGAACGAATTCCTGGAAGGCCTTGAATTCGTGCCGCTGCCAGCCGTGATAGTTAAAATATTCATCGAAGCTGATGATCGTGCCCGGGCGAATGCGATCGGACAGAGCATCGAGGATCGTCACGGTCGAGGAGTAGAGATCGCAGTCGATATTCACGAAGGCGACCGGCTCGGGATTCCCGGCGAGAAACGGTGGCAGCGTGTCATCGAACCAGCCGGCGTGGAGCGTCACGTTGGCCGGCACCTTGGGCAGGCGGCCACGGGCGTTGAACCTGCCCTGAAGCTCGCCGGTTCCAATCCAATTCTCGGGCAACCCTTCGAAGGAATCGAAGCCATGTACAGGCCGGCGTGACCAATCGGCGATGGCCCGAATGCTATCGCCCTTGTAGACACCGAACTCCAGAATCAGACCCTCGGATTTCGCCTGCCCCAGGGAATAGCGCAGGATATCCCAACGGGTATCGAACACCATGCAATGCATCATGTGCGCGTTGATGTAATCCAGGCTTGCCCGCTTGGCCTGTAGCTGCAAGTCGACGAGCAGATTTCGGGAGAAATACTTGATGACGAATCGCCGGAACAGCCGCTCGCTCAAGCGTGGTCGGCGGCCGTGTCGTCGTCGCTTTCCAAACACTAGGCTACTCGGTTCGCGGGAAAATAAACGCCAAAGCATGCGGGGGCCGCAGTCTATGAACGCCAAGGGTATTTGGCAACTCGCCGAAAAGTGTCTGGGCGGGGCCCCAGGAAACCCCGGCGGCAATTGACATCGCCGCGCCGGCGGGCGACTCTGTGGTCTTGGGTGCAGACGGATTAACCGGTTGAGCCCTGACGCTTAACGCCTTGGTATTATGGAGATTCCGATGCGACTTAGTGGGCTGGCACGATGGGCGGCGATCTTGAGCCTAGGGCTTGTCCTTGGCTTGCTGACAGCGCCGGCAGAGGCACAGGAACAAAGCCTGCCGGGCGGCTTCTCGGCGGATCAGGCGCAGGGCATCGAGCGGATCGTGCGCGACTACCTGCTCGCCAACCCGGAAGTGTTGGTCGAAGCCCTGACCGAGTACCAGCAGCGGCAAAAACTGGCCGAGGAGCAATCGCGTCAGCAGGCCATCGGCCAGCGCCACAGCGAGCTGACCCAAGACCCGGCAACACCGGTGTTGGGCAATCCGGAGGGCGACGTGGTGATGGTCGAGTTCTTCGACTACCGCTGCCCCTACTGCAAGACCGTGGCCGGGATGGTGAAAGATGAAGTGGCCAGCGATGGCAATGTGCGCTTGTTGATGAAGGAATTTCCTATCCTGGGCCCGCAATCGGTGCAGGCCGCCCGCGCTGCCCTGGCCGCCGCCAAGCAGGACAAGTATGAGGTCTTCCATTTCGCCCTGATGACCCAACCCGGCGATATGAGCGACGTCCATATCGAAACCGTGGCGGGACAAGTCGGCCTCGATATCCCGCGTATGCGCCGCGATATGAAGTCAAATGAGATCGAGGATGCCCTGGCCCGCAACGCGGTCCTGGCGGAAACGATCGGCATCCGGGGCACGCCTGCCTTTATCATCGGCAAGACGTTGGTCCCCGGCGCCATCGACGCCGAGACCTTGCGGCAAATCATTGCCGAGGAGCGAGCGCGGTCGAGCTAGGGCATAATCTAGCTGGAGACGCGGATTGCGCCGCTGCGCCGGCCTGTGTTAACGCTTTCGCGCAATGACGGCGGGGGAAAAGCAGTCTCGTGGCCAAAGCGCCTAGCGTTCTAGTTCTCAATGGTCCCAATCTCAACCTGCTCGGCACGCGGGAACCCGAAATCTATGGGACCGCGACGCTCGCCGATATCGAGGCGCTGTGCCGCAAGCAGGCCAAGGCGCTTGGCCTGACCGTAGACTGCCGTCAGTCTAATACCGAGGGCGAGTTGGTCGGCTGGATCCAGGAAGCGCGCGACAGTGCCGCCGGCATCGTGTTGAACCCAGGCGCCTACACCCACACCTCGGTGGCCATCCTGGATGCCCTGCTGGCCATCGGGTTGCCGGTGATCGAGGTGCATCTGTCGAATACGCACAAGCGCGAGGATTTTCGCCAGCAATCGTATGTGTCCCGCGCCGCCGAGGGGGTCATCTGCGGCTTCGGCGTGCAGGGTTACCTATTGGCATTGGAGGCGATGGCGGCGCTGCTAGCCGATCGTCGGGGGAAATGATGGGAAAATTTCAGCCGGACGACGATTTGATTCGCCGCTTGGCAGCCTTGCTCGAAGAAACAGGGTTGAGCGAGATTGAGTACGAGGCGAATGGGCAACGCGTTCGCGTTGGCCGACATCAGGCGCCAGTCGCCGGATGGGCACCAACGGCGGCACAACCGGTAGCGGCCCCCGCGCCAGACGCCGCGGAAGCCGTGTCCGCGGACGCCATTACATCGCCCATGGTCGGCACCGTTTATACCTCCTCCGAGCCCGGCGCGCCGGCGTTCGTCAAAGTCGGCGACACTGTCAACGAAGGGCAGACGCTGCTGATTATCGAGGCCATGAAGGTCATGAACCCCCTGGCCAGCCCTCGTGCCGGCAAGGTGACACGGGTCATGATCACGGACGGTCAGCCGGTCGAGTTCGGCGAGCCGTTGCTGATCATCGAATGATACCAAGTCTCACTGATATGAACCCATTTCACCGCCAAGATTTTGTCCGTCGGATAGGCGCGAGTTGCACCGTGGTGCGTGCACCACAAGCAGCTCGCAACGACGCCGACGGGCAAAAGATGGCGGCCTCCGGTGGGGCGTATGGGCTTTCCGGCCGCGTCGCGGGGTTTGCCCGTAGCCCCGCTACGCGCTTCACCCCGCTCCTAACCGGAAAACCCATACGCCGCCATGAAATGGGTTCATATCAGTGAGATTTGGTATAACTTCCGGCATCCGGCAGCATGTTTGAAAAGATCCTCATCGCCAATCGAGGCGAGATCGCGCTCAGGATCCACCGGGCCTGCCGCGAGATGGGTATCCAGACCGTCGCCGTACATTCCACGGCGGACGCCGAGGCCATGCACGTGCGCCTGGCGGACGAGAGCGTGTGCATCGGCCCGCCGCCGAGCAAGGATAGCTATCTAAACGTCTCGGCCATCCTTTCCGCCGCCAACATCACCGGGGCGGACGCCATTCATCCCGGCGTCGGCTTTCTCTCGGAGAACGCCGACTTCGCCTCCATGGTCGAGGAGCACGGCCTTGTCTTCATCGGCCCGAAGCCCGAGCACATTGGCCTGATGGGCGACAAGGTCGCGGCCAAGCAGGCGGCGGACAGCTTGGGCCTGCCGGTGGTTCCAGGCTCCGACGGAGCGATCACGGCGAATGACGAGGCGGCGCAGGTGGCGGAGCGTATCGGCTATCCGATCCTCATCAAGGCGGCTGCCGGCGGCGGCGGCCGTGGCATGAAGGTAGCGCGCGTCCCGGGCGAGTTGTTCGAGGCCCTGAAACAAGCCCGCACCGAGGCCAAGGCCTCGTTCGGCTACGACGCGGTTTATCTAGAGAAATACCTCGACCGGCCGCGGCACATCGAGGTGCAGGTCCTAGCCGACGACCAAGGGAATGTCATTCATCTGGGCGAGCGCGATTGTTCGCTGCAGCGGCGGCACCAGAAGCTGCTCGAGGAGGCCCCCTCGCCGGCCCTGAATGCCGAGGTGCGCGCCGCCATCGGCGCACGGGTGACCGCGGCCCTGCGCCGCCTGGGTTACCGCAGCGCCGGGACCATCGAGTTTCTGTACGAAAATGGCGAGTTCTTTTTCATCGAGATGAATACCCGCCTGCAAGTCGAGCATCCGATTTCCGAGGCCATCACGGGGATCGATCTGGTGCGCGAGCAGATCCGCATCGCCGCCGGCCTGCCCATGAGCCTGCGGCAAGAAGACGTCCAGTTTTCCGGCCATGCCATCGAATGCCGGATCAATGCGGAGGATCCGGAAACCTTCCTCCCCTCGCCGGGCCTGGTCGCCGACTATCATGCCCCCGGGGGCCTGGGGGTGCGGGTGGATTCGGGGCTGTATGCCGGCTACCGCGTGCCGCCGTACTACGATAGCCTGATCGCCAAGCTGATCGTACACGGGCAAACCCGCAACGAATGCCTCATGCGCCTGCGCCGGGCCCTGGAGGAGTTCGTCATTGGCGGAGTCCAGACCACGATTCCCCTGCATCAACGCCTGATCGTCGCCAATGAC
>JAJFGP010000075.1 GCA_021776055.1 Kiloniellaceae bacterium
CAGAACGACGGGCAACTCACTAAGCGGGAGGTGCGCGCTGTCACCCTCGCCGCCCTGGCGCCGGTTGCCGGGCAGCACCTGTGGGATGTGGGCGCCGGTTGTGGCTCGATTGCCATCGAATGGCTGCGCGCCGCGCGCAACACCACGGCGACGGCGGTGGAGCGGCAGGCCGATCGCGTCACCCTGATCGCCGCCAATGCCGCCGCCTTGGGCACACCGCGTTTAGACATTGTTACCGGAGAAGCACCAGCGGCTCTGCATGATCTGTCGCGCCCGGATGCGGTCTTCATCGGCGGCGGTGTAACGCACGACAGTTTGCTGGACATTTGTTGGGAGCGCCTGCGTCCCGGCGGTCGCCTGGTGGCCAATGCCGTGACCGTTGAGGGAGAAGCGGCGCTCGCGGCCTGGCATGGACACAACGGCGGCACGTTGACCCGCCTCGCCATCTCGCGCGCCGCGCCGGTGGGCGGTTTGACCGGCTGGCGACCGTTGATGCCGGTAACACAACTCGCGGCGCGTAAGCCATGAGCGGCCGGCTTTATGGATTGGGCGTCGGGCCCGGCGATCCGGAACTGATCACCGTAAAGGCGCTGCGCCTGTTGCGCGCAGCGCCGGTCATCGCCTACCCGGCACCGGAGCAGGGTGACAGTCTGGCCCGCGCCATCGTTGCCGACCTCTTACCCGGCGGGCAGAGCGAGATCGCCATCCGCATGCCCATGGTGGCCGACCGCTTCCCTGCCCAAGAAGTTTATG
Source organism: Kiloniellaceae bacterium (assembly GCA_021776055.1). Taxonomy (GTDB): domain Bacteria; phylum Pseudomonadota; class Alphaproteobacteria; order Kiloniellales; family J153; genus JAJFGI01. The sequence continues at coordinate 754 of JAJFGP010000075.1, forward strand.
GCCGCGCTGCCGAGGACATCGGCGGTCATCTTACCGCCGGTCGCGATGTGGCGGTGTTGTGCGAGGGCGATCCGTTTTTCTATGGCTCGTTCATGTACCTCTTTGCCCGCCTGGCCGAGCGTTTTCCGGTGGAGGTCGTGCCCGGTGTCTCCTCGCTAACCGCGTGCGCCGCCGTTTTGGGTGCACCGTTGGCTTCGCGCAACGATGTGCTGAATATTATTCCAGCACCGTTAGATGCTGCTGCGTTGACAGAGCGTTTGCGTGCCGGTGATGCCGCGGCGATCATCAAGGTTGGCCGGCATTTCGAAAAAGTGCGCCAAGTTCTCGGCGATCTCGGATTGCTGGAAGGTGCTTGCTACGTGGAACATGCGACCATGGCCAGCCAACGCATCCTGCCGCTCGACTCGGTCATTCCCGGGGACGTACCGTATTTCTCCATGATCCTGGTGCACAAGAAAGGGCGGGCTTGGCAATGACCGGGCGCCTTGCTTTCGTGGCCCTGACCTCGCGCGGCGCCGATCTGGCGCGCCGTCTTGTCAGTGAATTTCCCGGCACGGAGGTGCACGGCCTGGCCACACGCGTCGACCGTGCCGATGTCACGTTTACCGATACGGCCACGCATCTGCGCGACCTGTTCACCGCCGGGCGCCCGATCGTCGCCATCTGTGCCGCCGGCATCGCCGTACGCGCTTTGGCGCCGGTGCTGACGGACAAGACCACCGAACCGCCGGTCGTGGCGCTATCCGAGGATGGCCGGGCGGTGGTGCCGTTGCTCGGCGGCCATCGCGGCGGCGATGCGCTGGCGCGGCGGATCGCCGATCTGCTCGGCACGCAGGCCGCCATCACCGGGGCCGGGGAGAGCCGCTTCGGTGTTGCGCTCGATGACCCACCCGCTGGCTGGCGCTTGGCCAATCCACAGAATTACAAGAATTTCGCCGCGCGCCTGCTGGCCGGCGCCACGGTGCGCCTAGAGGGATCGGCTCCCTGGCTGGCGGAATCGGCGTTGCCGTTCGCCAATGACGCGACACTGAAAATCACCGCCACCGAGTGCACCGACAGCGGCTCGGCGGACGAGTTGATTTATCACCCGGCGGTCCTCGCCGTCGGCGTTGGTTGCGAACGCGGGACGGACCCGGCGGAACTTGGCGCGCTGGTCCAAGAAACGCTCGCCGAGGCCGGCTTGGCAACGGCCGCGATTGCCGGCATCTATTCCCTCGATCTAAAAGCGGACGAACCGGCGGTGCAGGCGCTGGCGGCGGAGTTCGGTGTTTCCGCCCGCTTTTTCGATGCGGCGCGGCTGGAGGCGGAGACTCCGCGCCTAGCCAACCCGTCCGATGCGGTCTTTCGCGAGGTCGGGTGTCACGGCGTGGCCGAAGGCGCGGCGTTGGCCGCCGCCGGACCGGAAGCACGGCTGTTGGCCGCAAAGCGCAAGTCGGCCCGCGCCACCTGTGCCATCGCCATAGCACCTGTGCCCATCGGTACCGTTGGACGGGGCCGGGGCAGTTTGGCATTGGTCGGCCTGGGGCCGGGTGATCCGGCCTGGCGCACGCCGGAGGCGGAAGTCGCCGTCGCGCGCGCCAGCGATCTGGTGGGCTACGGCCTTTATCTCGATCTGCTGGGCCGGGCGGCGGCGGGTAAAACGATGCACGCCTATGCTTTGGGCGAGGAGGAAGTGCGGGTGCGCGCCGCCCTCGATCTGGCTGCCGAAGGCCGCGACGTGGCCCTGGTCTGCTCCGGTGATCCGGGTATTTACGCCATGGCGGCGCTGGTCTTCGAGATGTTGGAGCATGGCGGTTGCGCCGAGTGGCGGCGGCCCGAGATCGCCGTTCTGCCCGGTATCTCGGCCCTGCAGGCGGCGGCGGCCCGTGCCGGTGCGCCGCTGGGCCATGACTTTTGCGCCATCTCGCTTTCCGATCTTTTAACCCCGTGGCCGGTTATCGAACGACGCTTGCGTGCTGCCGCCGAGGGGGACTTTGTCGTTGCCCTGTATAATCCGGTCTCGCGGCAACGGCGGCGCCAGTTCGAAATTGCCATGGAGATTTTGCGCGGTCACCGGACCGCCTCCACACCGGTCATCCTGGCGCGCAACCTGGGGCGCGAAGGTGAGACGCTACGGATCACTGACCTCGATGACATCGCCGCGGCGCAGGTGGATATGCTGACCGTGGTTCTCGTCGGCTCCAGCCAGACCCGGCGTATGGCTCGCGGCGACGGCGGCGCCTGGGTGTATACACCGCGCGGCTATGCGGCCAAGCGCGCCACGAACGCGGGGGAAGCGGCGGAATGACCATACATTTCATCGGCGCCGGGCCGGGCGCGGCGGATTTGATTACCGTGCGCGGCCAGACGCTCATCGCCCGCTGCCCGGTGGTGCTCTACGCCGGTTCCCTGGTGCCGCGCGAGGTGCTCGCCGTCGCCGGGAAGCAAGCGCGGGTCATCGACACCGCGCCGCTAACTCTGGACGAGATTATCGAAGAAATGCGCGCCGCCCATGCAGCGGACCAGGACGTCGCCCGGGTGCATTCGGGCGATCCATCGCTCTATGGCGCCATCGGCGAACAAATGCGGCGTCTGCGCGCCCTTGGCATCGACTATGACATCACCCCTGGCGTGCCCGCCTTCGCCGCCGCCGCTGCGGCGTTGGGGCGCGAGTTGACCTTGCCGGAGGTTAGCCAGACGGTCGTGCTCACCCGCACCACTATGAAAGCCTCGCCGATGCCAGACGGCGAGGATCTGGCGACCTTGGCCACCGCCGGTGCCACTCTGGCGATCCACCTATCGGTGCGCAACTTGAAGCACGTGGTCGAGACGTTATCGCCGGTTTATGGCGCTGAATGCCCGGTTGCTGTGGTCTACCGGGCCAGTTGGCCGGACGAGCAGATCATTCGCGGCACGCTGACCGACATTCGCGCCAAGGTGCGCGCGGCGAAAATCACCCGCACCGCTCTCATCCTGGTTGGCCGCGTTTTGGGGGATGAGGATTTTGTCGACAGCAAGCTCTACGACCCGACGCACACGCACGTGCTGCGGCCGCGCAAACGCGCCTAACTCATCCGCGTTTCCAGCCAAGCCATGCAGGCATCAATGGTTCCGACGGTCTCGCCGGTCGGCGCCGCCGGCCGCTCGACCATGACCACCGGTAGGCCAAGGGCGCGTGCCGCCTCGATCTTGCCGTAGGTGGCCTCGCCGCCGCTATTCTTGCTTACCAGCGCCTCGATGCGATGTTCACGGAGCAAATTGATCTCGTTCTTCACGCGGAACGGTCCGCGGGCGAGACGTATCTCACAGTGTGCCAGTGGCAAGGGCGCCGCCGGCGGCTCGATCAGGCGAATTAGAAACCAGGTGTCGGTCAACGACGCGAAGGCATCCAGGTCCCGCTGTCCTGTGGTCAAGAAAACGCGGCGGGCCAAACCGGGCAGCATGGTGGCGGCAGCGGCCAAATCGGCGGCAGCAATCCAGCGGTCGCCATCTACTTGTGCCCAAGGCAGGCGCAGCAGGCGCAAGCGCGGCATGCCCATTCGAGTGCAGGCTTCGGCGGCGGCATGAGGCATGCGCGCGGCATAAGGGTGCGTCGCATCGATCAGCAGGTCGATTTTTTCATGGGCCAGATACGCGGCCAGCCCATCGGTGCCACCAAAACCGCCGGTGCGCAACCGGCCGGCGATGGCGGCGGGTGCCTGCGTTCGCCCGGCGAGCGATGTAATCGCCTCGATCCGCAGATCGCCGGCCAACCGCGCCGCTAGGGCCGCTGCATCGCCGGTACCGCCAAGCAGCAGCAGGCGCATTCGTTTAGCCATCGGCCCGTCCTACAACCTGGCCCGCCCGGTCGATGACGATCACCTCGACCGCCGCCTCGCCACCCAGCAGCGACACTGCCGTCTGCCGCGCCCGTTCCGCCACCGCATCGGCTAGCGGCACCTCGTCGGCGCGTGCCAGGGCGAGGGCCTGCCCGGCGGAATGGGTGGCGCGCACCGCCGCGACCAAGCTGTCGCTGCCACCGCAAGCAGCGGCCGTGTCCGCCAGCCAGTCCAGATCTACCTGGCTACGCCCGGAATGCAGGTCCAGATGCCCGGCACCCAGCTTGCACAGCTTGCCGAAGCCGCCGCCGATGGTCAGGCGCGGCAGCGGGTGCTTACGTAAATATTTCAGCAAGCCGCCGGCAAAATCGCCCATGTCCAGCATGGCGATGTCGGGCAGGGCGTAATGGGCTTGCACCGTCCGTTCGGAAGTGGAACCGGTACAGGCGGCCACGTGGGCCAAATTGTTGGCGCGCGCCACGTCGATGCCACGGTGGATCGAATGAATCCAGGCCGAGCAGGAAAACGGAATCACCACCCCCGTGGTCCCCAGAATGGACAGACCGCCGATAATCCCCAAGCGCGGGTTCCAGGTTTTCGTCGCCAGGGCCGCGCCGCCGGGGATGGAGATTTCAATCTCCACGTCACCCGCATCGCCCACGTTGGCGGCCACCTCGGCGACGGCGCGGCGCATCATTTCGCGCGGCTTCGGGTTAATGGCCGGCTCACCCACCGCCAAGGGCAGTCCGGGCAGGGTGATGGTACCCACGCCGTCGCCTGCCTTGAACGTCACGCCGTTGCCCGCCGCCGCTTTGCGCACAGTCGCTACCACCAATGCACCGTGGGTCACGTCCGGATCATCGCCGGCATCCTTGACGATGGCGGCGCGGGCGAAACCGTCGCCCAGTTCCTCGCGCGCCAAGGCGAACGCAGGGCTCAGGCCGTTCGGCAGGTGCACGATTACCGGATCGGGAAAGTCGCCGCTCAACAACGCCGTATAGGCGGCGGTGCTCGCCGCCGTGGCGCATGCGCCCGTGGTCCAGCCACGGCGCAACTCTCCCTCCGGCCGGCGG
>JAJFGP010000076.1 GCA_021776055.1 Kiloniellaceae bacterium
CCACAACTCGACAGCGCGAGCGGTGTCGCGCGGTACGCCCCGGCCCTGGGAATACATCAGACCCAGGTTGTTCTGCGCGGCCAAAACGCCTTGGTCCGACGAGCGTTGGTACCACTGCGCGGCCCGGGAATAGTCCCGCTCAACCTCGCCGGCGCCGCTCTCGTAGAGCTTGCCCAGGCTATATTGGGCCAGCGGGTTGCCAGCCGTCGCCAGGGCCTCCCAGATGTCACGCGATTTGGTGAACTGCCCGGCCTGAAAGGCCTGCATGCCGTCACTATAAGTCTGTGCGGCCGCCGGGGCTGGCAGCCAGAGCACGAACAGGCTCAAAAGCCAAATCTGCCAAGCCAGGAAAATCAAACTCTTACAGCGCAAAACCCTACCCCTGCGGCAGTTATGGTCACGGTGCGTGGCGCCAGCCCCTAAGACAGCAAACCGGCAACCGCTAACTCCCATCCGAGTGTGCCATTTTTCGTGGAAAATCAAAAGAGACGCGGCAAACGCGCGGTTGGGGTGGCTGAGGGGACTTGAACCCCCGACCCCCGGTACCACAAACCGGTGCTCTAACCAACTGAGCTACAGCCACCACAAGTCCCCCGACCGGCCCCCCACTCGCCGGTGCGGCGCCCGATCAACACCGCGCCGGAGTTAAATCACCCACCCCCCAATGCGTCAAGCGCGACTCGGTTGGAGCGCCCGGCTCATCGGTGCCGATTTTCGATTTCTAGGCCGACGGTGCGACAATCCCTGTTTTTGGGCGCCCACGGGGTGACCCTCGCCACGAGTTCCGCTTCGATCTCCACGTCTTCAGGAAAGCGGCCAACTGAAGCAGGGTAATGAACGCAACGAGACTGGCAAATGGTATTTGCGCCCAATTCGGGTCAGGCAAGTTGCGGTGGAAGTCCTGAAAGTGGAGATATAAGAAGTACGCCGTGTGAATGACGATCAGCATCCATAACACATAGGCGCTTTGTTGCAGGAATTTCCAGACTGACCCGCTAAGTAACCGCTGGCTCCAATTGTTGGAAGCAAGTGCGAGGACCGCGCCGTAGATCAAGCCGACAATGCCAATGACGTTCGCCAATCCGAATCCGTGCTGGAGCATGACGTAGGCGCCTGTCAGGGGATGTAGCTCGTATCCGAACAGACGGATCAGATCCCACTCAACCCATCCCGCTAGAATGATGACGGTATGCCCAAACGCGAGCGCGACGCCGTATATTCCCAGCTCGCGCCGCCACGGCAAGGCGGCCCGGAAAGGCGCCAACAGACGGGCCAGCGGTCCGATAGCCATGGAAAGCGCGATCATGACCACACTCATGTCTCCAACGGCCCGGTTCCAACGATGCATCGCCGACCAGTCGGCGCGCGATTCAATGAAAGCATATGTGCCGAGGCCGGCGACGAGCAGCACGACGAGGTGTCGAATCCTCCACTCAAAGATCAAACGGCTCGAAAGACTACCCCGATTTTCTGTCATGTTGTTCCCTGTCCCCCGTATCCAAGAAGAGCAACTCGGAGCAGATTTTGGCCCCAGGCCGCTGCGATTATGCAGCCAAATAGGGCGACTCTGTGGCCGCTGTCCCATGTTGTCCGTTCGCTGAGGGACAATTTCGGGGCAAATGAGTGGCTGGATTGCCCTTTACCCGGCTTTGCGTATCAGGGGATACCGTTCCTGCGGATTAGAGAACGGAGCCGACCCTACCAGCCTCCACCACCACCGCCGCCGCCGCCGCCGCCCGATGAGCCGCCGCCGCCGGAGCCGCTGCTGGAGCCGGGCGCCGTGGAGGCTGAGGCTACGGCGCCGGAGAGGCCGCCCAGGCTGGAGCTGAGGTCGCCGATTCCACCCTGCCCGCCGCGGCCGGAGTACCAGCGTGGGCTGTAGTGGTGCCCTGAACGGCTTGTTCCGACGCCGGCGTCGGCGAGCACATCCGCGAACTGTTCGCTCCAGTTTTGTTCCACACCGAGGGCCAGGGCATAGGGCAGGAAACGCTCGAATAACTCCGGTGTACGCTCCGGCGGGTTCAGGAGGTTCATGCGGTCTTTTTCGGCGACCGAGAGATAGTCGGCGAAGCCAGCAATCTGATCCATGATTCGCCGGCCAAGCAGGGTCGGCGATTTTAGCAGGTGGTAGAAAAGAATGTTGAGAAACTGAACGGCCACCAGCAGGAGCGCCGCCTCGACCGACGCCGCCGCGGCAAGGGCAGCAAGACCGAACACCTCACCGCCGAAGAAGGGTATGGCAAATAGTGTCGTGGCAATTGCCGTCGGTAGGCCGCGACCGCCGCTGGTCAGAGCGGTTTGCCAACGGCGCCAGACCCGACGGCCGATGAAATAAATAGCGCTGGTCCAGACGCTGAGCCAAAGGCAGAGGAAAAACGCGAAAAACGGATCTCTGCTCGCAGCCGCAAGAGCAAAGACCACGATGACCGACAACGCCAGACCAGGGTAGAAGTAACGCCCGTTTCGCACGAAGTAGAGTTTCTCGAATTCGGTGCGCAGCCATTCCTGCAACACCTTCTTGGCGGATTGCAGTGTCTTGTGATTGGCTTGCTTCAATTCGATCTTCTCGCGGCCGCCGGAGAAGAGCTTGCGGGCAATGGCCCGCTCGCCCGGCGACAGGTCGGCATCGTCGCCGGTCCGTTCGAGCGTGTAGGTCTTGTCCTCGTCCTCTTTGATCGTGAGATACCCCTTCACGGCCAGGCTGACCGTGGCGGCCGCAAACACCTTGTCGTCGTAGTCCATGCGGCTGATATAGCGCACGGCCGCCGGCGAGAACCCCTTTGGCGGACTGTAGTGCGGCACGATGGTCCCGGTCGTAGGATCGCGGCCAGCTATGACCCAGACGACGATGTAGTAGAGGGCCAACAAGGCGAAACCAAGAATCCCGACGATCAATAAGCGGTAGTCGGCCAGGAGGTAGGCCGCCTTTTCGGCGCCGCTGGGCCGAGCAATGAATCCCGCTGGCCAGGAAACCGCGATGGTCAGACCCTGGCGGGGTTCAAGCGGGCGGGTGGTCTTGACGGTGATCCCGCCATCGTCATTGAGGACGGCGTTAGCGTCGCTATTCTTCTCGCCCTGATAGCCGGTGTAGACCGCCTGCTCGAAGATGCGGGCGCCGTCCGGCAAGTGAACGCGCGCGCGGGCGCGCAGGATCTCGAAGGCCCAACCGTTGCCGGTCACGTTCCAATAAAGTTCGTCCCGGCCCTCGAAAAAGCCGAGCTGACGGTCGGTGCGGTAGGTGATCTCATAAACGTGGCGGCCTATCGGGATGATGACATCTTCCTCACCAATAAAAAGCCGGACGCCGTTGTCCTGACGCACGGTGTGATAAGGCTCCGAGTGGCCGTCGCGGCGAACCTTGTCGACCTCGAAGCCGACCCGGACACGCCGCCCCGAGGCATCGCGGTAATCGGTTGGGAAATCGCGGTAAATACCGCGCTTGATCTGCTGCTGGGCGCTATCGACGGTGATCGTCTCGACAACCCGCAGACTAGCGTCGGCTAGGACCCAGATTTCGCTGTCGAACGCGACAATGCGTTCTTCGGCCAGCGCCGGACCGGCCGCAAAGAAAAGCGCCGACAGGAACCCGGCGCGGCAAAACCGAAGATAGGGTGCAAGGCCTCTCATGGCCCTAATCGAAATCCACCTTAACCGGCTGTCGAGCGGTGGCATCGGCCTCATCGATCTCGAAGAACTCGGCCTTGATGAAGTGGAAGGCGTTGGCCACCAGATTACTGGGAAACTGGCCGATCAGCGTGTTGTTGTCGCGCACCGAGCCGTTGTAGTAGCGCCGGGCTGCTTGAATCTTGTCTTCGACCTCGGCGAGGTCGCCCTGCAGACCGAGGAAGTTCTCGTTGGCCTTGAGATCCGGATAACCTTCGGCAATCGCAAAGAGAGATTTGAGCGCCCCGCTCAGGATGTTCTCGCTTTCGGCCTGGGCATGCGGGCTGCCCTGATTGGCTAAGGCGTCCGAGCGCGCCTGAACGACCTTCTCCAGAGTTCCCGCCTCGTGCTTAGCATAACCCTTGACCGTTTCCACCAAGTTGGGGATCAGGTTGTAGCGCCGCTTCATCTGCACGTCGATGTCGCTCCAAGCCTCGCTGACCTTCACGCGCAACCGCACCAGGCTGTTGTAGGCGTAGATGACATAGAAGACGGCGACCGCAGCAAGGCCGAGCAATACGTAAAGAAAAGTCATGCGCTCACCCCCGGACGCGGAAATATAAGGCCTAGAACCTAATCTTTAAGCCGTCAACGCTTCGTTATACCCGCCCTTGCCTCGGTTTCAAGTCTGGCGGGCCCAGGTCGCATGAAGCCATCTTGTAAGGTCTATCGCGAGCGTCGTCTTCAGTGTCGTGTGCAAATCGGGGTTCTTGCTCATGAAATCCTGTAGTTTCGATTTGGGCCACGAGACGTAGCGTGTCGGTTCAAGCGAAACGATATTGGCCGGTGCCATCTCTTCCGTGATGTAGCTTATGCTGCCGATGAACTGGCCGGGGCCTAATTCGGTGACGTTTTTACCATCAATCTCCGCGCAGGCTCTTCCGGAATAGATGACCATCAGCCGGTCCAACGGTTTGCCGCGCGCCACGAAACACTCGCCCGCTTCGGCGTTTTCCCAGGTTGCCAGCTTGAGTATCTTGATCATCTCGCGCGGCCGCATGGTCCGGAACACGAGTTCGCACAGCCGCTCTTCTTCCTCGCTCAATTTTACTGGGCGACGTTCCAACAGTAACCGAACGATCCAGAAAACATTCAACGCGGTAAACGCCAAATTCCAGTAAATAGGCGTCAAGAGCGGCTCAGGGCGAAAATAGAAATAGGGAACGAGACACACCGCAGCGACCACGGTGAGAATTCGAAGCCACAAAATGTCGCGCACCATGAATGCTAAGAGGTACAACACGTTCGCCGCGTGGATCAGGAGTTCGAATTGAAAACTCATGACAGTTCTCCGATGTGGCCTACAGGCGCCTTTTATCTTTCATCATTGAGTATGGCGAGTATCTCGCCCAGCACCATCCCAATAGCTTGCGGCGCCGACGGTGCACCGCGTAGGCTTGCGGTATGCTACATCCCAACGACGCCATTAAACGGATCGGCACCGAGAGTGCCTTCGAGGTGCTCGCGCGCGCCAAACACCTGGAGTTGCAGCAACGCTCCATCATCAATCTCGGCATCGGCCAACCTGATTTTCCGACCCCGGAGCATATTGTCGAGGCGGCCGTAAAGGCGCTGCGCGACGGGCACCATGGCTACACCCCGGCCAACGGCATTCCGGCGTTACGCGAAGCAGTGGCCGCGGATGTGCACCAGCGCCTGGATGTGGAGGTCGACCCGGACCGGGTGCTGATCGTCCCCGGCGGCAAGGTGACCATGTTCTTTGCCGTTCTCATGTTCGGTCAGCCGGGGGCGGAGATCATCTATCCGGATCCCGGCTTTCCGATCTATGGCTCGATCATTGATTTCAGCGGGGCCAAAGGCGTTCCCGTCCCGCTTTTGGAGCGCAACGGATTTGGCTTCTCCGCCGAGGATGTGCTCTCGCGCATCACCCCGGCCACCCGACTGATTATTCTCAACAGTCCGGCCAACCCCACCGGCGGGGTCAGCGAGCGTGCCGAAGTGGACAAACTGGTCGCTGGCCTGCAACGGCATCCCGATGTGGCGATCCTATCGGACGAGATTTATGGGCAGATGCTTTACGACGGGCGCGCGCACGTCAGCCTGCTGCAGTACCCGGAACTCCGCGAGCGCCTGATTCTGCTGGACGGCTGGAGCAAGACCTACGCCATGACCGGCTGGCGGCTGGGGTATGCGATCTGGCCCGAGGCGCTGATCGAGGCCGCCACGCGCCTGGCCATCAACAGTCATTCGTGTGTCAACGCCGCGGCGCAGTACGCCGGTATTGCCGCCCTGACCGGTTCGCAAAAACCGGTCGCCGAGATGGTCGCTGCCTTTGCCGAACGTCGGCGGGTGATAGTCGACGAACTGAACGCTATTCCCGGCCTGTCGTGTGTCGAACCCGGTGGCGCGTTCTATGCCTTTCCCAACGTTAGCAAGGTGGGGCTTTCCGCCAAGGAACTGGAGATCGGTCTGCTTGAAGAAGCCGGCGTGGCGACAATCGCCGGCACCAGCTTCGGAGCGCATGGTGAAGGCTATTTACGCCTGTCCTACGCCAATTCGATTGAGAACATTCGGGAGGCCACGGCGCGCATCCGCACGTGGCTTGAGACGCGCCTGACTGCCTGAGCTATGAGCAATGCGCCTATTTTTTAGGCACAACACCAATGAACCACCCGACAGCCTTTGGCGCCAACCATTGAAATTGGCTGTATTTCAATAGGTTGAATACTTTCCGCCGCCCCCACGCAGTTGGTACGGCGTATGCAATACGGCACCTATGGCGCACCGTGCCACCGCACACGGATACCTGCCAGCCACGACGTATTTTGGGGACCACGCATGAAAAAGATCGAAGCGATCATCAAGCCCTTCAAACTTGACGAAGTGAAAGAAGCCCTGCATGAGGTCGGTATCAAGGGCATCACGGTGACCGAGGCCAAGGGCTTCGGCCGCCAGAAGGGCCATACTGAGTTGTACCGTGGCGCCGAGTATGTCGTCGATTTCCTGCCCAAGGTGAAAGTGGAGGTCGTGCTCGAAGAGACTCTGGTAGAACGTGCCATTGAGGCTATTCAGCAGGCCGCCCACACCGGCCGCATCGGCGACGGGAAAATCTTCGTGAGCAGCATCGACGAGGCCATACGTATCCGCACCGGCGAGCGCGGCAGCGAGGCTGTTTAGCCCCAAGAATCAATCAAAGCATCGAGAACGGGAAACGCACTCATGTCCGATTCAAAGAAAATCTTCGAGATGATTAAGGAACACGACGTCAAGTACGTCGATTACCGGTTCACCGACCCACGCGGCAAATGGCAGCACCTGGCCATGCATGTCAGCGCCGTGGACGAAGACGCCTTGACCGAAGGCATCATGTTCGATGGCTCGTCGATTGCCGGCTGGAAGGCGATCAACGAGTCCGACATGACCCTGGTGCCGGACCTGTCCACCGCCGTCATGGATCCTTTCGCGGCACAACCGTTGCTGATCCTCTTCTGCGACATCGCTGAACCCTCCACCGGACAGCCCTACGACCGCGATCCCCGTTCGACCGCGCTTAAGGCCGAGGCTTATCTGAAATCTACCGGTATCGGCGACACCGCGGTCGTCGGGCCCGAGGCGGAATTCTTCGTCTTCGACGATGTGCGCTTCAAGGTGGAGATGAACGACTGCTTCTTCCGCTTCTCATCGGAGGAAGGGCCGTATATGTCCGGCGAGCACTTCGATGAAGGCAACGTCGGTCACCGCCCGCCCATGAAGGGCGGCTATTTCCCGGTGGCACCGGTCGATACCGGCGGCGATCTGCGCGCCGAGATGGTCACCGTCATGGACGAGATGGGCCTGACCGTCGAGAAGCATCACCACGAGGTCGCCCCGTCACAGCACGAGTTGGGCATCAAGTTCGACACCCTGGTACGCACCGCCGACAACATGCAGATCTACAAGTACGTGGTGCATAACGTGGCGCACACCTATGGCAAGACCGCCACCTTCATGCCCAAGCCGGTCTTCGGCGACAACGGCTCGGGCATGCATGTGCATCAGTCGATCTGGAAGGGCGGCAAGCCGGTCTTTGCCGGCGACGGCTATGCCGGCCTGTCGGAGACGGCGCTCTTTTACATCGGTGGCATCATCAAGCACGCCCGCGCCCTGAACGCCTTCACCAACCCCTCGACCAACAGCTACAAGCGGCTGGTGCCGGGCTACGAGGCGCCGGTGCTGCTCGCCTATTCCGGCCGCAACCGCTCCGCCTCGTGCCGCATTCCCTACGGCGCCGGGCCGAAGGCCAAGCGGGTCGAGGTGCGGTTCCCGGACGCGGCGGCAAATCCGTACTTAGCATTCTCGGCCATGCTCATGGCCGGCATCGACGGCATCAAGAACAAGATCCATCCGGGCGACCCGATGGACAAGAATCTCTACGACCTGCCGCCGGAAGAGTTGCATGATGTGCCGACGGTGTGCGGCTCACTGCGCCAGGCGGCGGAATCTCTGGCCGATGACTACGAGTTCCTGCTGGCCGGCGACGTCTTCACCAAAGACCAGATCGACGCCTATCTGGAGCTGAAGTGGGAGGAGATACTGCGCTACGAAACGGCCCCGCACCCGATCGAGTTCCAGATGTATTACAGCGTCTAGGCGCGCCCCGCCGGGTTCTTCGGCAGCGACCTTAGGAACGACAGCAAGGCAAAGCGGCGGCCTTTGGCCGGCGTCAAGGCCGTGTGGATGAGAGAGCAGGAAAAGATGACGGCGCCGCCACTTTCCGGGCGGTAGCCGTGGCTGCCGTACTCGGGGAAGACCAGGGCGCCACCTTCGTACTCGTCGGTATTGAGATTCAAGGTAATTGCGAAACGCCGGTCCGCCGTTTCCGGACTGGTGTTATCGCGGTGCGGCCGGAAATGGTCGCCGCGCGCGGCGTCGTAGCAGACCACGAGAAAGCGGTCGAAGCGGAAGCCCTGAAACTGAAACGCCTTCTCGACCTCCGGCGCGATGCGGCGGCCGATTGTCCGCTGTAGGATCCGGTTGAGTTCCGGATCGGCGATGGCGTGATCCAGTCGCTTCTTTGCCGCATGTGCAACGGCATCCTGCTCACGGCCAGCGGTTACCAGCCCGACGGTACCCTCCTCATGGCCGGCCATGTGCCATTGATCTATCAGGCTACGGCACATGTCCCGATCCAAAATACGCGGGATCAGCAAGACCGGTGCATTGGAAGGCCGCGCCTCGGCCGCTTCCGGCTTCGGCTGAGCGTCGTGGAATTTCAACACCCGCGCCGCCAAAGCCGCATCCGCGCCTTGCTGAACCTCAAGAACCCGCTGATTGGCGTCCAGGAGAACGGCGGTTACGTCCTCTCCATCGAGGGGAAGACCGAGCTTACCACGGTAGGCCCTTGAGATTGCCTTCTCAGGATCGGACCAAGTCAAAAACGGATAATCGAGCGCCGCATTGTCATCGACGGAATCGAGGCTGACGCAAAACAGAATAAGTCCCCGGTCCGTAAAATCTTGAGCCCTGTCGGCGAATGCTTGCAGGGCGGCGCGGGCATCCGGTGCCCCCCCGCCCGGCGTAAACACCAGAACCGGCTGAAGCCCCTTGGTTTGATCATAGAACATCAGGAACTTGCCGTTCGCCGCCGGCAGCACAAAATTCGGCGCCCGGTCGCCGACCGTCAGCTCATGCGCTGGTTCCCGCAAAACCGTCATTGTTGGATCGTCCAAGAATTTCTTTGCACTTAGAACCCGATCCGAGCCAATCACTGTACAACCTGAAAACCGGCCCGGTCCCGTCAGGCAAGCGCCATTATATGGACGGCACCGGTACGCGCAAACGGGCCGGCGCATATTCCGAATAACTTTATTCCACTCAAATTGCGAGCAATCCGCCGAGCACTCAATCCCCTTGGTGATAACCGAGGTGAAAGCTTCGCCCGATCTGGATCAGGTCTTGTAACAAAGCTGCGGGTTTTCCCAGCCACCGGAAAGCGTATAGCTTATCAAGATCGGGATGTAGGCTGCAGCCTTCCGTTTCGGTCGTGTTGAGCCGGGCGAGGAAGTGATTCTGCCGATGGCACGAGAGGCGAAAGTTCTCGACGTTATTGAACACGTCTATTCGGCAGCGCTGGATGGCGAGCGGTGGCCGCTGGCGCTGACTGCGCTTGCCGACCTCGTCGGTGGCGTTGATGCAACCCTGGATGCCCGTGGCGAGGTCTACACCCAACCGCTGTTCTTTGCAGCCGGCAATAGGCTGCCTCGCTTGGAGGTCGAGAACTACCTTAACCACTACGCTCGGATTAGCCCGCGTATTCCCTATATCCAAACACTCGCCAGCGGCAGCGTGTGTCATGATTACGATTTCATATCTGAACGGCAGATAGACCGTAACGAGTTCTATTCAGACTTCCTCGGCCCCGGGGGTCTCCGCTATGTTGCAGCAGGAGTTCTAATCAACCGGCCCGGCAATCTGAGCGCGGTGGCTGTCCATCGCTCGCCGAGCCAGGGACAACCCGACGCATCCGACCTCTCGATCCTGCGGCGGCTCGTACCGCACGTGACTCGAGCGTTGGACCTTCATTTTCGTCTCGAGAAACAGGATGGGCGTGAGAAGCGTTTTCAATCCCTGATCGACCGTTTGCCTCAAGCCATCATCACTCTCGATGATCGGGGCCAGGTCCAGTTTGCAAACGAGCCGGCGGCGGCAGTCCTAAGAAAAGATGATGGAATCAAGCTGCACGGTCGCCGACTTCACTTTGCCGATGCCACGGCGAACAGACAAATGGCCGCGGCGCTCAATGATTACCTCAAGGGCGGCGCGGACGCGGGAATTTCGAGCAGTGGTCAAGTCGTGGCGCGCCGACCCTCCGGTCGCCCCGCTTTTGTCCTGGCCCTGCATCGCCTCTCAGGAATTGGCGCTGTCTATGAGGACTCCGTCACCCCTGCCATCGCCGTATTCATTTCCGATCCCGAGATGTCGGCACAACCCCGCACTTCAGTGCTGGCACAGGTTTTTTCATTGACGCGGCGCGAAGCCGACCTCGCGGTTGCCCTGCTTCAAGGCCGGACCCTGCGCGATCAGGCGGATGCCCGCGGCGTCAAAATCTCGACCGAGCGCAGCCATTTGAAGTCGCTGATGCAAAAGACCGACACACACCGCCAGACGGATTTGGTGCGTCTGCTCGCCAGTTTCGTCGCCTAAATTACCCGACGGACAGCGCGCCCAACAGGGAAACTCCCCTATTTGCGGGAAGAGCCGTCCCCCATTGCCTGCTAGCTTTGGACCACCGGGCGGCCTTTTTCCAGCATGCGCGGGAAAAGCACGACCCGTGCTTTGGAACTCCGCAACCCGGCTGCGATGCGGGTTCCATGACATTGCCCTTTGGTTTGAAGTCAATGCTTTGGCACAAACCCTGGAACCCTCGATTTCTTAACGAGTTGTAAATAGACCGCAGGATAATCGATCCCCTTGGCAATACCGGAGAAGAGAGGCATGGCAAAGGTTTTCAATCGCCGGGTGCGGCCGCTTGTTGCGGTTCTGCTCGTCTTGGCGGCTACAAGCCTGCTGGCTGGTTGCAGCGGCGGCAAGAATCCGAGCAAGGCTATGCTCGATTTATTCGGAATTGGAAACACAGACGCCGAGCGGGAATCAAAAATCCAGAAAGAGATGAGCCGCCTGCGCGGTGTATCACCTTTTCAGCTCGGGCGGACACATGGGCAAATGGACGCTAGGCCATTGGCTCTTCCTGGTGGAGGTTACCGTCCCTGGAGCGGCCAGGAGCCGTCAGAGTCCGATTTGATCGCGGCGGAGGCAAGACAGAGAATTGGCGAGGAGCTGCCCCTATTCAACGGGCAATACGACGACGGGTTCCGTGCGGGGTGGCAAAACGTTTTCAACGGAAGCAATCCGTCCTTAAACATCCTAGATCGGGACAAGCGGGGGTTGGCAATGCGCGTTGCTCGACGCGATTTCGAGTTAGGGAATTTCTTCAATCCCGGCCGCTACGGTTTCGATGAGACCTATACCGAGATCTACCGGGAGTCCTGGAATCTTGCGGAGGAGGCCGCGGCGCCTGTATCCGGAACGGTTGGGTTCAGTGATGAGAGTCCGAACCGTGGCGACTAGACAATCGCCGTCTACCCTCCCGAATCCGCGATACGGATGGATCTCTCACCGACCGATCCCTGGCTGAATCTGGAAATGAAATGAGGTTATCCATGAAGAAACTACCGAAGCTTGTCCTCGGACTCGTCGCGCTTTTAGCGGTTGGCGGGTGTTGGTTAGTTGACGACATTTCATTTGGCGACCCGCCCGAGCTGTTCCTTGATCTGGGCCCGCCACGGCCACCGCACATTTCCAAGGTTGAAATCACCAACGGGGACGGAATGACTGTTATGTCCGGATCCCCGGACCGGAATGGCGAGCTAGAGGCGCGCCCAGACCTGACGGACCTGGATGGTACATTGACGATCAAGTCAACTTGGTCGAATGGCAACGTGACGACTCATACGGTTACACACATGCCAGACAGGCCCATCTCTTTAACATATAACCGCGATCTGCGCAGGTTCGATGTGACGGAACGACAAATCCCATCCTCATCGACCGATGAGGATGCGCCGGATGGCCGCGGCGACTAGCGTCGAATCTCCCGGGCCGGTGCCATCCGCCGACATGGAAACAAACACGAGGCAGTGATGCAAATACCGAAAACCTTCCATTTGTCCCTATTCCTGGTCGTCTTGGGTTTATCCGGATGCAACACGATAGCATCCAACATCTTCGGAAACGCGCCGGGAGAGCGGGAAACCAAGATCCAGGAGCGAATGAGCGAACTGCGCAGTCAGTCTCCCTATCAAGTCGGGCAGGAGAGCGGCTTCTTGGACGCCATAGTAGAGAATGGGAATGCAGCCAAACCGAGAGAATCCGACCTAATTGAGGCCGAGGCACAACGAAGAATTAGAGAGGAGTTGCCCCTTTTTACCGGGCAGTACGATGACGGATTCAGTGCTGGATGGCAGAATGGTTTGGAACAGAGGCACCTCAACGACCAACAGACAAGGCAGCTAATCAGCCGCATCGCGCGGCGCGATTTCGAGGAGGGGCACCTGTTCAACCCCGGACGGTATGGTTTCGACGACCAGAATATCGACACATACCGAACCGCATGGCAAAACGCCGAGGAAGCGGTAACACCCGTTTTCGGGACGACTGAGTTCAATGATGAAAGTCCCAATCGGGGCGATTAGCCGACCGTCGTCTTATCTCTCTACGAATCCGTGGGCAACCCTAGCCGGCCACTGTCAAGCCGCGCGGGTCTTACCGGGCTGTTTCGCCTTGCGCGTTGGCGTCGCTACGGCCGGCGCGTCATCGTCCACCGCCCCCAGGCTCGCCCGCACACGCTCAATCAACTGGCGCACCTCGCTCTCGCCCGTGTGGTCGCCCTGCATCAGAAGGCGAACAATGGGGTCGTGGAGTACCTCATCGAGGGAGGGTTCCGTATTAGACGTTTCCCAAGTCGTGCTCATTATTAAGTCCTCTTTCAAGTGCGCGACCCTTGATCCCCTTAATCGACTTCCTGGCTGCGCCAGCCGACCCCAAATCCAGTGTTTGTAGGGGTTGGAGGTTGCTTGTGCATACAAGCCGAACCTGACCCGCCGATAGTCCGGACATTAAACGACAAGTGTAGCAGTCGCAAGTAAATACTTATCTTCAATTTGATACATAAAGTGACTACCTTAGTGTGCATCGGTTGCTTTCTCTAATTTATAGGACGATCCGCCCTATTCGGTAAAATCGACACCGGTGATTTTGTTGACTCTAGGGCCGGTTGGCCTAATAACCTTCTGTTAGGTCGTTCTGCCCTATAACTCAATCCAAGCGCCACGGCCGATGCGGTATCCGTGGCGTTACTGTTGAAAAAGAGGCGGTAAATCAAATAGATGGCACGAGAAATAGCCCAGAGTCGCCCGATGGATGCAGCCGAACTGGCCCGGCATTGCTCCCGCCTATACGGCGCGCGCCGGTGGCAAACGGCTTTGTCTCACGAAATTCAGGTCAACGACCGGACGGTGCGTCGATGGGCCGCGGGCGCCTCACCGATCCCGCAGTCGGTCGCGCTATGCGTCCGTCTGATGGTCTTTCTCGATGAGCTGAGCTGGCTCGGAGAATGGCGCAAGATGCTGGAGGAAGAGGACCTCTAGGCCATCAAGGATGGTTAAGTAGCTGTGTCGCGCGCCGGCGTACCCGGCGCCCCTAAATCCCAAAATAACCCGGCCATGAGTTGCAGAGCCTCGAGCGAGGTGCCCTCCAGGATGTGCTCGTCGGGCGCATGCTGCGAGCAAGAAGCATAAGAATGCGGGACCCAGATCGTCGGCAGGCCGAGCACCTCGGAGAAAACGTCGTTGGGTATGGACCCACCCAGGTTCGGTAAAACCGCGACATCCTTACCCGTGGTCGTCGCCAGCGACGCTATCGACCAGCGCACCCAGGGATGATCCGGGTCCAGTCGGGTCGCGGCCATGGTAGCGGCACTCGGGACGATCTCGACCATCGAGAATCCGTGCGCATCCAGATGCCGGCGCAGGCCGGGAACAAAGCCCGCCGGATCGCAGGGCACGACGAAGCGAATGTGGCAATGCGCCGTGGCGCGCGGCGGAATGGCGTTGACCGGCTTTTCCGGATTACCGGTCTTGAAGGCTAGGACCTCGAAGCTATTCCAGGCGAAGACCTTCTCTCCCTCGCTCAAGCCAGGCTCGCCCCAGCCGGGATCGATTTCGGGCGCCTCTTCACCACCCTCGATTTCCAGCGTCGCAACAGCCTGACGCACCGACTCAGGGATTGCCGGCGGGCGCCATTCGGGCACCAGAATTTCGCCAGTCGCACTGGTCAGGCAAGCGATGGCATGGGCCAAAATGATCCCTGGATTAGCCAGAAGGCCGCCCCAGTTGCCGGAATGATGGCCGCCCGCGCGCGACTCAATCTTGAGGTCGAAATTGAAAGCCCCGCGCGAGCCCAGGAAGACGGTCGGGCGGTCGGGCGCGAGACGCGGCCCGTCGGAAGCGATGAAGACATCTGCGGGGAACAGCTCCTTGTGCGCGGCGCAGAATTCGCGCAAGCCCGGTGATCCGCTCTCCTCGCTGGTTTCGATCAGGATAATCGGGTTGAAGCCCAACGCACCGCGTTCCTTCAGGACGCAGGCCATGGCCGCGATATTGATCGAATGCTGGCCCTTATTGTCGGCTGTGCCCCGGCCGTACCACCGGTTGCCTTCCTTGGTCAGCACCCAGGGATTCAAGCCCTCGCGCCATTGATCGTCATAGCCGCGCACGACATCGCCGTGGCCATAGCTCATCACGCCCGGCACGTTGTCGCTCTCGTGCCGCCGGGCGACCAAGAACGGTCCACCGCAGTCAACTGGATTATCGAATATCTCGCAGGTGAAGCCCAGTGGCTCCAGGGTCGGCGCCATCTCCTCGCGTAAATAGCGGTAGAGCTCGGGCTTTTGAGATAGCTCCTGACTTTCCGTGTGAATCGCCACGCGGCGCGCCAGATCGTCAAAATAACCGCCGCTATCGAAATAGTCGGTGGCGCGCGCAATCGCTCCCGTACGGGTCATGTGGTCAACTTCCTAGCCCGCCCCTTCGCCTATGGGGCCAACCGGCAAAAAGATGAAATTGTTGATGTAGTCGCCAGGCGACGCCGGCGCCCGGTGCTGCCGTTCCGGATCGAACTCGGCCAAATCGATTAAATGCCGGCGGCGCAATGCTAGGCCGCGGTACCCCAGGGCCTCGACTTCGGCGATGGCCGCCTCGATAGGCTGGTTGCGGTGCCGCTCCTCGATTTCAATGAGCAGGACCGGCCGATCGCGGACGATGGTTTCCCGCGCGCCTTGCAGGACCTGAGATTCGAAGCCCTCCACGTCGATTTTGATGAATCCGATATCGGAAATGTCGAGATCGTCCAGCCGGCTCGTCCGCACCGTCACCGACCGGAAATTGTCCGAGACCTTTACGGCGCTAAGCGAACTACCCTGATTGGAGAATCCGCTGGCACGCTGGGGGACGCGCAGTTCCGCCTCGCCCGTGCGATCCGCCAGGGCTAGGGGCGACAAGGTGACGTTGGCCGCGCGCCCCATCGTGCGTTGCAGCACGGAAAACAGCTTCGGGTTCGGCTCGAAGGCATGCACATGCCGCGACCGGCGGCGGAGGAAATAGCTGTAAACCCCTTTATTGGCCCCAACATCCACGCTCACCCGCGCCGGATCGACCAAGTGCGATAACAGATGCACTTCGCGTTCGCCCCGGCGCCATTCTTTCGCAGCCCGGTAGCGAATATAGAGAGACGCCGGGACAAGCGCGTATTTCAGGCGCTCCTCCCAGGTGAAAGGCGGCGACCAGGATTCGGCCATGCTACCGGCTCACTATCGGGGCAACGGAACGGTCATTTCCCGGCCGCCATATTCGTGCACGCTGTCGTGTGCCCTTAGGGTAACCTCGGTCACATCCGGCGGGATGAAGACACCGCCAATGGATCGGGTAAACGGCTGTTCCGCCTCATGCGGATGCGCCAGCTCACGGGTTCCGAGGACTTTGCCATCGGGGCCGACCACATCCCACTTGTTGGCGTAGTGATCCCAGCCCGTATCGCCATGGGCGACGCTCACATCGAAACGCCAGGTGTCATTTGAATCTGGTCTCGCCTTGACACCGACTACATCCGCCTCGCCCGCGTACGCCGGCGCAACAGAGCCGGTCACCAGAAAAATCGACGCCGCCATCATAACCCTCAACTGAATCATACCTATGCCTCCACAATGTCCTTGGGCACCGGGCGCGACCGCCCATCGGTGCCGAGAGCAACATAGACGAATTGCCCCTCGGTCACCCGCACACGTTCGGTCCCGCGTCCGCGCAAGGCCCAAGCCTCGAGCTGTACGGTCAGCGAGGTGCGGCCGATTTTCTCGATCGCTGCGTAGACGCACAGCACATCGCCGACATAGACCGGCAGATGAAACGTCATCGCGGTCACCGCCACGGTCACCACCCGGCCCTGAGCCCGGTGCGCGGCCGAGATACCACCGGCGATATCCATTTGCGAGAGCACCCAGCCGCCAAAGATATCGCCGCTGGGATTGGCATCCGCGGGCATGGCCAGAGTACGGATTGCCAATTCGCCGCGTGGCTCGTCGATATTACCCACCATTTCGCATTTCCAAATTCTTAACTATATGTTGTGAATAGTCCGAGCATAGCCTACATCATAGGGCAATTTTATCCGCGGAATATGAGGCAAAAGGGGAGCGCTCAGGTACGATGTCGGACCTCTTTGATAACGTCGCACACAATTCACAAGACTATTCCGCCAAGGACATCGAGGTCCTCGAGGGCCTTGAGCCCGTGCGCCGGCGTCCCGGCATGTATATCGGCGGCAGCGACGAACGGGCAATGCATCACTTGGTCGCCGAGCTGCTGGACAACGCCATGGATGAAGCCGTCGCCGGACACGCGACGCGCATCGAGTTGGAGCTGGGCGTCGACGATTGCGTCACCGTACGCGATAATGGCCGCGGCATTCCGGTCGATCCCCATCCCAAATTCAAAAGCAAGTCGGCCCTGGAAGTCATTCTGACCACCCTACACTCCGGCGCCAAGTTCGGGCAAAAGGCCTATACCACGTCGGGTGGCCTGCACGGGGTTGGCGTCTCGGTGGTTAACGCCCTGGCGGATACCTTGACCGTCGAGGTGGCGCGCGACCGCAAGCTGTACCGGCAGACCTACAGCCGCGGCAAGCCGCAGGACAAACTCAAGCAAACCGGCGGCGCGCCGAACCGGCGCGGTACGACCGTCGTTTTTAAACCGGACACCTCGATCTTTGGCAAAGAGGCGCACTTTCAGCCGGACCAGGTATATCGGATGGCGCGCTCACGTGCCTATCTGTTCCGTGGCGTCGAAATCCGCTGGAGCTGTGATACCTCCCTGCTGAAACGGGGCAGCGCCACGCCGGCGACAGAGACCCTCCACTTCCCCAATGGCTTGGGCGATTTCCTTGAGGCCAGCCTGAACGGCCGCAAGACGCTTACCCCCGAGCACTTTGTCGACCAAGCAAAGTTCCCGGACGATGAGGGGCATCTGGAATGGGCCATTACCTGGCCGAACGACGAAGAAGGCTTTGTCAATTCGTACTGCAACACCATCCCGACGGTGGATGGCGGCACCCATGAGCAAGGCCTGCGCAGCGGCCTGCTGCGCAGTATCAAGGCCTATGGCGAGTTGGTCGGCAACAAGAAGAAAATCGCCCAGGTAACGGCGGAAGACATACTCGGCGGCGCCTGTGCCCTCCTCTCGGCCTTTATCAAAAACCCGCAATTCCAGGGGCAGACCAAGGAGAAACTGGCCAATCCGATGGCGGCGAAGCTGGTCGAGACGACCATCAAGGATCACTTCGACCATTGGCTGTCCGGTCATCCGGAGCGCGCCCGTACCCTGCTCGACCGAATCCTGGAGCGCGCCGACGATCGCCTGCGCCGACGCCAGGAAAAGGAGCTAAACCGCAAGTCGGCCACGCGCAAGCTGCGCCTGCCCGGCAAGCTTTCGGATTGCTCCCGCAACCGGCCGTCCGGCACCGAGGTTTTTCTAGTTGAGGGTGATTCCGCCGGAGGCTCGGCCAAGCAGGCACGTAACCGCGAGACCCAAGCGGTGCTGCCGCTTCGCGGCAAGATTCTTAACGTGGTCAGCGCCACCCAAGACAAGATAAAGGCCAATCAGGAGATTGCCGATATCGTGCAGGCGCTTGGCTGCGGCACACGTGCCACTTTCGACATCGAAAAGTTACGCTATGAGCGGATCGTCATCATGACCGATGCCGACGTGGACGGCGCCCACATTGCCTCGCTGCTGATGACCTTCTTCTATCGTGAGATGCCGGGCCTGATCGAGGATGGGCGCCTGTTCCTGGCGCTACCGCCGCTCTACCGGCTGACCCAGGGGAGCGAGTCCGTGTACGCCCGTGACGACGACCACAAGGACGTCTTGTTGAAAAAGCACTTCAAAGGCCGCGGCAAGATTGAAATCAGCCGCTTCAAGGGTCTCGGCGAGATGCCGGCGAAGCAGCTCAAAGAAACGACCATGGACCCGAAGAACCGCACCCTGCTGCGTGTGACCCTGACCGATACCACGGGCGCGGAAGCGAAACAGCAGCGCAAGCAAGCCGAGGACCTGGTCGAGCGCCTGATGGGGCGCAAGCCGGAGTTGCGCTTCGCCTTCATCCAGGAAAACGCCCGCTTCGTCGCCGACCTGGACGTCTAACGCGACCCTTCCACGCTCTAGTTGCGATTGCGACTCTCGCGAATGTGAGGCATGCCGGCCTTGCTTTCCCGTTGTTGCGCGCCAAAATGAGTGATACGCGGTCTGTTCGTTTAGAGAGGTTATTTAAGATGTTGCGCGCTATTCGCCTGTCGTTCGCCGGTATTGCTCTCGCCGCGCTTTCCGCCTGTGCGGTGGGCAGCGTCACACAGCCGGCATACGTGGGGACCTTCGACCCGCGAACCCTGAGCTACATCGCCGGCAAGGGGCCCCTTTACACGGAAATCGTCGGCAACCCGTTCCCGGCATCGGATGAAGATGTCGGCCGCGCCATCACTAGCACCATGGTGGGCGCGCACTTCGGCCCGGTGATTCAGTTCACGACCGAGCGCGATGCAGAAAACCCGTCGCCCTACCGGGTCGTCCTGGTGCTCAATCCGGGCCGGAGCGTGAACGCGCACAGTATGTGCCGCAAGGCGCCGCAGCCTGCCGATTCGATCGCCGCCCAAACCGCCGGGCCGTTGCGCGTGACGGCTGCCTTATGCGCCGGCAAGTACCGCGAGACGTCGTTGTCCGGGTCCATCGCCGCGGTCAACAGCCCGGACGACGCCGCATTTCGCGCCCTAATTCGGCAAATGACGACGGAGCTATTACCGCCGCGCAATCCCAATTTGTTAAGTCCGAACGACTTCCAGAGCTGAGGGAATTGCTCTAGGTCAGGGCACCAAGCCACTGGCACAGCGCATCGCACGATATATCCAATTTTGAGACGGACTCTTAGGATAGCGCGGTCAGCCGCTGAGGACACCAAGCCACTGACGCAGGGCCGCTGTCACCTCGACCGGACGTTCCATCGGCGGCAAATGTCCGCAAGAGTCGATGACCACAAGTTTTGCGCCGCGAATGGCTTCAGCCATCTCCTCATGCCAGGCAAGGGGCGTCAGCGCATCCTCGCGGCCGCAAAGTATTAAGGTCGGGCAATCGATGTGTGGCAAAATTCCGCGGTTGTCACGGCGCCTCAATGTTGCCGTCTGCTGGCGCAAAAAGCCGTCGCGGCCAACCCGCTTGGCCATGGCCATCACTTCGTTCGTTAAGTCCGCATCGGCTAGCCGGTCGGCGTGCACAAGCATGGGGAGCAGACGGCGTGTCACGCCTTTGAACGTGCCCTTTTGGCCGAGCTCGATCAGCCCTCGCCGGCGGGCCGTCTGCTCGGCCGTATCGGGCCGTGCCGTGGTGTCCAGAAGGGCCAGTGCCGCCACCCGCGACGGGGCCTGCCGCAAAATCTCGAAGGCCACATAGCCCCCCATCGACAGCGCCGCTAGGGCAAAACGATCCGGCATGGCAGCTAGGACATCGGCCGCCATATCCGCCACCGATTCCTGGACCGACAGGTCGGCCACACGGCAATCGGCGATATCGGCAAGGCCGTCGATCTGGGCGCGCCACACGCCATCATCCAGTAGCAATCCTGGCAACAGCGCCAAAGGTATCGGATTTTCCATCGGCCCCCCGGTCCTGACTAGTCTTGGGCGGTAGCATTAACGCTGAGCGAAATAAAGAAAGCGTGGGTTTTTCTAATTTTCAAGATTCTTGCGCCTGTGGAGCCCAATCCGGCGCCCCCCGACTTGTATGCTATTCCGTTGACAGAACCGTTTGACTTCCTATTATGAGAAATTAAATGAAGTGCCTGCGATAATTCGCGAGCACTTAGATGATTCCCCCATTACAAACGAGATAAATGCACTTTACCGATCTTGGACTCAGTCCTGAGGTCCTTAATGCGGTGGCAGACGTCGGATATACGACCCCCACCCCAATCCAAGCTCAGGCAATTCCTCACGTTCTCATGGGCCGCGACGTTCTTGGTTGCGCTCAGACGGGAACCGGAAAGACAGCTTCCTTCACCCTGCCGATGATTGACATCCAGGCCAGTGGCCGCGCCAAGGCGCGCATGCCGCGGTCTTTGATCATCACGCCGACCCGAGAGTTGGCCACGCAGATTTCCGAAAATTTCGATCTCTACGGCAAAAACAGCAAGCTTTCCATGGCGTTGCTGATTGGCGGCTCCTCATTCGTCGAACAGAATAAGCGCCTGGACCGTGGCGTTGACGTGTTGATCGCCACGCCGGGCCGCCTGCTCGACCTCTACGAGCGCGGCAAGATCCTGCTGGCCGATGTGAAGATCCTGGTGATCGACGAGGCCGACCGGATGCTCGACATGGGGTTCATCCCCGATGTGGAGCGTATCGTCGGCCTGCTGCCGAAGATTCGGCAAACCTTGTTCTTCTCCGCCACCATGCCGCGCGAAGTGCGCCGCTTGGCCGATGCGTTCTTGATGAATCCGAAGGAAATCAGCGTCGATCCGCCATCCTCGGCGGCAGAGACGGTGACCCAGATCCTCGTCAAAGTACACGGCGACCAGAAGCAGAAAAGGGCCGCTCTGCGCGCTCTACTGGAACAGGAGAAAGTTAATAGCGCTCTGATCTTCTGCAATCGCAAGAAGGACGTGGATGTCCTTTATAAGTCTTTACGCCAGCATGACTATTCCGTCGCGGCCCTACACGGCGACATGGCCCAGCCGGTGCGCACCGCTACCTTGGAGAGTTTCAAGGCCGGTGAGGTCACGCTGTTGGTCTGTTCCGATGTGGCGGCACGCGGGCTCGATTTGCCCGCGGTCTCGCACGTCTTCAATTTCGACGTACCGGTGCACGCGGAGGACTATGTGCATCGCATTGGCCGCACCGGCCGCGCCGGCCGCTCAGGCCGAGCCTTCACTCTGGCCCTGCCGGCTGAATCCAAGGCATTAGCGGCGGTAACCAGGTTGTTGGGGCGCGAAATCGCCCAAGCCGAGAAGGGGCAAGCCGACGTGGCGGAGCCAACCGAACCAGCCACCGCACCGGCACCTGAGGCCGAGAAGCCCCGCCGCCGGTCACGGCGCGGCGGATCAGGGCGCAAAACGGCCGCAAAGGTGGCGCCGGTGGAGACACCGTTGGAAGCACCGGACGTGCCTGAGGTCATTCCCACCGCCGCCGTGGCCAACGCCCCAGCGACGGCTACACCCGTGGCTGCCGCTCCGACGAAGACAAGAGCCACCCGCGCGCCCCGCAAAACGGCCGCCGCTAGCCCGCCCTCACCGTCCTTCGGCGAGCACACCCCGGCTTTCATGCTACGGCCCGTACGCGTCGCCTAGGCTTCTCGGAGAGACTGTCATTTAGACGCAGGCGCCCGGTCCCCGGGCGCCTTTCGTTTGCGTGGCGATCCGCTATCATGGGGCCCGAATGATTTTCCCCCAAGATGGCGGATGGTGGCATGCAAACGATCTTCATCATGGTCAAGTGCGAGCTGGGTCGCGCCTATCAAGTGGCCGATCAGGCAGTGCAAGCGGTCGAACAAGTCTCCGAGGTCTATTCGACCTCCGGCGAGTACGACCTGCTCATCAAGTGTTATCTGCCAGAAGACGCCGACATCGGCCATTTCGTGACCGAGACCGTGCAGACCCTGGATGGGGTCAAGGACACCTTCACCCTCATCGCCTTCAAAGCCTTCTCCTAGAGCCCTATAGGCGCGCGGGAGCCTCTGCGGTAGGATAGCCGCGAATTCGCAATATATCTTCGGACAAAACACGAAGAGAGGGAGGCAAAAGCATGAAACTACAACTGATTGCGCTCGGCTTGGCCGGGGCGCTTCTGGCCGTGCCAGCGGGCGCGGCGGAGCCGGTGAAGATCGGCATGATCACAACCCTTTCCGGCGGCGGCAGCGCCCTGGGCATTGACATCCGCGACGGCTTCGCCCTGGCCATTGGCCAGGAGGGCGGCAGCTTGGGCGGTGTGCCGGTCGAACTGATGGCCGAGGACGACGGGCGCAAGCCCGAGAAGGCCACTGAAATCGCCAACCGCATGGTCGAACGGGACAAGATCGGCATCATGACCGGCATCGTCTGGTCCAATTTGGCCATCGCCGTGGTGCCAAAGGTAACCGGCAAGGGCGTCTTCTACGTCAGCCCCAATGCCGGCCCGTCGAAGCTGGCCGGTGCCGGCTGCGGCCCCAACTATTTCAACGTCGCCTGGCAGAACGACAACCTGCACGAGGCGATGGGCCAGTACGTCACCGAGAAGGGCTACAAGAACGTCTATATCATGGCCCCCAACTATCCGGCGGGCAAAGACGCCCTGAAAGGCTTCAAGCGTTTCTTCAAGGGTGACTTGGCCGGCGAGGTCTACACCAAGCTCGGGCAGACCGACTATGCCGCCGAGATCGCCGCCCTGCGCAGCGCCAAGCCGGATGCGGTATTCTTTTTCCTGCCCGGCGGCATGGGTATCAGCTTCCTCAAGCAATACGCCCAGGCTGGCCTGACCGATAAGGTTCCGGTCTTCGGCCCCGCCTTCTCGTTCGATCAGACGATCCTCGGTGCCGTGGGCGACGCCGCGCTCGGCGTCATCAACAGCTCGCAGTGGAACAAGGATATCGACAACCCGGCGAACGCCGCGTTCGTCGCCGACTTCCAGAAGGCCTATGGCCGCCTGCCTTCGCTCTATGCCAGCCAGGGTTATGATGCCGCGCGGTTGATCGGCAGCGCCCTTATGGCGGTGGGCGGCGACGTCAGTAACGCCGACGGCTTCCGCACGGCCTTAAAGAAAGCCGACTTCGCCTCGGTCCGCGGCAAGTTCCGCTTCGGCCCGAACAACCACCCGGTCCAGGACATCTACGTCCGCCAGGTGGTGAAGGAAGGCGATGTCCTGACCAACAAGATCATCGCCACCGCCTTCACCGACCACGCCGACGCCTACGCGGCCGAGTGCAAGATGTAGCTTCGCATCCGGGGCGCTTCTCAAGGGAGCGCCCCGACTTTGCGAGCAAGATAACATGTCGCCGCTGCTGATCCTCGAGCAGGTGCTCAACGGCCTGCAGTTGGGCGTCATGTTGTTTCTCATGGCCGCCGGGCTGACGTTGGTGCTCGGCATCATGAATCTGGTCAATCTGGCGCACGGCTCGCTCTATATGGTCGGGGCTTTTGTCGCCGCGATGGTGGCGCGCTGGTCGGGCTCGTTCGTGGTTGGGTTGCTGGTGGCCCTGCCGGTGACGGCGTTGGTGGGGGTCGTGGTCGAGAGGGTGGCCTTGCGCCGCTTGTATGAGCGCGATCATCTGGACCAAGTCCTGGCAACGTTCGGTCTGATCTTGTTTTTCAACGAAGCGGCGACGATGATCTGGGGGCCGCGCGCGGTCTATCTGGATGGGCCAAGTTGGCTGTCGGGCGCCGTCGAGATCATTCCCGGCGCGCCCTACCCGGCCTATCGTCTGGCGATCATCGCGGTCGGCTTGGCGGTGGCGGTGCTGCTCTATCTGCTGGTCACGCGCACGCGCCTGGGCATGCTCATTCGCGCCGGTGCCTCGAACCGGGAGATGGTCTCCGCCCTGGGGGTGGACATCAAGCGCCTCTATACGTTGGTATTCGGTCTAGGGGCCATGCTCGCGGCGCTGGGCGGAGTGATGGCTGGACCGATCTATGCGGTCGAGGTGGGCATGGGCGAGCACATCTTGATCCAAACCTTTGTGGTCGTGGTCATCGGCGGCATCGGTTCGGTGCGCGGCGCCTTGGTCGGGGCGGTTCTGGTCGGCCTGGTGGATACCCTGGGCCGGGCGTTCTTGCCCGGGATGCTCACCTTGTTCCTCGGCCCAGCAACCGCCGCGAGCCTGAGCGCGTCGCTGGCATCCATGGCTATCTACATTCTCATGGCCGCGGTTCTGGTCTGGCGGCCAAGCGGGCTGTTCCCGGCCCATGGTTAGACGCACCCTTCTCGTCGGCGGCTTAGTGCTGGCCCTGGCGTTGCCGCCATTGGCCGCGGCATTCGGGCTCGACTACGTGGTCGGCGTCGCCGCACGCATTCTTATCTTTGCCCTTGCCGGCGTTAGCCTGAATCTGATCCTCGGATACGGCGGCATGGTCAGCTTTGGCCACGCCGCATTCTTCGGCATCGGCGCCTATGTGGTCGCCATTCTTAGTTATCACGCGGATCAGGGTGAGCCACTGCTCACATGGCCGCTCGTAATCGGCGGCAGCGAGTTGGCGATCATCGCCTGGCCGGTAGCCATGTTGGTTTGTGCTGTTGTAGCACTGATCATCGGCGCCATCTGTCTGCGTACCAGCGGCTTGTATTTCATCATGATCACGCTGGCCTTCGCGCAGATGCTATTTTTCTTCTTCGTTTCGTTGGAGCCCTATGGCGGCGACGATGGCTTGAGCTTGGCGCAGCCGTCGCGGGCGTGGCCGTTCGACTTGTCCGATGACCGGCAGTTCTACTACCTGGTCCTCGCCCTGCTGTTGTTCATCCTTTACCTGATGCGCCGGTTGATCGCCTCGCGCTTCGGTCTGGTATTGCGCGGCATCCGCGAGAACGAACGGCGCATGCAGGCGATGGGTTTCGCCACCTACCGGTACAAGCTGGCGGCCTTCGTCATCTCCGGTGCCGTGGCCGGGTTGGCCGGGGCGTTGATCGCCAACCACACCGAATTCGTCAGTCCCTCGTTCCTCGACTGGCGCCGCTCCGGCGAGATCTTGGTCGTGGTGATCCTGGGCGGCATGGGCACACTGTACGGGCCGGTAGCCGGGGCTATCGCCTATCTGATGCTGGAAGAAGTGCTGGCGCGGTGGACCGAACACTGGATGATTATTCTCGGTCCTCTCCTGGTCCTGGTCGTGCTCTATGCCAAGCAAGGCTTGTGGGGCACGATTGAAAAGATGAGTGGCCGGCGATGAGCGCGCCGCTGCTCAGCATCGCCGGGTTGCGCAAGGCCTTCGGTGCCGTCGTCGCCTGCGACGGCATCGATCTGGACTTGGCGGAGGGTGAGGTGCACGCCCTGATCGGGCCGAACGGTGCCGGCAAGACCACGCTGATCGGGCAACTCGCCGGTGAGATCCGCCCGGACAGTGGGTGCATTGTCTTTGCCAGCCGCGACATTACATCCCTGCCAGTTCATGCGCGCGCAGCCCGTGGCCTGGCCCGTTCGTTCCAGATCACCAGCGTGCTGCCGGGCATGAGCGCCCTGGACAACGTCGCCCTAGCGGTGCAAGCGCACGCTGGCCATAGCTTTCGCTTTTGGCGGCCCGCTGGCGACGAAGCAGCGGTGCGCGAGCCGGCGCGAGAGGCCTTGGCCCGCGTCGATCTGGCGCAGCGGATGGACATCCCGGCCGCGGCACTGGCGCACGGCGAACAGCGCCAACTGGAGATCGCCATGGCGCTGGCCAGCCGACCGCGTCTGTTACTTCTGGACGAGCCCACCGCCGGCATGGGTGCCGAGGATAGCGCCCGCATGGTCACGCTTCTGGAGTCTTTGCGTGGCGATGTGACCATGCTGCTGGTCGAGCACGACATGGACACGGTCTTCGCCCTGGCCGAGCGCATCAGCGTGCTGGTAAGCGGGCGCATCATCGCCTGCGACGTGCCCACGGCCATCCGCAACCACCCGGAGGTGCGCCGCGCCTACTTGGGCGAGGACGACGGCTGATGCTGGTCGTCGAGGGTCTGGAGACGTTCTACGGCGATAGCCAAGTGCTGTTCGCTATGGACCTGCGGGTCGAGGCCGGCGAGGTCGTCACGTTGCTTGGCCGCAACGGCATGGGGAAGACCACAACCGTGCGCTCGCTCATGGGGCTGGTCACACCGCGTGCCGGGACGATCCGGTTTTGCGGCCATGAGATCACAGGGATGCCGCCCTTCGCGGTGGCCCGCGCCGGCCTGGGCTTGGTGCCGGAAGGGCGGCAGGTGTTTCCGAACCTAACCGTGCGCGAGAATTTGGTGGCAACCGCCCGGCCAGCGGCTGTGGATGCGGGCGAGCCGTGGACCCTGCCGCGCGTCCTCGACCTCTTCCGGCCCTTGCGCGAGCGCTTGAGCGCCTTCGGCGACCAGCTTTCCGGCGGTGAGCAACAGATGCTGGCCATCGGCCGGGCGCTGATGACCAATCCACGCCTGCTCATCCTCGACGAGGCGACCGAGGGTTTGGCGCCCCTCGTCCGGGCCGAGATCTGGCGCACTCTGGCAGCGCTAAAGGCGGCCGGTTTACCCATTCTGATCATCGACAAGAACGTGACGGCGCTGGCCCGCCTAGCCGACCGGCACATCATCATCGAAAAGGGCCGCGCCGTGTGGACCGGTACCTCGGCGGAACTCTCCGCCGACCCGGCACTCAGCCATCGTTATCTCGGCGTCTAAAGCAACACCCGTCATGCCCGTGCTTGACACGGGCATCCATCACGCAACCACACCATGGATTACCGGGTCAAGCCCGGTAATGACAAAAAGATAAGAGTCATGGCGTGCGGACGGATCGCGCTCGAAATCGCTACTCATAAACCTCGCGGTAGATGGAGACGATCTCGTCAACCGTGGGTATGCGCGGGTTGTTATTGGGCGAGCCGCTGACCAGTGCCTGTTCGGCCATGATCGGTACGACTTCGTCATAGCGGGCCTTGGCGATGCCGTAGGCTTTCGGCGTCGGGACCTCCAAATCCACGTTGAGCTGGCGCAACTCCTCCAACAGGTGAGCCACCGCCGACTGGTCCCCTATGTCATCGCCGCACAAGCTCATGGCCCGGGCGCAGTCGGCATACCTGGCCAGCGCCGAGGGCGCCGAGAAGGCGGTCACCGCCGGCAATAACATGGCGTTCGACAACCCGTGCGGCACATGGAAGAAGGCGCCGATAGGCCGGCTCATGCCATGCACCAGGGCGACGCTGGCATTGGAAAAGGCCATGCCCGCCTGCAGGGCGCCGATCATCATCTGCTCGCGTGCCTCGACGTTGTCCGGCTCGCGACAGGCGGTGCGGGTATGGCGGGCCAGGCGCCCCATGGCGGTCAGCGCCAGGGTGTCCGTATAGGGATGGGCCTTGCGGCCGACATAGGCCTCGATGGCATGGGTCAGACTGTCGATGCCCGTATCGGCGGTGGTGCGGAAGGAAACGGTGAAGGTCAGTTCGTAATCGACAATGGCCGCCGTGGGCACTACCGCCGAGCCCATAATGGGCATCTTCTCGTCGGTCTCCAGGTCGGTGACGACGGCGAAGCGCGTGGCCTCGGCACCGGTGCCGGCGGTGGTCGGAATGGCAATGACCGGCAGGCCCACCTGGTGGTTATCGTGGGGCACCTTGTAGTCGCGCATGGCGCCACCGTGGCGGTCGAGCAGCGACACCAGCACCGCCGTGTCCATGGGGCTGCCGCCGCCGAGCGCGATCATGCAATCGAAGTCGCCAGCCTTGAGCGCCGCTAGCCCGGCATCGACAGTGTTCGTATCCGGCTCGCCGGTGATCTCGGAAAAGACCGTCCATGGGGCCCCCGCCCGATCCAGCATGTCGGTGACGATGGCCAGCTTGCCGATCTCGATCAGATGCGGGTCGGTGACAATGAGGGGGCGGCCCAGGCCCAGACGCGCCAACAAGTCGAGCAGTTCTTTCACCGCGCCGCCGCCGATGATCATCTCGCGCGGCGTCAAAACCTTGCCGATTATGGAACCACCCTCCTGTGTCCAAAACGATCCGGTTATAGCAGACGCACGTACTGGACGCGCGGCTATGTCCGGGTATGCTGCGCGGCCACTACCGGCTCGAGTCGGGAACCGTCCATGAGGCCATCCATCGCGATCGCCGCTCCCTATGCGGCGTTTTACGGCGCCTTGTTTCTGGCGATGGGAATTCAATTGCCGTACTGGCCCATCTGGCTGGGCGGTCGGGGCCTGTCGCCGGAGCAGGTTGGGCTGCTGTTCGCGCTCACCGCCTGGGCCAAGGTTGCCGCCACACCGATCATCGCGCAAGTCGTGGACCGGATTGGACAGCCGCGAGCAATCCTGGCGGTGCTGGCGACGACCGCCTCGGTATGCTTTGTCTTGTTCTTTTTTACGCACGGTTTCTGGCCGATCCTGCTGGTCAGCCTGCCCATGGGAATCTGCTTCAGCGCCATGATCCCGATAAGCGAACGGCTGACCATGGCGGCGGTCATGAAGGCGAAAATGGATTATGGCCGGGTCCGCCTGTGGGGGTCGGTCGCCTTTGTAGTTGGCGTTCTTGGCGCCGGCAGCTTGCTGACCGGCCGACACCCCGATCTCATCCTGATGATGATCCTAGGGGTGATGGCAATCGGCGTCGTCACCGTCGCGACACTACCGCGCCAGCCGGCGGCCGCCCTTGGCGGCGACCGGTTCAGTCCGGGTATCCTCCTGCGCGACCGGCATTTCCTGTTGTTCCTCGCCGTCGGCAGCCTATTGCAGGCAAGTCACGCCACGTACTATGCCTTTTCCGCCATCCATTGGCAGGCGGCCGGCCTGAGCAGCACCATGATTGGCGCGTTGTGGGCCGAGGGTGTGGCGGCAGAGGTTATCTTCTTCGCCGTTTCCGCGCCGGTGCTCGCACGAACCGGGCCGGTTGTGCTGCTGCTCATTGCCGGCCTGGCCGGCATTGTGCGCTGGACGGTTCTCGGCATGACCACGGACCTGCCCGCTCTGTTCGCCGTGCAACTCCTGCATGCGGCAACCTTTGGCGCCGCGCATTTCGGTGCCATGCATCTGGTCACCCGTGCCGCGCCACCAAATCTCGCGACCACAGCACAAGGCCTGTATTCGGCCGCGGCCGGCGGCATTGGCATCGGGTTGGCGCTGCTCTTGGCCGGCCGGCTTTACGGAATCAACCAGGCCAGCGCGTTCCTGGCCATGGCCGGATTGAGCGCCGGTGGAGCGCTGTTGGCCGTTCTATTGCATCAGTGGGAGCGGCAGCGTTAGTGGTTGGCGCGCCAGCGCGCCAGACGCGCCTCGGCCTCAGCCATCTGCGCCTTGCACAGAGAGCCGGCAAGCTCACGCCGGCGCATTTCCGGCCATTGCCGCCCTTGCGCGGCGGCTAGGCTGAACCAAACGTAAGCGCTGACCGGATCGACGGGTCCACCAATGCCCCGTACATAGGCATCGCCAAGGTTGAGTTGCGCTACGGCATCCCCTGTCTCAGCAGCAAGATGGTACCAGCGCAGTGCCTCGGCCACGTCGGCACGAACACCTTGGCCGGAGAGATAAAGTCCCGCAACGGCGACCTGGGCCGTGCTATCGCCGCTTTCTGCCAGCGGCCGCCACTCGGCAAACGCACCGCGATAGTCACCCGCATCGTAAGCAGCGAGCCCGTCGGCAAAACCCGCCTGCGCGGGTACCGCCAGCACCGGCAACCAGGTGGCAATAACCCAGGCGGCAAGGGCGATGCGTCGCAGGGTTCGCATCGCCCTCGCCGTTATCCCGGTTGCCGGTGTGGAGGCGTCACAGTTCCATCTCGCTGTATCCGCATTAGCGCGAGACCCGGTATTCTTCCGGTAGGAACATCATCGAGTCGGCATCGGGTGCTACCGAGATATGGCAACCGATACAGAACTCAACGTTGGCATCGCCGGCACCCTTGGTGGTGCCGAAGACCGAGCCGTCGGGCATGATCATGGTATAGCGCCAATTGCCGCTGTCGGCGTTGAAGCCGGCCTTCATCTTCTCCATCAGGAACAATGGGCCAGCCATGACCTTGCCGTCCGGCGTGACCGAGAAGCTGTCCTTCGCAAGCGCCGTGCCCGCCGGCATGGTGCCGGCCTGCTCGTAGTTGCCATAGGCGCGACCGGTCTCGTTGGCGTAGTTCTGCACGTATCGATTGCCGTGCGTGCCCGAGATATAGGGCTGCTTGCTAAAGCGCGGCCAAGACCCGTACGAGACGGCGATCTTGTTGTCGGACTTGCTGTAGGCCGCCTTCAACTCTTTCGACAGGCAGTCGTAGACCTTGACCGCCTCGGCGTCCGTCAACTCGACCGGACCCGCGGCGCCACACGGATTACAGGGATTGCACGCCGAAGCCGCACACGGATTGCACGGGTTCTTCGCCGCACAGGGGTTGCACGGATTGCAAGCCTTCTTCGCGGCGCAGGGGTTACATGGGTTGCATGCCTTCTTGGCGGCACAGGGATTACATGGATTGCAGGCGCTCTTCGCGGCGCACGGGTTGCAGGGGTTGCACGCCTTCTTGGCGGCGCAGGGATTGCACGGATTGCACGCCTTCTTGGCGGCGCAGGGATTGGCCTTGGCCGCCGCTTGCAGGCGCGGAACAAAACAGGCCTTGCTGGTGGCGCCACCGCCGGCCGCGCAGGGATTGCATGGATTGCACGGGTTACAAGGATTGCAGGGGTTCTTTGCCGCGCAGGGATTGCACGGGTTGCACGGATTGGCTTTCTTCGCCGCGCACGGGTTGCACGGATTACAAGCGGCCGCACATGGGTTCGCCTTCTTTGCCGCACATGGGTTGCACGGGTTACAGGCAGCCGCCGCGGCCGGCGATATGGTCACGGCATTGGACAGCACCGCACCGCCAACAGCCACGCCGGCCGCGACCATCAGCGGGACCATCGTGGTCGATAGAAGAACTCTTTTTCTGGATAGCATCTTTTCCCTCCCGGACCGTGATCCCCTTAGCCACCCAACCGGATGGCGCGCCGGACCCGGACATGTTGCTGGCGCTGTTCAAAATGAGTCGCGTCGACTGTAGTCCGCGACGTGTTTCTCCGTAGAATCACTGCGCGTCACAATCCCGT
This sequence comes from Kiloniellaceae bacterium, assembly GCA_021776055.1. Classification (GTDB taxonomy): domain Bacteria; phylum Pseudomonadota; class Alphaproteobacteria; order Kiloniellales; family J153; genus JAJFGI01. Next base: position 31,496 of record JAJFGP010000076.1, read on the forward strand.
GAGGGGTCGGCCCGTGAGGGCCGGTAAACCGGGCTGACTTCGACTAATTGAGAAAGCGGACCCGGTATCGCTCTGGCACATAAAATAGGTGATCCTGCTCGTGGCCGGCTTCTTTGTGGCAGGTGATACAGAACTCCACCCGCTCGGCCCCCTCGCCGTTGGTCACGCCGAACAGGCTGCCATCCGGCATATACATGGAATAGCGCCAGTCGCGGCTTTCCGGATTGAACCCGGTGGACATCTTCTCCATGACGAACAACGGCCCGCTAAAGACATCGCCACGTGCCGTTACCGCGAAGCTGTCCTTCACCAAGACCGACCCCTTGGGCAAGTTTCCAGACGCCTCGAAATATCGGTAATTGCCCGCAATTTCATTGGCGTAGTTGCTCACGTATCGCTCACCGTGCTGAGCCGAACGATACGGTACGGTATTATAGCGCCGCCAAAGACGGTATTTTTCGGCGCCCGGAAATGACGACAGCCGGTAGCCCGCAACCATTTCGTCAAGGATCCGGTTATAGATGGTCAGCGCATCCGCGCCGGTTAGCCCCGCCGGCCTCTCGACACGGAAATGGCGCGTTGGCCTTGCCGCATCGTCGGCGTCCTGCGCCACCGCTGGCGTGCCAAGCAAGACCAAGGCCGTAACACAGGCAATAAAGCGTGGTTTGGGGGTCGGCATCGATCGCCTTTCCGCCTCTCGTCGCCACATAATCCGCTCATCAATTCGGTGCCGAGAGGCCGCCACAAAATCGGGAGAGCACCACCTTAGGACCGCACTAACCCAGTGCAGACTAGGTCCCCGGCGCTCGATTCCACCACACACGTTCGATCACAAGCGATTGATGCCCGGGTATAAGGACGGTCCCATTGGATGCGGGAGCCAACATGGCGCAGTGCCGCGAGTCCCTACAAGGCCCACATACCACCCCAGGACCCAAGGTTCCGTTAACCACGAATTCCCCTTGATTTGCGGGTGGTTTCCTCATATTTACAAACCATACTGATTTACTCCGGTATGGAGGGTGCGATGTTCAAGCTCAACCGGCTGACCGATTATGCGGTTGTCGTCATGAGCCAAATGGCGAGGCGGCTGGACGAGGTGCGCACGGCGCCGCAGATCGCCCAGGAAACGGGCGTGCCGCTGCCAACGGTCGCCAAGCTTTTGAACGCCCTGGCAAATGGCCAGCTCATTCTGTCGCGCCGAGGCGCCACCGGTGGCTACACCTTGGTGCGGCCGGCTGAAGAAATCACCGTGGCTGAAATTATCCAAGCTTTGGAAGGGCCTATCGCCCTGACCGCCTGCGTCGAAGGATCCGGCGACGGCTGCGACGTGGAATCTCTGTGCCCGATGCGCGGTAACTGGAACAAGGTCAACCGCGCCATCCACGGCGCCCTCTCGCAAGTCACCTTGGCGGACATGGCCATGGGGGGACTGCCGTTCGCGCCGCCAACAGGCGGCGATGGGCGTGAAAAAACTACATCTGCGTGACCTATTTCAACACGATATGGACCCTATTTAACATGCACATTGAGTATAGGAACGGATGAATGGCTGCCACGGTTGAAACGGCCGAGCAGGTCCGGGCGATTGCGGAGCAAAAGTATAAGTATGGCTTCGTCACCGATATCGAGGCCGATACCGCACCCAAGGGCCTGAGCGAGGACATCGTCCGGCTGATCTCCCACAAGAAGGAAGAGCCGGAGTGGCTGCTGGCTTGGCGACTGAAGGCCTACCGGCACTGGCTGACCATGCCCGAACCGGAGTGGGCCAAGGTCAGCTTTCCGCCTCTCGACTATCAGGATGCCTACTACTATTCGGCGCCGAAGACCGGCGACAAACCGAAGAGCTTGGACGAGGTCGACCCCGAGCTTCTGCGCACCTACGAGAAGCTGGGCATCCCGCTGAAAGAGCAGGAGATGCTGGCCGGCGTCGCCGTCGATGCGGTGTTCGATAGCGTCTCGGTCGCCACGACCTTCAAGGGCAAGCTGGAGGAACAGGGGATTATCTTCTGTCCCATGTCCGAGGCGGTGCAGAAGTACCCGGAGCTGGTGCAGAAGTACCTGGGGTCGGTGGTGCCGGCCGGCGACAACAAGCATTCGTGCCTGAATTCGGCGGTCTTCACGGACGGCTCGTTCGTCTACATCCCCAAGGGCGTGCGCTGCCCCATGGAGCTGTCCACGTACTTCCGCATCAACGCCGAGAACACGGGCCAGTTCGAGCGCACCCTGATCATCGCCGATGCGGGCTCCTACGTGAGCTACCTGGAGGGATGCACGGCGCCCATGCGCGACGAGCACCAGCTCCATGCCGCGGTGGTCGAGCTGGTGGCCCTGGATGACGCCGAAATCCGCTATTCGACGGTGCAGAACTGGTATCCGGGCGACGAGGAGGGCCGCGGCGGCATTTACAACTTCGTCACCAAGCGCGGCGCCTGCCGGGGCCGCAACTCGAAGATCTCCTGGACCCAGGTCGAGGCCGGATCGGCGATCACCTGGAAGTACCCGAGCTGTATCCTGCAGGGCGACAACTCGGTGGGCGAGTTCTACTCGATCGCGGTCACCAACAACCGCCAGCAGGCCGACACCGGCACCAAGATGATCCACCTGGGGCGCAACACCAGTTCGCGGATCATCTCCAAGGGCGTGTCGGCGGGACGGGCCAACCAGACCTACCGGGGGCTGGTGCGGATGGCGCCGAAGGCGGTCGGGGCGCGCAACTTCACCCAATGCGACTCACTGCTCATCGGCGACGAATGCGGGGCGCATACGGTGCCCTACATCGAAAGCAAGAACCGCAGCGCGGTGGTCGAGCACGAGGCGACGACGTCGAAGATCAGCGACGATCAGCTTTTCTACTTGCGCCAGCGGGGCATTCCAGTGGAGGACGCTGTGGCGCTGGTGGTCAACGGCTTCTGCCGCGAGGTCCTGCAGCATCTGCCGATGGAGTTCGCGGTCGAGGCCCAGAAGCTGGTGGGCATCAGCCTCGAAGGCAGCGTCGGGTAAGGGACGGCAATGTCAAAAACATCAAAAACCAAGGACCAAAAGGTCATGCTGGAAATCAAGAACCTGCACGTCAACGTCGATGGCAAGGCGATCCTCAAGGGGATCGACCTGTCCATCCAGCCCGGCGAAGTCCATGCCATCATGGGACCGAACGGATCGGGCAAAAGTACCCTCGCCTATATCCTGACGGGCCGCGAGGGCTACGAAATGACCGACGGCGAGATTCTTTATAAGGGCCAGGACCTCACTGCCATGGAACCCGAAGAACGGGCCGCCGAAGGCGTCTTCCTGGCGTTCCAGTACCCGGTCGAGATCCCCGGCGTCCCCAACACCACCTTCCTCAAGGAAGCGGTGAACGCGATCCGCAAGTACAAGGGCGAGGACCCCCTGGACGCCATGCAGTTCGTCAAGATCATGCGCCAGAAGACCAAGGAGCTGGGGATTTCCCAGGACATGCTGAAGCGGGCGGTCAACGTTGGCTTCTCGGGCGGCGAGAAGAAGCGCAACGAGGTCCTGCAAATGGCCATCCTCAATCCCAGCCTGGCGATCCTG
>JAJFGP010000077.1 GCA_021776055.1 Kiloniellaceae bacterium
TGTCTGGCAGCATGTCGAGCGGCATCCTCTCAGCGCCCGCCGCCGATGGCAAGGGCGCGGGCGTGGGTCGTGGGTCGGATTAAAATTCTGCCGCAAAAACGCCTGGACCATCGGCTTTTCAGCGGCTCATGTCTGCTCCGCGCCCAGCGGCGGACCTTGGCGCATGGTCATCGTCACAGCCGCTCCTGACCCAGAACGGACGTGCACAGGCGATGTTGAGTGCTCCTGATCGGACGTTCAGGTTCAAAGGCTTGAGATTGGTGGTACAAATTGGCATAGCGATGTTCCCTTGTATCCAGAGAGGAGATTGCCCATGGGCGCGCCAAACCTGGAGACGAAGCTAGCACGTATCGCCGAATGTGCCTCCAACTCCAACCACGACGATCTTTCCCGAAGCTTGCTACACGCCTACACCGCTTGTTTCAGCATCGTTGAACTCACTGAAGCGGCAGTGCGAACCATCGACGCGCCACTTGATACGCGCCGTGCTGTGCTCACCCGCTTGGCCAGAGTCGGTCGGGAAGGGGGAAACCAGGAGCTGCTTGATCAGCTCGGCGAACGGACAATGGCGCTGCCGGTCACAAATGCGAAATCAAGAACTCGAATCGATGCTCTGTTGTCGCAGCTCTACGCATATTTCAGCCCGCCAATCCGTCAAGCCATCCTCGAACGATGGCAGAGTCGGGGGACCAAAGGTGCCGGCGCACGATGGCTGAAGGCACTGTCCAATGACGACTTACAATTTAACCTCAGCGACATTCTTGTCTATTGGCGAGCCACAGGGGACGTACGTGCAGCCAAGTTACTCGCCTACCGCTCCGATCCGACTCTGCTTTCCGAGATCCTGCCAGAACTGGTTAGGGACTGCGACGAGGGCTGGATCATTAGTCGCGCTGCCCTCGATGCAGAGGCCGTCTCGGAGAAGTGCTGGGCAGTAATTCGCTCAAAATTCCCGGCCAGTTACACCTATTTGTGCGCCAAGACTGGGCGTGCGCTTGGAAAGGACGAGGCATTGATGACTGTCGTTGAAGCTGGCGCGACTTGGCCATCAAATGAGAGGGGCTTGGCTATCTGGGCGATCGGCCAGCTTGGGATGTGGTCCGTGTTGGAGACTATCCGTGGAATGGCTCCCGACCTTCGGAATGCTGATTTGGCTCGCATAGGCGTGGGCGACGCCTCACTTGACGGCGGCTCGTGACAGCGGTTTCGCCTAGGAGGGGATAAAGGGGGGGGATAAAGGGGACGCTACCCTTTTTTAGATATGGAACAGACCTACGGAGAAACGGGTAGTGTCCCCTTTATCCATGTGCCTAAGATTGATGATTCCTTTATCGCTCGCGCTATTTTGATGATTGGAAAGGTTCAGGATGACGTGGACCCCCATTTGGGCACTTCCGAATATCAATTTGGACGAGGCTGTCGAAAGCGAGTTTTTCGCTTTAGTTCCAAATAACGACAAGCGTGTTCGCAGTATAAAAAGAGAACAACCAGAATTCCGGAAATTCGCTGCGCGATTCACTGACACATTCAAAAATCGTATCACACCTTCTCTAATTTTGCGCCGGGTAGACACCCCAGAACGGCTTCTGACTGGAGAGGCGGCTGCCAGCTTCCGCGACCTTCTAGTTGCATCGATGGTGCCATATGCGCAGGCAAGAAACATAATCTACAACAACGCTCATGACCGAATTGGGTATTCCAGTTTCTTTTGGGTTTACCCTTGGATGACTGATCGCAATTATGAATATATTTCTGCTATCACACCTACAATGCTCGCGGTCCACGAAGCGCAGGCTTTTAAAGGACAATCCTCTCCCGATTTATCACCGGCGACGGCAATTCGAAGTGACTTTGATGAGCCGTTACTGCAAGAGCTTCTGCGGCGTTGGGATGCTCGGTACAATGTTGATGAGCCGTCGTGGAAAAATGTAGCTCTCTTTCGGTCCCTCAACATGGCTAACCAGGCATCACTATTCCCTGGTGGCGTTGACGCAACCATTCATGATTTCGGTCGAATTGCAGGACTATGGATTGCCTCATTTGAGATCCTGGTTCATCCCGGGGGAAATGGTCAGGCTAACCTCACGAAAGTGCTTGAACTCCTTGAGAGAGTTCCCTGGTTAGATAAACGGTGCGGGCATCGACGCTATGAAGTCCGGATCGGAAGACAGACTGCCCGCAAAAATCTCGCATGTTGGTTCTATCGGGAATTGTATGGGTGCCGTAACGATTTCTTGCACGGGAACCCAGTTGATACTGCCAGCCTTAAAATCCGACAGTCCGGTCGGGGATTAATTTTGTTCGGAGCGATATTATATCGCCTCGGGCTTACGTCCTTTTTAGATTTATCTTTGAAAGAAGAACCTCCACCACTGACGGAGACCGAGGCAATAGCCGAGTATATTTCAAATAATTGGAGTTTCAAAAAACCGCAAAGGGCAGCGGAGGAAGCACTTTTATTGGCCCGCGTGTCCAAGGAAGAACAGCGCCGCAGGCGTGACGCAAGGATTCAGCAGGCACGTTTACGTTCAAGGCAAATCAGTCAGGTCTAATTGTCGATTGCGGCTGGCTTCGATTGTAAGCGATGTCAAGAACATGGCGGCAACGGTTTGCGGATGTCCGGCTTTGGCTAGTCTCGGACTCAATGACTGCATCAGAACGATGACCGCTTGCTGACGGTAAGCGGACACATGGGTCCGCTTCGTGCTTTCAGCACGTTAAATTACAGACTGACCCACTGCCCGCCGGAGGCACCCCTTGCCGGGGCCGAGTCCGAAGAGTACCAATCTCTATTGGGCAGGGAGGCTTGGTATTTAGGAGAAATGATGTCACCGGTTCCACAGAAAATTGTCTCGCTCGATCGACACCGTGCCCCAGAGTCGACGAAGGCGGCGCGGTTTCGCGCCATGCTCGCCGCGCCGCAGCTCGACTTCATCATGGAGGCGCACAATGGCCTTTCGGCGAAAATCGTCGAGGAAACGGGCTTCAAGGGTATCTGGGCCTCCGGCCTGTCGCTGGCGACCGCCATGGGCGTGCGCGACCGCAACGAGGCGTCGTGGACTCAGGTCATCGAGGTTCTTGAGTTCATGTCCGACGTAACCACGGTTCCCATCCTGCTCGACGGGGACACAGGTTACGGTGATTTCAATAACTTCCGGCGCCTTGTGAAGAAGTTATGTCAACGAGACGTGGCGGCTGTGTGTATCGAGGACAAGGTCTTTCCGAAGACCAATTCTTTTGTCGATGGCGATCAGGCGCTGGCGGATATCGATGAATTCTGCGGCAAGATCAAGGCCGGTAAGGACAGCCAGAACGACGAGAACTTCTCCGTCATCGCTCGGGTCGAGGCGCTGATCGCCGGTTGGGGCATGGACGAAGCGCTGCGCCGGGCCGAGGCCTACCATGCCGCCGGCGCCGATGGCATCCTCATTCATTCCAAGCGCAGCAGTCCGGACGAAATCCTGGCCTTCGCCAAGGAGTGGGCGAACCGGGCGCCGTTGGTCATCGTGCCGACCACCTATTACGCCACACCGACCGAGCGATTCCGCGAGGCCGATGTCTCGTTGATCATCTGGGCCAATCATAACTTACGCGCTGCTCTGTCGGCCATGCGCGAGACCAGCCGGCGTATCTTCGAAGAGGAGAACCTGGCCGGTGTTGAGGGAAAAGTGGCCGGCTTGAAGGACGTCTTCGGCATCGCTGGCAACACCGAGATGGCCGAGGCCGAGCGCAAGTACTTGGGCACGCAGCGGCAAGAGACCAAGGGGATCGTGCTGGCCGCCAGCCGCGGCAGTGCTCTGGAGGCTCTGACCAAGGACAAGCCCAAGTGCATGCTCGATCTGCGCGGAGAACCATTGCTGCGCCGGCTGGTGCAAAGTTTCAATAATGCCGGCGTGCGGGATATTTCCGTGGTCTGCGGCTACAAGCACGCGGCGGTGGACCTGCCCAACATTCGCAAAACCGTCAACGAGGCCTACGCGACGACAGGGGAGGCCGCCTCGCTTGCCTGCGCCCTTGATGACGTGCAGGGACCTGCCCTAATCGCCTACGGTGATATCCTCTTTCGCGATTACATTCTGGATCTGCTGTTCGATGCCCCCGGCGACATCGTGCTCGCGGTCGATGCCAAGTGGCGCGAAAACCATCCGGACGGACGCAAAGCCGCCCCCGATCTGGTGGTTTGCAGCCAACCGTATCGCGAAGATTTGTTTCTCGACGATACCGCTGTGGAATTGGAACCAGTCGATGGCCCGATCGATCCGGCCCAGGCGCACGGCGAATGGACCGGCTTGGCGCGGGTGACGGCGGAGGGGCTGGAGGCTATACGCCGCGAGATTGCGGCCATGGCCGAGGATGGCGCGCTGCCGAACGCCGGTCTGCCGAATCTGTTCAACCGCCTCGCGCATCGTGGCGTGCGGGCGAAGATCGTCTACATCACCGGTCACTGGCTGGATGTGAACGACGCCTTCGATTTGGCCTGGGCCCGCAACGTCTTGTGATTGCCGCCGACGCTTTTCTGGATGCGGCAAAGGCCCGTGGATTCGACTTCTACACGGGCGTGCCGTGCTCGTTCCTGACGCCGCTTATCAACCGGGTGATTGGCGACCGGGCCACCGGTTACGTCGGGGCGGCTAGCGAGGGCGAGGCGGTGGCGATTGCCGCCGGGGCTTGGCTGGCCGGGCGCGGGCCGGTGGTGATGTGCCAGAACTCAGGCCTGGGCAATACCATCAATCCGCTGACCTCCTTGAATTGGCCGTTTCGCATTCCGGCGCTGCTCATTGTGACTTGGCGCGGCCAACCGGGTCTCAAGGACGAGCCGCAACACGAACTCATGGGGCGCATCACGGCCACGTTGTTGGACACCGCCGAGGTTCCCCATCGGGCCTTTCCCACGGCCGATAAAGATATCGGACCGGCACTCGACGGTGCGGTAGCGGCCATGGCCGAGAGAAAACTGCCTTTCGCCTTCATCATGGAAAAGGACGCGGTGGCCGAGGTGGCGCTGGAGCAGACCGCGCCGACGGTGCGACCGCGCGGCCACATGCTGGATTTGCGGCGAGGCGGTGCTCCTGTAACCCGCATTGCGGCGCTGGAACGTATTCTTGCGGTGTTGCCGGAGGCGGCCGCCGTGATCGCGACCACGGGTAAATGCGGCCGCGAGTTGTTCACTCTGGCGGACCGGCCGCAGCATCTCTATCAGGTCGGCTCCATGGGGGGGGCCAGCGCCATGGGACTGGGCGTCGCACTAAACGTGCGCCGGCCGGTTGTGGTTCTGGATGGGGACGGGGCGGCGCTGATGAAGCTGGGTAACCTGGCGACCATCGGTGCCCAGGCGCCGGACAACCTGGTCCATGTGGTTTTGGATAATGGAGTGCATGATTCCACCGGTGGCCAGGCGACCGTTTCGGCGACCGTGGATTTTGCGGCCGTCGCCGTCGCTTGCGGTTACGCACGCGCGGTGGCCTGTGACGATTTGGCTGAGCTGGAGCAGGCGCTACGGACCGCCCTAGAGGCGGCCGGCCCGCACCTGGTGCACCTGCGCATCGCCCCCGGCTCCCTCGCCAAGTTAGGCCGACCGACCGTGACACCGGCCGAGGTTGCCCACCGGTTCCGAGAATTCTTGCAATCGGATCAAGGTGTTCTGAGCGGGTAAGACTATTAACTTTCTGGCGATAGCCTGGATCGACCGTCAAACGATGCGTAGGAAGGGCCGTCCCATGATACGAACCATTGTCGCGGTGCTGCCGCTATTGTTGGCGACCGGGCTTGCCGGTGCATCCGAGATTCCGCAGACGTTCCTCGAAGCGGACTACGCCCAATGTCATTCGGCTTGTAGCCAGGCGCAGGACGAATCCAAGTGTGCCACCTATTGCTCGTGTGTTACCGACACCATGCAAAGCGATTTTACTCTTGAGGAATATATGCCGATGGCGACGGCCATGGCGGCGGGCCAACAGGCCGATCCAAACTCGGTGGCCAAACTCGGCGGTATCGCGACAACGTGTGTCCGGGAAACATTCCAGTAGGACAGGATGAAATTTATTGCTGCCGTGGTCGGGGGATACTTGATCGTTCTGGGTGCCGTGTTCGCGATGCAGCGCTCGTTACTCTATCCCGCGGGCAAAGCTATTCCCGACACCGCGTTAGCGGCGGCGGCGGGCATCCGAATTATCACCACGCGTACCGCCGACGGTTTGGAGCTGACCCATTGGTACCGGCCTCCAGCGGACGACCAAGCGCCGGTTCTTGTGGTCTTTCATGGCAACGCTGGGCATGTGGGCGACCGGGTGCCGAAGCTGACCGAACTCATGCGGGCCGGGTTTGGCCTTTTGTTAGCCGGCTACCGGAGCTATGGCGGCAATCCCGGTCGGCCAAGCGAGGACGGGCTGAGTGCGGACGCTCGCTTGCTGCTCGACTGGCTGGCGGGGCAGGGGGTATCGCCGGAGCGTACCGTGCTCTACGGCGAATCCCTGGGGACCGGCATCGCCGTGAAGATGGCAACCGAACGTCCGGCGGCGGCGGTAATCCTCGAGGCGCCCTATACCTCGGTCGCCGACGTGGCTCAGGCGCAATACTGGTTCCTGCCGGCCCGTTGGCTGGTGTTGGATACGTGGGATTCGATTTCCCGCATCGCCCAAATCGACATGCCGCTTTTGCTGATGCACGGTCTGCGGGACCGCACGATTCCGTCGCGTTTTGGCCAGTATTTGTTCGAAGCGGCGGTCGATCCCAAACAGATCGTGCTGGTCGAAGACGGCGAGCACACCGACCTTTACGACTTCCCCGAGGTGCCACGGCAGGTGATCGACTTCGTGCGCGCCCATGCAACACCGCCGGGGTAACTCGCTCGGAAGAGCCGGGAATCAACGTAAAGTTGCAGTAGGCGGCAGGCCGTTAACAAATTAAAAACCTTTCTTTGGCCCAATCTCCCTAGGTTTTTTGACACCAGGGTGGTCTTTTGCGATGAGTGGCATTGAAGAACTGCGCCAGCGCGTCCAGGACGCGGAAGAACGCTTCGGCTTGTCCCAAGAAGAGCAAGCCAAATACAGCGAACGCCTCATTGGATTGATCGACACTGTCGAGGGCCGCTTGCGCGAGCAGCAGACGGAGATTGACGGCCAAAAGGCGACCGTAGCCGGTCACGATGAAGCGCTGGCCGATGCGCAAGCCCAGGTCCAGCGCCTTGAGAGCGACAACGAGCATCTGCGCGAGATGCTGCATTCACTGTTGCAAGCCATCGAGACCGGCGGGCGCGACGGCGCCCTCGAATTCATGCAGACCTTGGAACAGAAGGTCGGCGCCCTGATTGCCAGCGATGCTGTATCAGCCGAGGTGGTGACAGAGCCTGTAACCGAGGCGACGCCAGAACCCGAGCCGATGCCAGAACCCGAGCCGATGCCAGAACTTGAAGCCGAGGCCGAAGTCGAATTTGAGGCGGGACCCGCCGAGGAGACTATGGCGGAGCCGGAGCCGGAGATGGACGTGGCCCCGGAGCCTGCTGAGGAGGCCGAGCCGGAAGCCGAGGCGGCACCGGAAGCCGAGATGGAAATGGAATCGGCCGAGGCCCCGGAGATCGAGGCGGCTGCCGAGGTAACGCCGGAGTCTGAGATGGAGATGGCGCCTGAGATAGAGACGGCGCCTGAGATGGAGATGGCGCCTGAGATGGAAACGGTGCCCGAACTGGCAGCGGAGCCCGAAGCAGAGCCTGTTGTTGAGGCGGCTGCCGAGACAATGCCGGAGCCAGAGATGGAAGTAGCGCCGGAACCGGTTACGGAGGCTGAAGCCGAGCCTGCCCTGGAACCGGAGATGGAGGCGGCCCCGGAGCTAGCCGAGCCAGCCGAGTCAGTTGAGGAACCATCCGCCGAACTGGTTGCCGAGGAAGCGCCCACTCCCGAGGCCGCTCCCGAGGCCGCCCCCGAGGCCGCCCCCGAGTCTGCCAATGCGGAGAGTGATTCAATTTCCACGGCGCTGGAGGAAATCGCGAGTCAGCTGGCGGTCACGTCGCCCGATAGTGCCGGGCCGGACAACGCGGATGCCGCGTCCGACAGCTTGCACGAAATCATGGATCGTGTGTCGAAGCTGGTCCGCGAAACCGAAGATGAGGAAGCCGCCGCACCGGCCGAGGCAGCCGTCCCGGCGGAGACCGAGACGCCCTCGGAAAAACAGTCGGCCGCCGGCTAACTTACATCGCCAGCTAACCTACATCCGACGACTGGTCCGCCCGCAGGGCAGCTAGCGCTTCCGGCGTGTCCACGTCGAGTAAGATCCCGTCGCCGGAGTGCGTCTCGTCCATGGCGACCTCGCAAAGCAAATCCGGATACTCACCGACCAACGCCCGCGCGCCGACATCGCCGGCGACCTCTTGCATTTCCGGGATGAAACGGCGGGCGAACAGCACCGGATTGCCGCGCTTGCCTCGCCACGTGGGCACGCAGATGGCGCGCCCGTCTTGCGGGTCGAAGGCGGCCGTCAGCCGGGCGATGACGGCGGCGGAAATGCGCGGCATATCGCCAAGGCAGACCAACACGCCCTCCGCCTCTTCCGGCAGCGCCGCCAAACCCCGACGCAACGATGTGCTGAGGCCCGTCGCATACTCCGGATTGTGAACGGGTGTTATTGCCAGGCCCGCTAGCGCCGTCTCGATCCGTTCGCGCTCATGACCCGTAACGACGACCACGGGATCGGTTCCCGCGGCGATAGCCTCGGAGACGGCGTGGGCCACCATGGGTTTGCCGTCGACATCGGCCAGAAGCTTGTTCTCAGGTCCCATACGTTGCGACTGCCCAGCGGCTAGAACCAGGGTGGCAATGCGCGGGGCGCGCGCGCCGGTCAGTGCCGGTGTACTCAATCCTTCGACCGCGGCGGCGCGCGGAAGCGGGCGAGCGGCGATCTCTTTCAGCAGGCCACCAGCGCCCATGGCCATCAGATCGCCACGGTCCACCGGCACATCCGCGATCAGGCGCTGCAACACCCAGTCGAAGCCGTTCAGCTTTGGTGAGCGGGCACAACCGGGCAAGCCAACCACCGGAGTGTCCTCGATGCGGCCGAGCAGGAGCAAGTTACCGGGATCGACCGGCATGCCGAAGTGCTCCACCACGCCGCCTGCTTCAACAAGCCCCGCCGGCACGACATCGCGTCGGTCGACGATGGCCGAGGCGCCGGAGACCAAAACAATCTCGCAGCCGTCAGTACGAAGCGCGGCGATTGCCTCGGCGACAGCCGCCGCATCATGGGCACAGCGGCTTTCGGCGGCCGGGGGGCAATCGAGAGCGGCGAGGCGGGTATCCAGCGCCGCCTTCGTCTTTTCAAGCAAGCCGGCTTTTGTTCCCGCCAGGCGGGTCTGCACCAACCCGACCCGGCGGGCGCGAAAGCCGGCAACCCGCAGCAGGGGCGCCGCACCGCGCGCCACGTCCAAGCACCGCGCCAAAGTTTCCCCGGAGACAGCGAAAGGAATGATCTTAATGGTGGCTGCCATCCGGCGCGGCGCGACCGGCTCGAAGGGCAACAGAGTCGCGACCGTGATCGCCTCATCGACCAAGTTGATGGCATCCAAACGTGACCGGTCGATCGTCAGCAAGCCGCGAGTCTGGGCGATCAGATTGGCGCGCCCGGTAAAGGCGGCGGTGGCCTTTAAACCTGGGCCGCTCAGCGCCTCCGCCAGGGCGGTCGCCGCGGCGTCCTCGTGCACGTCGCCGGGCTCCAGACGCGCGGCGATGACGCTGGTGATTCCGGCTGACCGCAAGGCCGTGATGTCGGCGGCCGAGAGGAGGCGCCCCTTTTTGAGGCGGCCCTTACCGACAGCCAGCGAGTGGGCAAGAATCGCCCCTTCCGCCTCGGTTAACGGTGTTTCACCGAAGATCATGTCGTCGCCGCGCCGTGCAAGGCCTGCGTTGCCTGCGCGACAATCGAGATGGCAATCTCGGCCGGGCTTTTGGCGCCGATGGCCAAACCGGCGGGGCCGCGAATGCGCGCTAGCTGCGCCTCGTCAACGCCCTCGCCGCGCAGGCGGTCCAGGCGCTTGGCATGGGTTCGCTTGCTGCCCAGGGCGGTGATATAGAACGCCTCCGACTCCAGGGCGACACGCAACGCCGGATCATCCAATTTCGGATCGTGGGTGAGGGTGACCACCGCCGTTCGCCGGTCCGGGCGCAGGGCGGCAAGGGCTTCATCCGGCCACGCGGTGGACAGGGTGACATCCGGAAAGCGGGCGTCCGTCGCCCAGGCCTGGCGAGGATCGACGACGGTTACATCATACCCGGCCAGCATCGCCATGGGCACCAGAGACTGGGCGATATGCACGGCGCCGACCACCACCATGCGTAGCGGTGGGTTGTTCACCTGCACGAACAGGCTGGTATCGGGCAGGGCGCCGCTGCGGTCGTCGGCGACCGCCTGGCGCACGCGGTCGAGAACGACGCTGCCTAGGGTCAGATCCCCGATGACGTTGTCGCCATCGAGAAGGGCTTGCCGGCCACTATCCAAGTTCGTGACCAAAGCTACCGGGCGCTTATCCGCGCGGGCGGCGAGCAGGGCATCGAGTACGGAACGCTGCATTTATACCAAAGGTCCTTTAGTATTACCTCGTAACGGCGCCTTCGCACCGTTCGTGCGGCCTACTCCTCAAAGCGGCCCGTGGCGTCACGATCGCGGTCGTATCGTCTCGTGAGCGGAAACGGCGGCAACCAGGACTCGCGACGGACGGTCCAGAGTTCGTAGGTTGGCCTCAGTTGGTCAGGGGCATCGAGGGATCCTAAGTTCACTTCGATTTCGTCTGCGCTGCGTCCGAAAACAGGGGAGCCGCAGCGGGGACAGAAAAACCGCCCGGCGTAGTCGCGTGTTTCGCCATCGATCGTCACCGCATCCTGAGGGAACACCGCGGACGCGTGAAAAAGGGCCCCATGGTGCTTGCGGCAGTCGAGACAGTGACAAAGGCCGACCCGGTATGGGAGTCCCGACGCCACAATTCGGACGTTGCCGCACTGGCAACCGCCGGTGAATCGATCCATGCTGCGTCTCCTCTAAACCGGGATTACTCCAGCCGCTCGACGAAAACGCGTACCGTGCCGCCGCAGGCCAGGCCGACCTCCCAAGCGGTCTCGTCGGTGACTCCGTATTCGAGCAGTTTCGGCTCGCCGGTGTCCATCACCTCTCGCGCCTCATGCACGACGGCGCCCTCGATGCAACCGCCGGAGACGGAGCCGAGCATATTGCCCTTCTCGTCCACGGCAAGCTGGCTGCCGGTTGGTCGTGGCGATGAGCCCCAGGTGGCGACTACGGTGGCCAAGGCCACGCCGCGCCCCTCATCGCGCCAGCGGGCCGCTTGTTCTAGAACGTTAGACGCTGCGGTCATGACGCGGCCTCGTACCAGTTGGTGGCCGCCTCCTGGCGCCGGGTGATCGGTTCGCTCAGAACATCGGTCAATTGGGTCAGGCTCTCCAGGTTGTGCACGGTGCGGAAATCGTCCACGTGCGGCATGATTGCCTTTGCCCCTAATGATTTTGGCTCGTACCCCTCGTAACGCAAGAGCGGGTTCAGCCAAATCAGCCGCCGGCAGGACCGATGCAGGCGCTCGACCTCGTCGCGCAGGCCCTCGGCGTTGTCGCGGTCGAGCCCGTCCGAGATAAACAGCACCACGGCACCCTGGCCCAGCACTCGGCGCCCCCAGGTGCGGTTGAAGTCGTTCAGACAGGCGCCGATGCGCGTGCCGCCGGCCCAATCCACCACCGCCGAGGCCACCTTTTCCAGGGCAACGTCGATGTCCTTGTGACGTAGATACCGGGTGACGTTGGTCAGCCGGGTGCCAAAGACAAAGCTGTGCACCCGGTCCCGATCGCTGGTGATGGCATGCAGGAAATGCAGCAGCATGCGCGAATACCGGCTCATGGACCCGGAGATGTCGCAGATGACCACCAGCGGCGGATGCCGGCGCCGCTGCTGCTTCCAGCGCAGAGGGATGGTATCGCCGCCGGAGCGCAAGGCGGCCCGCATGGTCGCGCGCAGATCCGCCTTGTTGCCTGCCGCGGCGGGGCGAAAACGGCGCATTGGGAGAGTCAAAATCGGCAGGCGCATGGCGGTGATGGCGGCTTTGGCTTGAGCGATTTCGGCCGTCGACATCTGCTCGAAATCCATCTGCTGCAAAACCTCGCGGTCGGAAAAAGTCAGGACCGAATCGATCTCGATCTCATCCTCGGGGCGCTCGGAGCGGGCCTCCTCGCCCTCCGCAAGTCCAGCGCGCAACGCTTCGGCGATGCGGCGGTTGATGGCGTTGGCATCGTCTGGATTTTGGCCAGCGGCGGGCTGCACGTCGGGGAGCATCAGGCCCATCATCCGCTCCAGAATCCTTGGATTGCGCCAAAAAATCCCAAAGGCCTGATCGAACAAATCCTGTTGGTCGCGGCGGTTGACGAAAACCGCGTGCAGGGCCCAATAGAAGTCGTCGCGGCGGCGCACGCCCACTGTCTCGACGGCGCGAATCGCCGCCAGCACCTTGCCAGGGCCCGCGGGTATGCCGGCGGCGCGCAGGGTGCGGCCAAAGTGCATGATGTTTTCCGCCAAACGCCCCGCCGGTAACGGCGCATCCGCCAGTGCCAGGATTGGGTGCTGGCTAGCCGGCGTGTCGGGGGGCTGGGAGGCGGTGCCCATGGGCGCCTAACCGCCGGCCGCGACGGCGCGCTTGACCTCGTCCAGCATTTCGGCGGCGGCGCTGCCGCGCACCTTGGCGATGTCGTCCTGGTACTTCAGGAGGACACCCAGGGTGTTGTCGATGGCTTCCGGATCGAGGACGATCTTATCCAATTGGGTCAGGGCATCCGCCCAGTCGATGGTCTCGGCGATGCCCGGAAGCTTGAAAAGGTCCATGCCGCGCAACTCCTGCACGAAAGCCACGACCTCGCGGGCCAGGGCGTCCGGCGCGCCGGGTGCTTTGACCTTCAGGATTTCCAGTTCGCGCTCCGCATTCGGATAATCCAGCCAATGGTAGAGGCAGCGGCGCTTCAAGGCGTCGTGGATTTCCCGAGTCCGGTTCGAGGTGACGATGACGATGGGCGGCTCCGGCGCCTTGATGGTGCCCAGCTCCGGGATGGTGATCTGGTAGTCGGAAAGTACTTCGAGCAGGAATGCCTCGAACGGCTCATCGCTGCGGTCCAACTCGTCGATAAGCAGAACCGGTGGGCCGGCCGGGTCCGGCTGCAAGGCCTGCATGAGCGGCCGCTCGATGAGAAAACGGCGGTCGAATATATCGGCGGCCAGGGTCTCGCGGTCCCGGTCGCCGATAGCCTCGGAAACGCGGATCTCCACCATCTGCCGCGGGTAGTTCCACTCATAGACCGCGGCGCTGACGTCCAGGCCCTCGTAACACTGTAGGCGCAGCAAGCGGCGGCCGAGGACGCTGGCCAACACCTTGGCAATCTCGGTCTTGCCGACGCCGGCCTCGCCTTCGAGGAACAGGGGCCGGTGCAGCGATAGCGAGAGGTAGAGGACGGTGGCCAGGCTGCGGTCGGCCACATACTGGCCATGCGTCAGCAGTTCCAGCGTGGCGTCGGCGGACTCGGGCAGGGCGGGACGTGGGGACATCGCCGGAGGGCCTTTCCTAAACAGTCGCGGGGCTCGCAACCACCCGAACTATAACCTCTTTCGGCGGCTATGGCTCTACTTCTGGGTCCACGAGTTGTCCGGCGCCTGAAACCACGTCCCTGCGGGAACATCCTCTAGAATTTTCTTGGCATAGACGCGACCGACTTGGTCGGCGGGCACACCCTGGCTGGCCGCGCGCTCGGTGTAGATTTGCTTACGCTTGGCGTTGATCTTCGCCACAGCGCCGGCGGCGCTGGGATCGCGGGCCGCCGTATAGCCGTCAAATCGCTCACCCACGGTGCCGGAGGCCCGCAGCTCGTCCAAGGACTGGGCCGACGCCGGTACCGCGAACAACCCTGTGGCCAAAACGACCGCGATCAGCACGACCAGTGAAAAACCCAATCTCCTGCGCATTTGTATACCCTCCATGGGTGTCTTATGGGGCGAATATGGGCCTAGAATATGTTTGGATTGGCGTCGATGTCTTCTTTGGCTTTTTCTTCAAGTTTTACACGGACATCGGCGTCTAACTTGATGTTCAAGTTTATCGTAATTGGTTCCTTCGGTGCTTCCACTCTGACGGTTGGCTGACAGGCCGCCAGCAGCATCACCGCCAGCAAAAGGCCCGGTAGTCCCCGCAATCCCGCTGCTGAATACGTCACGTATGTCCCCTTCCTCCGGGCTGGCCCAGTGGCATCCGACTCCCTCATGATACGGCGGTTACTGCCCGGACGTCCACGTGCGCCGCAATAAATCGTTCGGTACCTGATAGATCGTGGTCAGGGCGGTGACCAGTTTTCCCGTGTCAGCCTCGATACTGATATTGAATCGGAAGGGGTAACCCTCTAGCACCGCCGGATTTTTTCCCAACAAGCTGAGCTTTATGAGCCCTACGTCGTTCGCCGATTTTTCCAGATCGACGGTCAATTCGTCATAATGGAAATCCTCGAGCGCGCGCAGGACCAGATCGAGGGATTCGCCTTGGTCGGCCAAAATCTGCGCTGCCTGTTCAGAGCGAAATCGAACGATACCGGGGGCGCTGGCGGCCAGGCGGCCGTCCGCGATGACCACGGTGCCCTCGGAAAAGGTCATGGGGATGGTCCCGGAAAGCCGCCCATCGCCGCTCAGGCCGTCAATACCCAGGATAGCGAACAGCTCCGCCAAACTAAGGTCCTGAACCCCTATGTCCACGTCCTGACGGGGTGTGGCGGGGTCGATGACGAGATCGCTTAGGGCGAAGCGGCCACTACCAAAGAAGACCTCGCCGGTTTCGATGGCCAGGCTCGGGGGGGTGGTGGGTTGAATCTGAAAGCGAATGTCCAGCCGGTCGAGCGGCAGCCCAGATTCGAGGCGGCGCACGGTGAGCGTTTGCCGAGGCGGGCTGCCGAGAGGCGCTAGACTATCGAGGTGAAGGGCCAAGTTTAGCCCCTGCACGCGTGCTTGCGGGCTATCGAACCCGATGTCCTTCATCGTCAGGGTGCCGGTGCCCTGAAGACCTTGCGCCGACCAGGACAGTTCGGCCTTGCCCGTCGTGGTGCCCCTGACCGCTTGCAAAGCCTTAAGCGGCGGCGACAACGTGCCGGGCTGCAAACCGCGCGGCTCGAAGACAAGCGGTTCCACGGCAACGTGCGCCTGACCGCGCGCGGTCGCGCCGTCGTAGCTGCCGCTGGCGTCGATCAGGCCGATGCCGCCGGGACCCTTGCCTTTGGCCGAGCCCTGCCAAACCGTGCCCGTACGGTTGGCCTGCCCGGTCACGGCGATGGGGGCGAGCAATGTTGTTTGCTGCAGGCTAGCGATTTGAAAGCCGATGCGCGTTTCGTCGTCAATGGTTTCAAGAGTGGCGGCCAAACCGTCGGCGACCACTTCGTAGGCCGGCATCTCGATTCGAGCTTCGGCGATCTCGGTGCGGCCGGGCACCACCGCAACCCGTCCCGGGCTTATGGTCGCATCGATGGCATTCGCGTCTTGCGGATTCAGGCGTAAGTGGAGCGCAGAGCCTTCGAATGCCATGCGATAGTCGAGGCCGGTCTCAGGCCTCATCGTCACGTTGGCCTCCACGAGCGCAAGGGCGGCCGGTTCCAAAAGCTCGGCGATTTCGTCATAGCGAAGTGTCTTGAGATGCAGGTCCGCCGGCGCTCGTAATTGCCCAGTAATCCGGTCACGTCCGGCGCGGATACCCAGAGGTAATGTCAGGCTAAGGTCGGCAAACCTCGGTATCGCCAGATGCAGTGTGCCATCGAAGGCCATGGCGACAGCGCCGCCATCCGGCGAGGCGACGGCCACGGGACTATCCGCTGACAGAGGCGCTAAGCGCGCGGCCAATCCTTGTGCAAACTTGTCGGTGATTTCACCCGGTATACCCAAATTCCGCAGAAAGCTGGGCGAGACCTGTTTCGCCGCCACGGTCGCGTCTTCCGGTAATCCGAGAGTTACGATCCCTTCGGCGCCATCGATCGCCACACGAACGCGGGCGTTCAATCCGGTGACGTGTTCGGGCACGGATACATCGGCGACGGAGACATCGACCGTCCCGGTCGCCTGCCCACCAAACAGGCGCCTCAGTCGGTCGTCGGCCGTTGCAAGTTCGCTTAGTGCCGGCGTCCGTCCTTCGCCTTCTAGGATCAGCCGAGCACGCCCGGATTGCGGCGCCGGGTGCGCCAAGGCGGCCAACAATGGCTCCGTCGCGTCCACCGCCGCTGATAAGTTCAGGCGCCAGATGGGCGCACCCAACGGGTCTTCAATTGTTGCGCTGGCGTCGATAGCGGCAGCCTCGGCATTTAGGGCGAGGGTGGCATTCGCCAGCGTGTCGGTGAAAGTTGCGGACAGCTGTCCTGACGCAACCGCACGATCGTCCAACGCGATCTCTTGCAGAGATAACTCGACAGTTGTTTCCCCGCTGTCGGTGGTTTGTACTTGTCCTTCGCCGGTCGCGCGGACAAGGCCCTCGGGTAGCTGTGCTTCGATGTGGAAATCGGTGAGCGAGAGCGACGGAAGCGGCGTCGATTCACCTCCGCCGTTACCGCCGCCGGAGAGCAGCGGTTGCAGGCTACCCAGGGCCGGGCCATCGCCGGTCAAATTCAGGGTGACGCTCAAGCCATCTATGGCGACCCGCTCAAGGCGACCGACCAGCAATCCGGAAGGAGTGAAATCCAGGCGCAAGCTGCGCACCGTCACTTCGCCGGCCTGCCCGAAGCGAATATCGTCGATGCGGTTGCTGCCCCAGCTCAGTTCGACGACCGATAGCTGCGGCGCGGGAACGCCCTTTGCTCGCATTGCCGTGGTGAGCAACGCCTCAAGGACCGCAATGCGGAAGACAAACAATCCGGCCACCGCGACAAGGGCGGTGGTCAGACCTATGACAAGGGCAACTCGAACTCGACGGCGCATGAGCGCGGCCACACCCCAGACCCTACGGGCAAACGTTCCAGCGCCGGCCCGTAGTCAGCAGCCGGGGAAGAGGATTCTCTAACCGGCGGCGGTGACGGCGCGTCGGGCCATAACACCGACCAAATGCGCCCGGTAGTCGGCCGAGGCGTGCATGTCCGCGTTCAGACCCTTTGCCGGGACCGAAATGCCTTCGATGGCGTTCGCCGAGAAGTTTTTCTCCAGCGCCGTTTCCATCTTTGCCAC
Organism: Kiloniellaceae bacterium; assembly: GCA_021776055.1. Lineage (GTDB taxonomy): Bacteria > Pseudomonadota > Alphaproteobacteria > Kiloniellales > J153 > JAJFGI01. The sequence continues at coordinate 17,203 of JAJFGP010000077.1, forward strand.
CCGAAAGACACCGGGTCCGGCGCCGGTTACCGCGACACGCGTGCCTGCTGGGCCTTGCGCCACCATGACCCCGACGATCGCATAACGTGAGGCCGGGTTGGGAAACTTGGCATAGGCCGCCTTCTTGGGGATGGGAACGGAAACGGCGGTGACGATTTCGCCCTCTTCCAAGGCCGTCTCGAACATACCCGTGAAGAAATCATCGGCTGGGATTTGCCGACGATCGGTCTTGATCGTCGCGCCAAGGCCGAGCAGGCCGGCCGGATAGTCCGCCGCCGGGTCGTTATTGGCGATGGAGCCACCGATGGTGCCCCGATTGCGAACTTGCGGATCACCGATACTCTCGGCCAGGGCCGCGAGCGCCGGAATCTGACTCTTGACCACCTCGCTGTCGGCGACTTCCGCGTGGGTGGTGGTGGCACCGATGACGACCGTATCGCCCTTGGCCTCGATCCCGGACAGATCCGCGATTTCGCTCAGATCGACCAAATCCGACGGGTTCGCCAAACGCTGTTTTAGGGTCGGGATCAAGGTCATGCCGCCGCTCATCAGCTTACCGTCCGAGGCCGCCGATAGGACCTGTGCCGCTTCCTCTAGGGAGAGCGGCCGATAGTAATTGAAGTTATACATCTCTGGCTTCTCCTTATTCGGCGGCCTGGGCCTGCGATTGCAGGGCGCGCCAAACCTTTTCCGGCGTAGCGGGCATATCGATGTTGACACCGATGGCGTCGATCACCGCGTTCAGCATGGCCACCGGCGAGCCGATCGCGCCGGCTTCGCCGCAGCCTTTCACGCCCAGGGGATTGTGCGGGCAGGGCTGGTTGGTTTCCTCGGTCCGGAACGACGGGAAGTGGTCGGCCCGCGGCATGCAATAATCCATCAGAGAGCCGGTGAGCAGTTGCCCGTTCTCGTCATAGACACATTGCTCGTAGAGAGCCTGACCGATGCCCTGGGCGAAGCCGCCATGGAGCTGACCGGCGACGATCATGGGATTCATGACCGTCCCAACATCATCGATCCCAACCATATCCAAGACCGTCACCACGCCGGTGTCGGGATCGACCTCGACCTCGGCGAAATAGGCGCCTGACGGGAATGTGAAGTTCATCGGGTCGAAGAACGCCGTTTCGTCGAGGCCTGGCTCCAACACATCCAGGGGATAGTTGTGCGGCACGTAAGCGGCGAAGGCGATCTCCGCCATGGTCTTGGTCCTGTCAGTTCCGGCCACCGAGTAGGTGCCACCGGCGTACTCGATATCCTCGACCGACGCTTCGAGCAGGTGGGCCGCGATCTTGCGGCCTTTCTCGACGATCTTCTGCGCTGCCTTATACACCGCGCCTCCGCCGACCGGCCCCGAGCGCGAGCCGTATGTGCCCATGCCGAAGGGTACGACGGCGGTGTCGCCGTGGACGACCTCGACGCTTTCGACTGGGACACCCAGGTGCTCGGAGATGATCTGGGCAAAGACTGTCTCATGGCCTTGGCCATGGGAATGACTGCCAGTGTAAAGGGTCACGCTGCCGGTCGGATTGAACTTGATGTTGGCCGATTCCCATTGGCCGACACCGCCGCCCAGGAAACCGACGACCGCGGAAGGCGCCAGGCCGCACGCCTCGATCCAGCATGAGAGGCCGATGCCCCTGAGCTTGCCACGCTCGGCGGACGCCTGCTTGCGTGCCGAGAACCCGGCATAATCGATGACTTCCATAGCCCGGTCGAGCAGGTGCGGGAAATCGCCTGAATCATATTGCACCAAGCATGGGGACTGATAGGGAAACTGATCCGGCGGGATGAAATTGCGCCGGCGTAGCTCCGCCCTATCGATGCCCATTTCTTTGGCCGTCTTTTCGACCAAACGCTCGACTACGAAGGTCGCTTCCGGTCGCCCGGCGCCTCGGTAGGCATCGACCGGCGCCGTGTTGGTGAAAACGGTCTTGACCTCGCCATAGACTGCCGGTGTCCGGTACTGACCGGCCAGCAAGCAGCCGTAGAGGTAACTGGGCGTTGCGGTCGAGAATATCTGGTTGTGCGCGCCCACGTTGGCCAGGGTCGAAACCCTCAGCCCAAGGAAGGTGCCGTCTTTGTCAACGGCCAGTTCGGCGTGGGTATCGTGATCGCGGCCGTGGGCATCGGTCAGAAACGAGGCCGAGCGCTCCGCCGTCCACTTGACCGGTCGGCCCAGCTTCTTCGCCGCCCACAGTGTGACGATCTCATCCCTGTAGACATAAATTTTGGAACCGAAGCCACCGCCGACATCCGGTGCTACGACCCGCAGCTTGTTTTCCGGCCCCAGGCCCATGAAAGCGGCCAGCACCAGCCTAGCGACATGGGGATTCTGGCTGGTGGTGTACAGCGTCATCATATCCATACCGCTGTCGTAGTCGCCGATGGCCGCACGGGGCTCGATCGCGTTCGGGATCAAGCGGTTGTTGTGGATGTCAATCTTGGTGACATGGTGCGCCTTCTTGAAGGCGGCATCGGTAGCGGCCTTGTCGCCGATCTCCCAATCGAAGCACAGGTTGCCCGGCACATCGTCATGGAGCTGTGCCGCGCCGTTGGCCAGGGCGTCCTTCATCTTGATGAGTGCCGGCTGAGGCTGGTAATTGACCTCAATCAATTCGGCCGCGTCCTTGGCCTGGGCCAGAGTCTCCGCGACCACAATTGCGACTTGCTCGCCAACGTAGTTGACTCGGTCGGAAGCCAGCGCGCTAACCGCGGGAGATTTGTGCGGTTCACCGTTTTTCTGGGTCACGACCCAGCCGCAGATCGGTCCACTGACACCGTCGGCGGCAAGGTCTGCGGCGGTGAAAACGTCGACCACGCCGGGTGCCTGCTTTGCGGCGTTTGTATCAATGCCATTGATCTTGGCCCGAGCGTGCGGCGAAAGCAGGAAATAAGCGTGGGCCTGACCGGGGCGGTTCAGGTCGTCCGTGTACTTGCCCTTGCCCGTGAGAAAGCGAAAATCTTCTTTGCGGCGAACGCTGGCGCCGATCCCTGTATTTGTCCCTGAATCTGGCATCGCTCTACCCTTTCATCGCTTGCGCGGCGGCGTCGATGGCCTTCACGATATTGTGGTAACCGGTGCAGCGGCAGATGTTGCCTTCCAGCCATTCGCGAATTTCGGGCTCGCTCGGGCTGGCGTTTTGGCTCAACAGATCGACCGCGCTCATCACCATGCCGGGGGTGCAGAAGCCACATTGCAGGCCATGATGCTCCTTGAATGCCGCCTGCACAGGGTGGAGCGTGCCGTTGGTGGCCAGGCCCTCGATGGTGGTGACCTCGGTGCCGACCGCCTGCACGGCCAGCAGGGTGCAGCTTTTCACCGACTTGCCGTCCACATGGACCACACACGCACCGCACTGGCTGGTATCGCAGCCGACGTGCGTACCCGTCAGTCCTAGGTGTTCGCGCAGAAACTCTACCAGTAACGTGCGTCCCTCGACCTCGCCGGCCGCCGGTTGCCCGTTCACGGTCATGGAAACGGTGGGCATGGGTTGTGTCTCCCTTTGCTCGCGGTCCGGTCCGCCTTTGGGCCGGACTCATTCTTTAAGTGCCACCATCGCGCAGCGACGAACGCCTGCCGCGCCGGATGGGTCACTTAAATTCTTGATAACAGTTTGTGGCGCTGGCGGGATCAGGTCAAGAGGCCTGCCGGGCGGGGGGGCAACTGGAACCGACTATTTGAGTGCAAATATCGCCAGCAGGGCCAAAACGATGATGATGACCGCCGTGACCCAAACAGCTTGCGGCAGGCCGGGTCCTGCTTTTTTGGTAACTGCCGGAACCGGTGGCTGCTCTGGTTCCGCCGTCGGCTGCGGACCCGCGACGGCGGCGGCGAAATTATCGAAAAACTCGCCGGATAGTTTGCGCGCCGTGCCATCGATGAGGCGGGAGCCGATTTGCGCCAGCTTGCCACCCACCTGAGCGTTGACCTCATAGTGCAGGATCGTGGCGGCACCATCCTCCTCAAGCCGCACTTTAGCGCCACCCTTGGCAAAGCCCGCGGCACCGCCCTTGCCTTCGCCGGAGATGGTGTAGCCATGGGGTGGGTCCAGATCGGACAGGCGCACGACCCCAGAAAACTTGGCCGATACCGGCCCCACCTTGGCTTTCACCGTGGCGGTTAATTCGGTGTCCGAGGTTTTCTCGATCTGCTCGCAGCCGGGAATAGCCTGCTTGAGGATATCCGGATCATTGAGCGCGGCCCAAACTTGGTCGCGCGGAGCTTCGATGCGGTGTTCGCCGGAAAGATTCATGGCCGGATGCTAGCGCGAGTGCACTACCGCAAACAAGCACGACGCAACACCGATGGTCCGGGTTGCGTCTAGCGCTCGGCAAGTTCCCCTGCTCGCCGCAAAACCGCTGATGAGCGCTTACAGGTTCGCGACAACGGTGTTCAGCGAGGTGGAGACGGTGGTGTACAGCGCATTTACCGAGTTGGTCATCTGGGTAAGCGCGGAGATCGCGGCCACTGATACCAGAGAGGCGATAAGACCGTACTCGATGGCGGTTGAGCCCTCTTCGTCGCGGCAGAAGTTGATCAGTTGCTTCAGCATCTCTGCGATCTCCTTGTAAGACGTAGCGTAAGTATTCGAGTGGCCATTGGTTAATATTTGTGAAGCTTAACAAGAGTCTAACATGTATTAATAAAAGATCAACAATAAAACAAACAATATTTATTGTAAAATCTAGTTTAATTGTAATTAATGGTAAATATTCTCGAGTCTCTATGTCATTGATTTTGTCGGAAATTCCCCAATGCCCAACGGCATACGAATGATTACCCAGTCGCAGTCTTCCGGAAAAAAGCAGAAGGATCCGAATGCGGAGATTTATGGTCTGACTGTACTCTAGCCGCCGAGGAACAGCCGGCCGACCTGTGGGTCTTCGAGTAGTTCGGCGCCGGGGCCGGCCATGGCGACCTGGCCGTTGTTGACTGGATTCTGGCTAAGGCGTAAGCCTATGAACAAGGTCCTTTTCGATGCGGCCGGGCACAAGTTTAAAGGTTTTTGTCACCGTGCGACCACGAAGAAAATTCCAGAGATGCTCGTCTTTGGTGGATGACGATGCGGTTCATTTTCGGATGTCGGCGATCTGAAGGATTCCTGGTGCGTTTGATCAAGATTACGGCGATCTCGATTGTACTTTCTCTAGTTGCGGTGATTGCGGCAAAGCAGTTCATAGAGTACAGGGGCCACGTAGTTGCCCGTATGGTCATTGCCGAGGCAAAAGCTACGGCAAAGGACCCTGCTGCTTTAGCGGTTGAGCTAACGCGCAGAGTGTATATTTCATATCAAAATTCCATGCCTCAAAATAAAGCCCCAATTCTATGGCAACTGCGGCCATACCTGACGAATGAGGTGTTGCCAGATTTCCTGCGAATTCAGCCGGGCGCTATCGATGTCATTTATATTGCTGGGCAATGCGATAGCGCGGCACGCACGTTGCAGTTTTTGCTGGCCGAGGCGAATTTGCCGGCCGAACAGCTCAATATTGTTCGGAGATACTTTGCCGGCCATTCGGTGACTTTGGTTGCGTTGCCCTCTGGTCGCGAGGTGATACTGGACGCTCTATTTGGCGTTGCGCCGGAACAAGACGGGACATTGCTTACACCGGGTGAGGCGCTGCAACTTGTACGTCAGGGCGTGGCTGCTAAAGATATTTGGAAAAAGCTGATGCCCACCTCTGATATTTCCTTTTATGCCAGCTTTGACGACACCGTCTTTGCGAAGCAGGGTGCGGGGCTCGATATTGAGACATTGATTAAACTCGAAGGACGAGAGGCCATTGTCTTGGGCAGTCCGGACGGAAATGCACACGATGTAAACCGTGACGGCTCTTTGCAAGGATTTACAAGCTATTGGGATTACATCGGCCACCGATATGATCGTGGCTGGCGACGGATTATCAAGGTTGCTCAAGATACCAGAATGATCATCGGATTGGTGGAGCCGCCCAACGAAAAATTTGTTACGACAAAACAACACCCGACGATCCAGGGCAAAGAGTTGATCTATGAAATTGCTGCTGGAGATTCTCTATATTTTTATGATAGAGCCGCGCGCCGGGATTGGATTCGATTGAGTAGTTATCAAGATGTTGACTACATCCGATTTGAACCCCTTTGACGCACTTCTCCGCGGCTTCAAAGTAAGTTTCGGTGCACTGGAAGAGAGCGGAATGGCGGCCGGTGTTGGCTCTAAGACGCGAGCGACCTAGCCGCCGAGGAACAAGCGGCCGACCTGTGGGTCTTCGAGTAGCTCGGCGCCAGGGCCCGCCATGGCGACTTGGCCGGAGACTAAAACGTAGCCGATATCAGCGAATTCCAGGCCTTTCTTTGCATTTTGCTCGACCATAATGATGGTCTTGCCCTCGCTCTTTTGCAGGTCCTCTAGTATCTCGAAGACCATGTCGATGAAGCGCGGCTCCAGGCCGATGGAGGGCTCGTCCACCAGCAGAACCGCCGGCTCCATGATCAGTGCGCGAGAGATTTCCAGCAAGCGCCGCTCACCGCCGGACAGGGTGCCGGCCCGCTGGCTGCGGCGTTCGCGCAGCCGGGAATATTTCGCGAAAACCCGCTCGGCGGCTTCCCGTGCTTCGGCCGGACGGTTCCGCAAGAAACCACCCATCCACAGGTTCTCCTCGACCGTCATGTCGGGGAAGACGGAATTGTCCTGCAGAATGTAGGCGACTCCGGCGGCTTTCAGCTTTTCGTTTGGCGAGAGGCGGGTGACATCCGTACCGCCAACCGTGATGCTGCCGGCGAAGATGTTGGTGAAGCCGAATATGGAATGCAGCACGGTGGACTTACCGGCGCCATTGGGGCCGATGAGGCAGAGGGATTGCTGCTTTCCCACGGCCAGCGTGAGATTATGCAGAATCTCCATTTTGCCATAGCCGGCGCGCAACCCGTCGATGGCCACCTCTGGCACACCGTCCACCAAGGCATGCAGGGCGGCGTGATCCGGCGCGCCCTCGGCCATCGCCTCGGCTTGGCGGGCGACATCATCGACGGACATGATCGTATCGACCTCACCGTGGCCGTAGCCGCGGGTCTTGCCGGTCTTGCCGTCCCCATTCGATGTGTCCGTTACCATCAGTGGGCCCCCAGGTAGGCGGCGACTACCCGCTCGTCTTTCTGAATCCGCTCCGGTGGTCCCTCGGCCAGAAGTTCGCCGTGGGCCAGGCAATACATGCGCTGCGCCAGGTTCATGATCACGCGCATGTTATGCTCGATGACCAGCAGGGTGATGCCCATCTCGGCATTGGCCCGGCGCAGACGGTCGATCAAGCCATTGATCAGGGTCGGGTTGATGCCGGCGGTCGGCTCGTCGAGCAGGAGCATCTTCGGCCCGTTCATCAACGCCATGGCGAATTCCAACAGCTTCTGTTGGCCAAAGGATAGCTCGCCGGCCAACAGATGGCGCTTGGAGAACAGGCCGACGAATTCGAGCAACTCCTCGGCACGATCGTCGATCTCGGGCGGAAAGCGGGCAAACATGTTCCGCAGGCGCTCGTCCCGTTGCGGGGTGCTGATGCGCATGTTCTGCATGCAGGAAACGCGGCCGTAGACCCGTGTTTGCTGAAACGTCCGTAGCATGCCCAGACGGGCGATCTGCGGTACCCGCAGGCGAGAAATCTCGTGGCCCTGGAAGCGGATCGAGCCGGAATCGATGGGATGAAATCCGACGATAGAATTGAACAAGGTCGTCTTGCCGGACCCGTTCGGCCCGATCAAACCGACAATCTCACCGGGATTGACCTTGATCGAGATGTCGGCGTTGGCGACGACACCGCCGAAACGCTTCGAGACGTCTTCGACCTGAAGCATGGTTTGATCCGTGGCAGGTGTAGACATATCCGCCAACCGCCTCTAGCGCGCGTCCGCGTCGTCGGTCGCGGTCTCGACGCGAATGCCGAAGCGCTCCGGAAAGTGCTCGCGCACCCAACCCAGGATGCCCTGCGGAAAAAACACGACGATCACGACGATGAGCAGACCCAGGGCGACCCGCTGCCATCCCAACAGGTAGGTCCAGAAAACCTCCTGCATCACATGAAAGACGGTGGCGCCGATGACTGGGCCCCATAAGGTGCCCTTGCCGCCGAGAATGGCCATCAAGACCATGAAGACGCCGTAAGTCGCCCCGGCAAAGGCGACATCGCGCGGGTCGATAAAGCCAATCAGATTGCCGACCAGACCGCCGGCGATACCCAGGAAAAACGCGGAGACGCACCAGGCGACGGTTTTGTACCGCGTGGTGTGCAGACCCATGGCCTCGGCCTTGTCCTCGTCGTCTCGGATGGCGTTGATGGCCAAGCCGAACCGGCCGGCATAAATTCGCTTCAGGACGAGGAAGGTAACGACCGCTAGAACGAAGCTGGCGAAATAGAAGAAGGTTTGCCGGCCGCCGATCTCTCCCGGGAAAACCGGGGTGACCATGCCGGACCCGGCCCCGATGTAGTCCCAGCCTGAGGCGATCTCGCCGGCGGCGATGCCCAACCCCAGGGTGCCGATGGCGAAATAGTGCCCGCGCAGCCCAAGCAGGCCGGCGCCAAGGACTGCCGCGATAACGACAGAGAATATGGCGGCGGCGCCTAGTCCAATGAACAGGCCCGGAAAATAGTCGAAACCGGCATCGCGCTGAATTACCGCGCAGACGTACATGCCGATGCCGAAGTAGAGAATATTGCCGAACGAGTTGTAACCCATCTGCCCGCCCATGATGTCCCAGGTCAGGGCGAACAGGATCATGACCCACAAAAAGGCCAGTTGAATCCTGTAGTCGGGCAGCAGAAACGGCAAGACCAGGGCTGCGGCGCCGATCGCCAGCATGGGTACCAAGTTTCGTCCGTGCGCCGTCATTTCAGGTACTTGCGTTGCCGGCCGAGGCGGAAATTGCGGTAAACCAGAATCACCACCAGCAGCGAAAAGACAAAGGCCGCCTGGTACTCGGCGCCGAGTAGGAACCCGGCGAAATTCTCGGCCGCGCCCAGACCGAGACCGGCGGCGACCACGGCGCCTAAATTGCCCAGGCCGGCGACCACAACGATCATGAAGGAGCGCACCGTGTAGGCCAGGCCCAGATACGGATGGATGATCCAGGTCATCACCACCAGGGCGCCGGCGGCGCCGCATATGGCGGCGTTCAGGGCGAAGGTGGTGGCGTAGACCCGGTCGGCGGCGATGCCCAGGATGCGCGCGGCGCGGGCGTTCTGAGCCGTGGCGCGAATGGCCTGGCCCATGCGCGACCGCTTCAGGAACAGAAGCAGGCAGACACCGAGAACCAGCGTGGCGACGAAGGCAACCAGCTTGATCTCGGAGACCGTCACCATGCCATCGAACAGGAACAGGGTGCCCAGGCCGGACGACAAGGTGCGCACGTCGGCGCTGAAGACCTCGTTGGCGAGCTGCTGGAACAGAATGCTCAAGCCGAAGGTGGCCAGCAGCGAGATGAACAGATCCTTGTCGACCACCCGGAAGATGACGATCCGGTACAGCCCCCAGCCGACGACGAACTTGACCGCCGCGGCGACGGGTATGCCGAGAAACGGGTTCAGGCCGGCCTGGGCCGCGTAGAGGGCGACATAGCCGCCGAGCATGACGAACTCGCCCTGGGCC
>JAJFGP010000078.1 GCA_021776055.1 Kiloniellaceae bacterium
GTCGGTGGGGTCACCGGGCGCAAGGGGTGCATGTGGCAGACCGCGGGTGTGCGGTCGCCCTTGATCAGATTGCAGCTCTGGCACGCGGTGACCACATTGTTCCACGTCGTCCGCCCGCCGCGCGAGCGGGGGATCATGTGATCGAACGTTAGGTCTTCTGACGGAAAGGCGCCGTCACAGTACTGACAGCGGAACCGGTCGCGCAGGAAGACGTTGAAGCGGGTGAACGCCGGGCGCCGATCCAGATGCACATAATCCTTGAGCGCAATGACGGAGGGCAGACTCATCTCGACCGTCGGCGAATGCACCTTGCGGTCGTATTCGGAGATGATGTTGACCCGGTCCAGAAAGACCGCCTTGATCGAATCTTGCCAGCACCAAAGCGAAAGCGGGAAGTAGCTCAACGGGCGAAAATCCGCGTTGAGCACCAGTGCGGGCCAGTTTGCCGCCGCCGCGTTCACGCCAGGGGTCTCCTTCGTGCTGTTATCCTATCTTCCGCATTTGCGCACCGGATGGCAGCCCCTTGCCATTCGGCGCCTGCATCCAAACATTATGCGCTTGTAAGGTCTAGAGAATCTTAACCGATAGGGAGGGTTTGAGACATGTCCAGCAAGCTCAAAGCTGGCTCATCTATGCCGGAAATATCGTTACCAAAGGCGGGTGGCGGCACGGTGCAGCTCGGCGGATCGGGCCGCTGGCAGCTTATCGTCGTCTATCGCGGCAAGCACTGCCCGCTGTGCAAGAAATACCTGACGGGCCTGCAGGAATTGAAACCCGACTACGATGCGTCGGAGACCGAGGTGATCGCGGTCTCGACAGACCCGCAGGAAAAGGCGGAGACATTGGCGAGCGACCTGGGCCTCAGCGTACCGGTCGGCTATGGCCTTTCGATCGCCCAAGCGCGCGATCTTGGCCTGTACATCTCGAACCCGCGCACACCGCAGGAAACCGATGCGCCCTATGCCGAGCCAGGCACGTTCCTGATCAACCCGGATGGCCGCTTGCAGATCATCGATATTTCCAGTGCGCCGTTTTCGCGGCCGGATCTGGCCGCCTTGTTGCGCGGCATCAAGTTCATCCGTGAAAAGGATTATCCGATTCGTGGCAACGCCTGACCCTGCGCGACTCAAGCGCCCAGGGTTTGCTTGAGCGTAGCGGCACCGAAGGCCATACCTTGCTCGTCGATGCCGTGTCCCAGGCCGGGCCGGGCCTCGCAGTGCACCGGCACGTTGTTGGCCCGCAATGCCTCGGCGCTGCTGGCCATGGCGGAAAACAAAATTACCTCGTCCGCCTCGCCGTGCGCCAACATTACGGGCGGCCGGCTTTTGATTTCGGCGGCAAGAGTCTCGGGCGCGACCAGAGCACCGGAATAGCCGACCACGGCCGCGCACGGATTCGGCCGGCGCAAACCGACGTGCAAGGCCATCATGGTCCCCTGAGAAAAACCTAGCAGGGCCAACCTATCGTCGCTGAGGCCATAGCGCGCCAATTCGGCATCGATGAAGGCATCGAGGATCGGCGCTGCCGTCCGCACACCAGTAAGAATGTCCGCGTCCGCCTGACTGCTAAGGCTGAACCATTGGCGGCCCATGGGCGCCATGTCGCATGGAAACGGCGCGTGCGGCGAGACGAAAACCGCATCCGGCAGAATCTGCCCAAAGGCCGGTGCCAGGCCAATCAGATCGTTGCCATCCGCCCCTAGCCCATGCAGCAAGATCACCAGGGCACTCGGCGGGCCGCCGGAGGCTGGAGCCTGGCGCGGTCCATCGAGGGCGTCGGGGGCGGTCGGCGTAGTCATGGCGGCGATCCTTTCGGCCAAATCGGCGCGCTCTTGATAAAGCATGGCAGTGATTCGGTCACGCCCCGCCTTCCTCGAACTCCCCTGGCACACCCGGATGGCTGTAGATATGCCAGAGCAATCGGGCAGCGGCGCTGCGGTACGGTCGCCAGGGCTCGGCCAGTTCAATCATCTGAGCCCGCGACGGCCGCGCCGGCAGGTCCTTGAGCCGCTGGGTTGCCGTCTGCACGGCCAGATCGTCGGCCGGCCACACGTCCGGACGGTCCAGGGCAGACATGAGATAAATCTCCGCGGTCCACGGGCCGATCCCCTTGACCTGGACCAAATGAGCAATCACCGCCCTGTCATCTATACCCGCAAGACCGTCGATGTCGACGCGCCCGGCCAGCACATCCGCGGCCAAGGCACGGCCGTAGAGAACCTTCGAATTGCTGAAACCGATGGCCCGCAGCGCCGCGTCATCAAGGGCGAGAAACGAGCGAGGGTTCAACGGCCGCGCCGCCGCATCGAGACGGCCGATGATGGCCCGCGCCGAGGCGGTGGAGACTTGCTGTGCGCACATGATGTGCAGCAAGCTGCCAAATCCCGGCGGCCGTCGGCGCACCGGCGGCAGGCCACACTTGGGATACCAGCGGGCGATGTGCGGGTCACGTGCCGCCAAGGCCTCAAGAGCGGGACGCAGGGTTTCATCCGGTTGGGGCTTTTCGGCCATAGCCAGACTATGCTCTAAGCCCAATGCCATGTCAGCGATTACCCGCTTCGCTCCCTCGCCCACGGGGCATCTGCATCTCGGTCACGCGCACGCGGCGCTCTTCGCCCAGCGCGCTGCCGGCGCCGACGGTCGTTTTTTGCTGCGCATCGAGGATATCGATCCGGGCCGGTGCGATCCGGCGTTCGAAGCGGCGATCATCGAAGACCTCGCCTGGCTCGGCTTATCCTGGGAGGAACCGGTCCGGCGTCAGTCGGCACACTTGGATGACTATGCCGTGGCATTGGCGCGCCTACGGGATATGGAGCTGCTCTATCCGTGTTTTTGCACCCGGCGCGAGATTCGGGAGGAGATTGCCCGCTCGACCCAAGCCCCGCATGCCCCCCTGCACGGACCGGAGGGCCCCCTCTATCCCGGCACCTGCAAACGCCTGGACAAGGCCGAGCGGCGCACCCGCCTGGACGCCGGCCACGCCCATGCCCTGCGCCTGGATGTGGCGCGCGCGGCACGGCGAACCGGGTCGCTGGCCTGGCATGACCGCGACCGCGGCACGCAAACGGCCACGTCGGCACAATTCGGCGACGTGGTCCTGGCCCGCAAGGATATCGCCACCAGCTACCATCTGGCGGTCACCCTCGACGATGCGCGGCAAGGTATTACCCTTGTCACCCGTGGCGACGACCTGTTCGCCGCCAGCCACATTCACCGCCTGCTCCAGGCATTGCTCGATCTGCCGGTTCCCGAATGGCGGCACCACGGCTTGCTCACCGATACGGACGGCAAGCGCTTGGCCAAACGCGGCAAAGCGGCCGCTATCCGCACTTTGCGCGCGGCCGGCCATAGTCCGGCAGACGTGCGGGCGCGCGCCGGTTTTCCGGACTAGGCGGCGTCCGGAGCCAGGCGCAGGCCGGCGACGATCTCCTCGTAGTCGGGATCGTCGGGGCCGAGGATGCCGTGGCGCACGGCGAAATCCAGGATTACCAGAGAAACGTTGAACTTGAATTCGGTGCCATCGCGGATGGTCTCCAGCACACGGGGCAACGGCCAGAGGGCGAACGATTCCACCTCGCCGTCGGTGTTCTTAGGCACGAACTCGGCCGGCACATCCAGGTCGAAACAGAACAGCACATCGTCGCGCAGGCCCTCCGCCCGGGCGCAGCGGTAGGAGACGATGCCGACGGGCACCGCACGCGCCGCCAGATCCGGTGCCATACCGGCCTCCTCCGCGCATTCCTTGATCAGGTTCTGCTTTACGCCGAGGCCGTGCGGCTGACCGCCGGCGGCCAGGTGATCGAGCTTGCCCGGCGCCGTTGCCTTGTTTTGGGCCCGGCGCGCCACCCAAAGACTTAAACCCTCCGGCCCGCGCACGAAGCCGTTGAGGTGGACGCCGTAGGCCCGCACACCGAAGAGTGGCGCCGCCGCCCGCTCGATGGTCAGAAGCGGCGCATCGCCCCAGTGCCGCAACACCGGGTAATCCTCGTCGCGCCAGCGCGGAATTTCGCCCGCATCGCGCAGGCGGTGCAGAACCTCGGCAACCGCGTTGGTGCGCTCAGCAAAGCCACTCAGCTCAGGCACCAGACTGACGGCGCGGCCGCTTACATCGAAGACCTTGGGAAAATCCGTCAGGCGCCGGGTCAAGTCGTGCGGCACCCGCCCCAAGACCATGTCGTCGATGACAAAGGGGCGATAGTCGTCCGGCTCCCAGCCCCGGCATTCGGCAATGCGGTCGAGAAAGCTCACGACGCCCTGCGGGATATCATCGCTTACGCGCTCAACGCCCCGGGCTCGCGATCCGCCGCCGGGCGTTTCTCGGCGGTCAGCACCGTGGCAACACCTGGAATCTGCCGCAGGCAACGGGCGATATAGTGGCCCAACTTGGTATCTACACCGGCAACCTGTACGTCGATAGCAAGGTCCCGGCCGCGATGGCCCAAGACGTCGCTATGCCAGCGGACCGGCACCAGATTGCGCTTGGCAAAAAGTTGGAGCACGCGGGGCATTACGCCGGGATCGGCCTGCGCATGGATCGAGAAACAGAAGATGCCCGGTACCGGGCCGGGATGAACTTGGTCTGGATGAACGCGGGTGGGATGTGAGCCGCTACGGGGCTCAGGTCTGGAAACGGACATGGAATGCAACCTTCAGCACGGAAAAATCGACGGCGGATCAAGTCGGCCCGGCTGCCCCCCTGGGCGCCGGGTGACTAATTCGCGTAAGTCGACCGTACAGAATTTGCGTGACCATCATGCGACAACAGTAGGCCGCTAACCGCCGCCGGGTCAAGACACGGCCTCAGGCGATAACAAACCTCGCTCCAAGGGCCAAAATAGCCGCGCCGGCCAGCACCCTTGGAATGCTCCAGTGCCATCGCAGCAGCAGGAACCCGCTGATCGCGGCCAATACGACAACTTGCCAGTCAAGCGTACCGATCTCCGGCGTCCACAATCGAAGGGGCCCGATGCTCACCAGCTCGACCTTGCGGAAAAATACGTGCACCGCAAACCATAGGGCGAGGTTCAAGATGACGCCGACGACCGCGGCTATGATGGCGGACAGCGCACCTCTCAACCGCGGCTGGCCGTTGATCCACTCGATATAAGGCGCGCCCGTGAAGATCCACAGGAAGCACGGTGCGAAGGTCGCCCATAACGCGACGCCGGCGCCCAACAAGCCCATCAGCCACGCGGGTCCCCCAGCATGCTGATAGGCCGCCAGGTACCCGACGAACTCGGTCACCAGAATGAGCGGCCCGGGTGTCGTTTCGGCCAGCCCCAAGCCATCCATCATCTGCCCGGCATCGAGCCAGCCATAGCGCACCACCACGTCCTGCCCCATGTAGGCAAGCACCGCATAAGCGCCGCCAAAGGTCACGACAGCCAGCTTGGAAAAGAACCAACCAAGCTCACTCAGCACATGCCCTCTGCCTAACACGGCAATGAGCACGGCGAGCGGCGCGATCCAGATCACCAGCCAAACGCCGATGGTCCGCAAGGTCCCCCTGAGGCGAGTGCGGATTGGCACCGACCCCTCCGGGATTGCCGGAGAGGGCTCGGGGGCCCGCCAGAAACCATAGAGAGCCGCCAACAGCACGATCAGTGGAAACGGCAGTGCCAGGAAAAAGATCGCCACGAAGGACAGTGCCGCGATGACCCAATGTTCAGGCAGCTTCAGCGCCCGTTTTGCAATGCGCAACAAGGCTTCGATGACGATGACCAGCACGGCGGATTTGATGCCGAAGAAGATGGCCTCGACGATCGGTATATTGCCGAACGCCGCATAGATCATCCCAAGCGCCAGGACGATGAGAGCACCCGGCAAGACGAACAGGAGGCCTGCGGCAAGCCCCCCCCTTGACGCCATGCAGGCGCCATCCAGCGTAGGTCGCAAGCTGCATTGCTTCAGGACCCGGCAAGAGCATGCAGAAACTCAACGCATTGAGATACTGCGCTTCGCTGAGCCACTTCCTCTCGTCGACAATAACCCGGTGCATCAGGGCAATCTGCGCCGCCGGACCGCCGAAGGAGAGGAGACCGATCTGCGCCCAAACGCGAAGCGCATCTGATAGCGTGGGTCCGCGCAAAACGTTCAACTCCGGCTCGACGTCAACGGCCAGTCGTGACCTTCATTGGCGGCGTCGCGTGACCACCGGTAGAACGCATCGTAAAGCCCCATCGATGCATTAAGCTGGGCAAGATCGTCTCGATACATACGGGACAGGCCAAGCGAGGCCGCCAACAGCCCCGCCGCCTCGGGGGCTAGATCGTGGCGGTTCGTGTCCGCCCCGCGCACGATGGTCGCGAGCCGTAGCAGCGGTTCCGTTTCAAGCGCGAAGGCTTCGATCATCGTATCGAACGTGCACCGGTCGCCGTGATGGCTCCAGAAGACATCCTCGATGTCGAATGGGGTGGCATCGAATTTCTCGGCCACAGCCGTCACTTCCGAGGGCGCGACAAACAAGAACTGTGCATGTCGGTCGACAAAGCGGCGAATGAGCCATGGGCAGGCGATGCGATCGATCTTCGGCCGGTGCCGCGTTACCCAGACGGTGCGATTCTCGGCATTCGGTGATGGAAGCTTGGCGGCGGGAACGAGCGGCTCCTGCGCGTCTCGCCAGGCGAAATGCCCGCCTTCGAGAACTTCCGCCGCGACGCCCTGGTCACGCAACACAGCGGCCGCACCTTGACTTAGCTTCCGGCCTTTTTGGCAGATGACCGCGACGCGCGCTGTGCCAAGTCGCGGCACAAGCGAGGCGATATCACGGAATGGATGTCGAAATGAACATGGAACGAGTCGCGGATCGTCCTCGAAATCCTCATCAATGCGAACATCGACAAGGATCGGCGCATCCGGCGTTCCGACAAGACGTGAAAGCTGTGGGACAGTGATCTGAGTTGGTGACGCCACGCTGCATCCTTCCTCGATTGAGGTTTAACGGATGCGAATCTTGGGCTGTCGCCTCACGGGGCGTTCGCATGCCCCATGAGGCTAAAAATACGGAACGTCACCGTGCTGTCAACTGGGAATCCCAGCGTTGGCCGGACTGCGCCTAGGACTTGTGGCCCTCGATTTCGAGCCAAACCTCGATTTCGTCACCCAGCGCGGGCGCGAAGGTCTTCATACCGAAGTCGGAGCGCTTTAGGCTGCCACGCCCGGAAAAACCGGCAACCACCACGCCGTTGTATTGCGGCAAAGGATGCGGGGCCAGCTTGTTGAAGGTCACATCGATGGTGATCGGCTTGGTCACGCCCAGCAACGTCATCTCGCCGGTGATCTTGCCCGTTTTGTCACCGGTTACCTCGATGCTGGTGCTCTTGAACGCCATCTCCGGGAACTCAGCGGCGTTGAAGAAATCGGGCGAGCGTAGGTGGTCGTCACGTTTGTCGTGGTCGGTATCGACGCTTGCCGTCTTGATCGCGACCTCGACCGAACCAGAACCGGGGTCCTGAGTGTCGAAGACGAACACACCCGAGAAGTCCTGAAACTGCCCAACCATACGGGAATAGCCGAGATGCTCGACCAAGAAGAAGATATTGCTGTGCGTCGGATCGATCTCAAAGCGCTCGACGGCTTGGGTCGCGGGCACCCCCAGCATCAGCGCGGCGCCAAAGATCGCCGGCAGTAAGATTTTTGCCTGCATGAGTGTTGTAACCTCCCTATTTATTGAATCGCCGGCACCTTATGGCCCCGGCGGCAACCCCTCTCCCAAAGATCACTTAAGGGCCCGATATCAAGGTCGCAAGGCCTAGGGCGGCGAGCGCCGGCACGGCTGCCAGCGCGGCAAACAGGATCGGCCCCAGCGCGCGACTGCGCAGGGTGTTGCCGGATCGAAGACGGCTGGCCGCCATATCGGCGAAGAAAACGAGCAACAGCAACAGCAGGGCCACGCGGCTAGCCTGAGGAGTAAAGAGCACCAGGATGTAGGCCAATCCCAGCAAGGCACTGCCGCCGCCGAATTGTGTGGTCGCCCCGAATGGCCCGCGCGTGGCCTTGACCAACCAGACCCCGTAGCCCCAAAGCGCCACCCCTCCCGCCGCGGCCGCCAAGGCCACGGCCAGCAGAGCCAAACTGAGCGACGACCCCATGGCCGCAATCCCGGCAAGGCCTAGGGCGGCAACGATAAGCATCAGGGCGGCACTCAGGCCACCGCCCTCCGTCTCCGCGCGCTCCAAGCGCCAAAGCGCCAGCGCACCGCCGCCCCATAGGGCCGCGAGTGTCGCCAACTCGGCCAGCGCCACACCGGCGGCAAGCTGCCGCCAAGCCAGCCACAACAACGCCAAGCCGGGAAAAATCATGCGCATTGACCGCTGCAACGAGGCCGACCGTCCGGTTAGGTCCAAGGCAAACCCCGCAGCACCGGCAAGAACAACGAGATAGAACAGCTTTTGCTTGCTCGCCGGTGGCGGAAACGGCGGCACCCCCTCGAACAAGGCGTAAGCCAACAGAAAGCCGATGAACGCGGCAACGCCCATCAGGCGTGGTCCGCGCTCCGGCCCCCCGATAATCCGAATAAATGCCGCCAGGCCGAACGCCACCAGCAGGGGCACAAAGCCAACCTGAAACATCGGATCGTCCAGCAGCATAGTTTGCGGCAAGCCGTTCTGAATGGCGCCCTCCCCCTAGAGCGGATTGGATTCGTTTAAGGAACAGATTGGCGGCGTCGGCGCGCCAAGGCAAGTACGACGGGTCGGGCTTATGCTGCTTCCCGTGTAGCCCGGTCGACGATCTCGACGATGTCCGCCAAGATCGCGGTCAGATCATAGTCCTTCGGCGTATAGACGGCGGCAACGCCGGCCGCACGCAAGGCCGCTTCGTCTTCCGCTGGGACGATGCCACCGGCGACCACCGGCACCTCACCCAACCCGGCGTCGCGCAAACCGCTCAGCACCTCGTTGATCAGCGGCAGGTGCGAGCCGGAGAGGATGGACAATCCGACCACGTGCACACCTTCTTCCAAGGCGGCGTTGACGATTTGCGCCGGGGTCAGGCGGATGCCCTCGTAGACGACCTCGAAGCCCGCATCGCGGGCGCGTACCGCGATCTGCTCGGCGCCGTTAGAATGGCCGTCCAAGCCTGGCTTACCCACGAGAATCTTGAGGCGGCGGCCCAGGCGTTTGGAGACCTCCTCGACCCGGCCGCACACGTGCGCCAGCGACGCATCGGCCGCCGGTGCGGCAGCGGCAACCCCCGTGGGCGCTCGGTATTCGCCGAAAACCTCGCGCAACGTCCCGGCCCATTCGCCGGTGGTCACACCCGCATGGGCACAGGCAATCGACGGCTCCATGATGTTGCTGCCATCCGTTGCGGCTTGGCTAAGCGCGGCCAGCGCCGCCGTTGCCGCCGTCCCATCACGGGCCGCGCGCCAAGCCTGTAGACGCTGGATTTGGTCGGCCTCGGCGCCCGCATCGGCGGCGAGGAAACCCCCATCGGCACCAGCCGTTAGCGGCGACGGTTCGCTCTCGGTATAGAGATTGACGCCAATCACCGGTTGCTCACCGGCCTCGATGGCACGCAGGCGGCGGCTATTACTCTCGACCAAGCGCTCTTTCATGTAGGCGCCTTCGATGGCGGCGACAGCGCCTCCCATGTCCTCGACGCGAGCCATCTCGGCGCGCGCCGCCGTCATGAGCTCGGCGACCTTGGCCTCGATCACCGGCGCCCCCTCGAAGATGTCGTCGTAGTCGAGCAGGTCTGTTTCATAAGCAACGATCTGCTGCAGGCGCAACGACCATTGCTGGTCCCAGGGCCGAGGCAAGCCGAGAGCCTCGTTCCATGCCGGCAGCTGCACCGAGCGGGCGCGCGCCGACTTGGACATGACCACCGCCAACATCTCCAGAAGAATGCGATAGACGTTGTTTTCCGGCTGCTGCTCGGTCAGGCCGAGGGAATTCACCTGCACGCCATAGCGAAAGCGCCGCAACTTCTCATCAGTGACACCATACCGCTCGCGGCATATCTCGTCCCACAAGTCGGCGAAGGCGCGCATCTTGCACATCTCGGTGACGAAGCGGACACCGGCGTTGACGAAAAAGCTGATGCGCCCGACCACCCGCGCCAAATCCGCCGCCGGCACTTGGCCGCCCGCCTTCACCGCATCCAGCACGGCAATGGCATTGGCCAGGGCGAAGGCCAGCTCCTGCACCGGCGTCGCTCCCGCCTCTTGCAGGTGATAGGAACAGATGTTGACCGGGTTCCATTTGGGAATCTCCCGGTAGGTGAAGGCGATGACGTCGGTTTCCAAAGTCATCGACGGGCGCGGCGGGAAGATATAGGTGCCGCGCGAAAGGTACTCCTTGAGAATATCGTTCTGCGTGGTCCCGCGCAGCTTATCGCGGGCGATACCCTGACCCTCGGCGCAGGCCACATAGAGGGCCAGCAGCCACGGCGCCGTGGCGTTGATGGTCATGGACGTATTCATGCGATCGAGGGGAATGCCCTCCAGGAGCGTCCGCATATCCCCCAGATGCGCCACCGGCACGCCGACCTTGCCCACCTCGCCCAGTGCCAGCGGGTGGTCGGAATCGTAGCCGGTCTGGGTCGGCAGATCGAAAGCCACCGACAGGCCGGTCTGGCCACGCTCCAGATTGCCCCGATAGAGGGCATTGGAGGCCGATGCCGTCGAGTGCCCGGCATAAGTCCGGAACAGCCAGGGCGTCTTTTTTTCCGCGCTGCGGGATAAGTCCTCTTTGCTCATGGAAAACCCCAAAAACACGCCTTCTTACGTCTATTTAAATGATTTTCACGCAACATAATTTCGTTTCCGGCTCATTTGATGTACAGAACGAAACAAATTGTGCATTGCAAAAAACCCGACGAGTGACTAAAAGTCAAGTAAATCTGGCTACTGTTTCCCTGTCACGCAACCGCGTTGTGGCACAAGAGGAGAGCCCAGTATGACTGATATGGCGGCAGCCGAAGCACCGGCTAGTCTACCCGCACAGAGTCTCAAAGACCTTTACGAGGTCGGCGAGATTCCACCGCTGGGCCACGTGCCCAAGCAGATGTACGCCTGGGCCATCCGGCGCGAACGGCACGGCGAGCCTGAGACCGCCATGCAGGTGGAGGTGGTCGACACCCCGACCATCGACAGCCACGAGGTTCTGGTCATGGTGATGGCAGCGGGCGTCAACTACAACGGTGTCTGGGCCGCTCTGGGCAAGCCGATCTCGGTCTTCGACGTGCATAAGGCGCCCTATCACATTGCCGGCTCGGATGCCGCCGGTATCGTCTGGGCGGTCGGTTCCAAGGTCACGCGCTGGAAGGTTGGCGACGAAGTCGTGGTGCACTGCAACCAGGACGACGGCGACGACGAGGAATGCAACGGCGGCGATCCCATGTTCTCGCCCTCGCAGCGCATCTGGGGCTACGAGACGCCAGACGGCTCTTTCGCTCAGTTCACCCGCGTCCAGGCGCAACAGGTGATGGCGCGGCCGCGGCATCTGACCTGGGAGGAAAGCGGCTGTTACATCCTCACCCTGGCCACCGCCTATCGCATGCTCTTCGGCCATCGCCCGCATATTCTGCGTCCGGGCCACAACGTGCTGGTCTGGGGCGCTTCCGGCGGCCTCGGCTCCATGGCCATCCAGTTGATCGCCACCGCGGGGGCCAATCCCATCGGCGTCATCTCGGATGAGAGCAAGCGCGAATTCGTCATGAGCCTAGGTGCGCGCGGCGTCGTCAACCGCAAGGACTTCGACTGCTGGGGCCGCCTGCCCGAAGTAAACGACACCGGCGGCTACGGCGACTACATGAAAGACGTGCGCAAGTTCGGCAAGGCGATTTGGGAGGTCACCGGCAAAGGCAACGACGTAGACTTTGTTTTCGAACATCCGGGCGAGCAGACCTTCCCGGTCTCCTGCTTCGTGGTCAAACGCGGCGGCATGGTGGTCTTCTGTGCCGGTACCACTGGCTTCAACATCACCTTCGATGCCCGCTTTGTCTGGATGCGGCAAAAGCGCATCCAAGGCAGCCATTTCGCCAATCTAAAACAGGCCAGCCAAGCGAACACCCTGGTCGTCGAGCGGCGCATCGATCCGTGCATGTCCGAGGTCTTCTCCTGGCATGATATCCCGCGCGCCCACACCAAGATGATGCGCAACCAGCACAAGCCCGGCAACATGGCCGTCCTGGTGCAAGCCAAGCGCCCCGGCCTGCGCACCCTCGAGGATGCGGTCGAGGAGTAAGCAATTCGCCCCGGCACGCTGAGGATTCCGGTATGAGCCGACGCGCCACCGCGCATACGGATGCATCGTCGATGCTCGCCGAACTGCTCCCCACCTGCCGGCAAGCGCTGGGCGCTGCCGAGGATTTTGCCGCCGTCGCCAAACAGGCAGTTGCCAACCTGGTCGCACCAAATGGCAAGGTGGATGCGGCCGCCCTCGAACGCGAGCAATTCGCCGCCCATGGCTATGCTTGGCTAACCACCTACGTCACCGCCCTAACGCAGATGCTGGCCTGGGCCGAGCGGCTGGAGGCCACGGGCCGCCTGCACGAGTTGGAACAACTCATCCTGCAAGCCGCCTTCGGCGAATACTTGCAGCAAATGAGCAGCGGCATCGCGCTTAGCCAGGTGGAGATCGTTCGTCCCAACGACATGGGCCTCGATGCGGACACGGTAGCGCGTCTGGTGGCACAGCCTGCCGCCGCCACCCTGATTGGGCACGGCAATACCAGCGCGGTGCGCCAGCGCATCGCCGAGTTACTCGGCAACAACCTGACCTTCGGCGACCCGGCGTTGGATGACGAGACCTTGGAGATGGTCCGCGACCAGTTCCACAAGCTGGCCGATGAACATGCCGAGGCAGCGCATGGCTGGCACTTGGCGGACGAGTTGATCCCCGCCTCGGTGATCGCCCAGCTTGCCGACTTGGGTGTTTTCGGCCTCACCGTCCCCGAGGAATTCGGCGGTGCCGGCCTGGGCAAGACCGCCATGTGTGTGGTCACCGAGGAGTTGTCCCGTGGCTACATCGGCCTCGGCTCGCTCGGCACCCGCTCGGAAATCGCCGCCGAATTGATCCGCCTGGGCGGCACGGAAGCGCAGCAACAGCGCTGGCTGCCGGGCATTGCCTCGGGCGATATCCTGCCCACGGCGGTCTTCACCGAGCCGAATGTGGGCTCCGATCTGGGTGCTCTGAAAACCCGGGCGGTGCGCGACGGCGAGACCTACCGCATTACCGGCAACAAGACCTGGATCACCCACGCGGCGCGCAGCGATGTAATGACCCTGCTCGCCCGCACCGATGCGAACGAGGCCGGCTACAAAGGCCTGTCCATGTTCCTTGCCGAGAAGCCGCGCGGCACCGATACCGACCCGTTCCCGGCGTCGGGCATGAGCGGCGGCGAGATCGAGGTGCTCGGCTATCGCGGCATGAAGGAATACGAGATCGCTTTCGATGGCTTCGAGGTACCGGCGGAAAATTTGCTCGGCAGTGTGGAGGGCGAGGGTTTCAAGCAGCTTATGGCAACCTTCGAATCGGCCCGCGTGCAAACCGCTGCCCGCGCCGTCGGTGTCGCTCAGAACGCGCTGGAGTTGGGCCTGCGCTATGCCCTGGACCGGCAGCAGTTCGGTAAACCCATCGCCGCCTTCCCGCGCGTTGCCGGCAAGCTCGCCTGGATGGCGGTGGAGACCATGATGGCGCGTCAACTCACCACCTTCGCGGCGCGGCAGAAGGATTCCGACCGCCGCTGCGACATCGAGGCGGGCATGGCCAAGCTGCTGGCCGCTCGTGTTGCCTGGTCCAACGCCGACAACGCCCTGCAAGTACACGGCGGTAACGGCTATGCCACCGAATACCGCATCAGCCGCGTCCTGTGCGATGCGCGCATCTTGAATATCTTCGAGGGTGCCGCCGAAATCCAGGCGCAGGTAATCGCCCGCGGCCTGCTGGGCGGGCGGAACTAGATTGCGAGCGCCCGCGGCCGACCGGCGTGACCGCCGGCCGTCATCCCCAAATCCTCGCGTATGATTTCGGCCAAACGGATAACAGGTGCCGCGGCCCGGCCCGAACCTAAGTATAAAGATATCTCGTAATCGGGCAGAGGCGGCAGGCCATCTTCAGGGCCGAGCACGTGCATGCCACGCTCGACCGTACTGCGGGGCAGCGCCGCGACCGCCACGCCGGCGGTTACCGCCGCGCGCACGCCGTGCACACTGGTGCTGTTGTACGCCATTCGCCAGCGCCGTCCGTCACCGTCGAGCGCCCGCATTGCCGCCTCCCGGTAAACACACCCCTGGGTAAAAAGGGCGAGCGGCAGTACCTTCTCCTCCACCAGGTGTGGCGCCGCCGTCACCCATACCAGCGGCTCGCGCCGCACTTCTTCGCCGCCGCTCCGCTCATCGCACTGGGTAACAAGGGCAAGATCCAAGTCTCCCGCCTCCAAGGCATCGAGGATGTGCCAGCTTCGGTCGCAGCAAACCTCGAGTTGCGCGCGCGGATACGACTGGGCGAAACGGGCCAGGATGCCTGGCAAAAAAACCGAGGCGGTATCGGCCGATCCCAGACGTACCCCGCCCTCGACCGACGCGCGGCCAAGATCGGCCAAGGCCTCCTCATTGAGCGCGAGCATACGCCGCGCATGGGCCAGCAACACCTCGCCTTGACCGGCCAGAACCACCGCGCCCCGGCGCCGCTCGAGCAACCGCCCGCCGACCAACGCTTCCAGCCGCTTGATCTGCATGCTAACGGCCGACTGCACGCGACCCAGCCGCTGCGCCGCCCGAGTAAAGCTGCCGGTTTCGGCCACGGCCACAAAAGCGCGGAGGAGATCGAGATCCAAATTCATTTGGCTGCGCATGTTTCGGCAATCATTTTTCGTGATTTATCATATCACCACTATTCGTTTGTGTGATGCAACACCCGATCGTTAAAGTCGACCCAAATCCCCAACCAACCCATTCAAAGGAACTGCAGCTTATGAGCCGAGATCCCTGGATCACGCGCACCGTGTGGATCGTCCTGCTGAGCGCTGGCACTATCCTCAGCTTGACCATGGGGATCCGGCAAAGCCTGGGTCTGTTCCTCGCACCGATCAGCGCGGACTTGGGCCTCGGCCGCGAGACCTTTGCGCTTAGCATCGGCCTGACGAATTTGGTCTGGGGACTTGGCGCACCCATTGCCGGCGCGGTAGCCGACCGTTTCGGCGCCGCGCGCGTGGCGCTGATCGGCGGGATATTCTATGCCATCGGTCTTCTAGCCATGACCGCCAGCGGCGACGGCGGGCAGCTCATTGTTGGCGGTCTGCTTCTCGGCTTGGGATTGAGCGGCGCGGGCTTCTCGGTGATCCTCGGGGCGGTCGGCCGCGCGGTCCCGGCCGAGCGGCGCAGCGCTGCCCTCGGCCTGGCCAGCGTTGGCGGTTCGATCGGCCAGTTCCTGGCCTTGCCGATCAGCCACGTCCTGATTGCCAACATCGGTTGGATGATCAGCCTGATCGTCCTTGCCGCGGCAGCGGCGGCGATCGCGCCTTTGGCCTACGGCCTATCCCGAAAGGCCGCACCAACGCGGGCGATGCCAGCGATTTCCCTGCGCGCGGCCTTCGCCGAGGCCTGTGGGCACCGCGGTTTCTGGCTGCTGACCGCTGGGTTCTTCGTCTGCGGCTTCCATCTCGCCTTTGTCGCCGTGCATCTGCCCGCCTATGTCGCCGACCAAGGCCTGCCGAGTTGGCTGGCAGCCAGCGCGCTGACGCTCGTCGGCCTGTTCAATATCATCGGCACCTATGGCTGCGGCGTGTTGGGTCAGCGCTTTCCGAAGAAATCGGTTCTAAGCCTACTCTATCTTTTGCGGGCGCTGATCTTCCTGGTCTTCATAATCGTGCCCCTCTCGGAGGTCTCGGTCTTGCTGTTCGGCGCCGCCATCGGCCTGCTTTGGCTGGGGACGGTGCCGCTGACCAGCGGCCTGGTCGCCACGATCTTCGGACCGACTTACATGTCGATGCTATTCGGCATCGTCTTCCTAAGCCATCAGGTCGGCGGTTTCCTGGGCGCCTGGTTGGCCGGCGTGCTTTTCGATGCTCTGGGGTCCTACACCATCATGTGGTGGCTCAGCGTCGCGCTCGGGTTGGCCTCGGCGGCCCTGCATTGGCCGATCTCCGAGCGTCCGGTGCCACGCTTGGCCGCCGAGGTTCCCGGCCGGAGTTAGATTCGCGCTGGCCGACGGTGAGTAACGGGATTATACCACCCGTTATGAGCACCCTCCTGAATGTGATGTTGGGGATTGCCCTGGCGGCGACGCTTGTCGTGCTTTTGAGTGGCGTCTACAGCATGGCGCGCGGCGGCGAGTTCAACCGCAAGTACGGCAACGTCTTGATGCGCTGGCGCGTCGGGCTACAGGGGTGCGCGCTATTGCTTTTGGTCCTGGTTATGTTGTTCTCGGAACGCTGGTAGTGCGGCGAGCATGGTCCGGCTAACGCGCATCTATACCCGTGGCGGCGATACCGGTGCGACCAGCTTGGGCGATGGCGCCCGTGTCCCCAAGCATGCGTTGCGCGTTGCTGCCTTCGGCACCGTTGACGAAGCCAATGCGACAGTGGGCCTTGCCCGCCTGCACACGGACGGCGAGATGGATGCGATCCTCGCCCGGGTGCAGAACGACCTCTTCGATCTAGGCGCCGATCTGTGCCGGCCGGAAGGCGGCAAGACGGACGCCGCCCCCTTGCGCATAAGCGCCGAACAAGTCACCCGCTTGGAAGGCGAGATCGATCAGGTGAATGCGAACCTGGCACCGCTGAACAGCTTCGTGTTGCCCGGCGGCACAGCAGCCGCCGCGTATTTGCATTTGGCACGCACGGTATCGCGCCGAGCCGAGCGCGAGATCACCGCTCTAGCCGAAAACGAGACGGTGAATCCCGAGGCAATTCGATACATCAACCGCCTTTCGGACCTGTTCTTCGTCCTGGCCCGCCAAGCCAACGACAACGGTGCCAAGGACGTGCTCTGGCGCCCCGGCGCTAACCGCTAGGCACGTTACTCACGAGGAGGCTGGAAAGATGGGAATTCCTGGCCTCGATGAACTTCTTCAAACGAAGCGGGTAGTCCGGCGAAACAGCATCGCGAATCGACGGGCGCCGGGATAGCTCCGCACGCCATTGCGTTGTCTTCGGTTTGCCATCGAAAACACCGAAATCGGCGATGTCGTCAAAGACGTCGAAGTAGCGAAATATCGGACCGAACACGGCATCCACCAAGCTGAAACGCTCCCCCGCGAACCAGGGCCCATCGCCCAGCTCGGCCTCTACGCGTACGAACTTTTCACCAAGCTTTTGTGCTTTCGCCGTCAACGTCGCCGCATCGGGCGCGGCATAGAAGGCACCGATATCGTTGAGCACGCTGGAGCCGAACTCGATCCAGGCACGGTGACGGGCGCGCGCCACGGGATCCGATGGGTGAAGCGGAGGGACTTGCGTCTCTTCCAGATACTCCAGGATTGCAGCCGACTCGAAAAGAACAGCCTCATCCCCGTCCTGAGAGCGCACCCGCAATAGGGGCACCTTGCCAAGCGGGCTCAAGGTCTTGAACCAGTCCGGCTTGTCCGAGAGGTCCACATAAACCCGTTCGAACGCCACCTCCTTTTCAGCCAGCGCAATCGCGGCGCGCTGCACATAAGGGCAGAGGCGATGGCTGACCAGAATTGGCGCTGTGCTGAGTGTATTCATCGGCTCTACTCTTGTAGGGGACAGTTGGATATTAATATATGCATTTGCATGTAATTGTCAATCTTGATGCATCTGCATGAAACAGATAAACTCCCGACATGCGACAGCGCCTGCCGGATCAAACCATAAGCGCCTGGGCGCGCCTGCAACGCGCCAGCCAGAGCGTGCTATCGGCCGTGGAATCGGACCTTAAGGCAGCGGGCCATCCGCCGCTGGCTTGGTATGATGTGCTGTTGGAACTCAAGCGTGCGGGAAAGGACGGGTTACGGCCGCTCGCGCTGCAGTCGCAAATGTTGCTCGCGCAGTACAACCTCTCGCGTCTCCTCGACCGTATGGCGGGAGACGGTTACATCGAACGCCGGCCCTGTCCGAACGATGGGCGCGGCCAGATCGTCGTTACCACGCCAGCGGGCCGGCACCTCCTCAAGCGCATGTGGCCCGCTTATGAAGCGGCGATCCAACGGCACTTCGCCGAGCGACTTAGCGCCGAGGAAGCCACCCGCCTGGCCCACTTGCTCGGCAAACTTTCACCGCGCTAGAGCCTCGCGAAAATATCGCAGACCCAATCGACCACGACCGAGATGCGCGGCAGCGGACGTAAATCCGGGTGCACCAACAACCAGACCTCGCGCTCAAGCACGGGTGGCTCGGGTGACAGCCGCACCAGGCGCGGGTCTGCGTCGGCGATGAAGGTCGGCAACAGGGTGCGGCCCAAACCGGTACGGACCGCTTGCAGGAGCGACTCGGCATCGCTCAACTTGAGCTGCTGCTCGGCCGGCGTACCGCCATGGCGCGCGATCCAGCGCGCCTGCGGCAAATGCGCATGGGTCTCGTCATAGGTAATCCATGGCAGGGTATGGCCCGGCGCGCCTTGCGGGCCGTAAACGGCGTAGGTGATCTTGCCGATGCGACGGCACAAGGCAGTACCTCCCGGCGGGCGGGCCAGACGGATTGCCATATCCGCCTCACGCTTGCTCAGGCTGAGATCGCCGGGTACAGCGACGATCTCCAGGCCAAGCCGTGGATAGCGGGAAAGTAGCCCGCCGAGCCGTGGGACGAGGGCGTGGTTGACGATGCTCGGCACCGCCGTCAGGCGGACCACCCCGGATGCATCTTTGTCGGCACCGGAGAGCTCCGCCGCCAGGGCCTGGGTC
>JAJFGP010000079.1 GCA_021776055.1 Kiloniellaceae bacterium
CATTCCCTCCCCCTTGATGGGGGAGGGCCGGGGTGGGGGGTGCTGCATACTGTAAATGTGACGACTAGCATCCCCAGCGCAGAGCGGCGGTGTGCGCTGGCGCATCCCACAGGCGCATCATCTCGTCGTCCAGCCGCGTGAGAGTGATCGAACAGCCGGCCATGTCCAGCGATGTGGTGTAGTTGCCAACGAGCGAACGGGCGATTTTCAACCCTTTGTCTTGGCACAATTTTTCCGCCGCGTGGTACATCAGATAGAGTTCCATCTGCGGCGTGCCGCCGAAACCGTTGACATGCAGCAGCATGGTCTCGCCGCGCGTCGGCGTTAGATCGCCAAGGACGGCACCGACAATCTCTTCGGCGATGGCATCGGCGCTGGCCAGTTTGACGCGCCGCCGTCCGGGTTCACCGTGAATGCCGACGCCCATCTCCATCTCGTCATCGCTGATATCGAATGTCGGATTACCGGCGGCCGGTACGGTGCAACTCGTCAACGCCACGCCCATGGAGCCGGTGGCTTTGTTCACGCGCTCGCCCAGGGCCGCACAGGCTGCCAGGTTCGCGCCACCTTCGGCGGCGGCCCCGACGATCTTTTCCACGATGACGGTGCCAGCAACGCCGCGCCGCCCGGTGGTGAAACTCGAATCCTCCACAGCCACATCGTCATTGATGAGGATACTGGCGTGCTTGCCGCCGTACATCTCGGCCGCCATCTCGAAATTCATGACGTCGCCGGAGTAGTTCTTGACGATAAACAGGACTCCGCTGCCCCCATCAACGGCTTCCGCGGCCGCCAGCATTTGGTCCGGCGTGGGGGAGGTGAAGACCTGCCCCGGACACGCGGCGTTCAGCATGCCGGCGCCGACAAAGCCCGCGTGCAGCGGTTCGTGCCCGGTGCCCCCACCTGAGATCAACGCGACCTTGCCCTTTGCGGTAGCACCGGCACGGGTCACAAAAGTGGGTGACTCGTGCAAACGCACGATATCGCCGTGGGCGGCGGCAAAGCCACGCAGGCTTTCCGTCAGGATATCGTCGATCTGGTTGACGAACTTTTTCATGGCGCACCTCCCTGTTGCGCGGCCCATTCTAGCGCGGGCATCGCGCGCGTCGACTAAACTAAACTAAACTTTGTCGACGGATTTTTCAACGGCGATGCGGGACCGCCGCTGTCCTGGTTGCTGCCACAATAAACCGTCATCCCGGAAGCCGATTTGGTCGAAATCTTTGATTTCGCAACGAAAGCGAGTTATCCGGGATCCACAACAACGTGCCCGGCGCGCGCGGCCCTGGATCCCGGATCTAACATTCGCCACCCAAGAACTAAGGGTTCTTGGGCTCATGTAACGTCCGGGATGACAGGATGATTGTTCGCGAGCTGGCGACTTAGGTGAAGAGGATGGAGCAGATGAAGACGGCCGCGATGACGCCGGCGAAGTCGGCGGTCAGGCCGGCGGCCAGGGTGTGCCGGATGCGGCGAATTTGTATGGCGCCGAAATAGACCGCGATCACGTAGAAGGTGGTTTCGGTCGACCCTTGCAGGGTACTGACCAGATAGCCGGTGTAGCTGTCCGGGCCGATCAACGGGTCCTCGATCACCGAGGCGACGATGCCGTAGGCGCCGGAGCCCGATAGCGGTCGCAGCAAGGCCATGGACAATGCTTCCGGCGGTAGGCCGAAGAGGCTGGTAATTCGCCCCAAGGGTTCCACCAGCAACTCCATGGCGCCGCTGGCCCGGAACATGCCGACGGCAACCAAGATCGCGACCAGGTAGGGGATGATGCGCAGGGCGACTTGAAAGCCATCCTTGGCGCCTTCGACAAAGACCTCGTAGACCGGCACCTTGCGTAACAACCCGAAGGCGAGCAGGGCGACCATCAGCCCCGGGATGATCCAAGGCGATATCACTTTGCCGTATAGGATGGTCAGCGGGACCAGCGCGGCGACCACGCCAAGTACCACAAGGGATATCCAACCGGGGTAACCCTCCGCGGCGCTGCTTTGCAGGTCCGCCGCATCCTCCGGCAAATCCGGTGCGGTGTTGGCTTCGCCGGTACTCTCGGGGCCTATATCGCCGGCACCTGGCGCCGGCCAAAATCGCTGGTAGAGTTTTACCGAGACGATAGCCACGGTCGTTGAGACTATGGTGGCAAACAAGGTGGTCGGCATAATGCCTGCCGGGTCGTTCGATCCGGCGGAGGCACGCAGGGCGATGATTCCCGTGGGCAACAGCGTAACGCTGGATGTGTTGATGGCCAGAAACAGGGCCATGGCGTTGGTCGCCGTGCCTTTTTGGGTATTTAGTTTGTCCAACTCCTGCATGGCCCGAATGCCAAACGGCGTGGCGGCATTGCCGAGGCCCAGGACATTGGCGGACATGTTCAGGATCATCGCGCCCATCGCGGGATGATCGGCCGGTACCTCGGGAAACAGGCGCACCATCAGGGGCCGCACGGTGCGTGCGATGATGACCAGAAGGCCGCCGGCCTCGGCCACCTTCATGAGGCCCAGGAACAATGCCATCACGCCGACCAGGCCGATGGCCAAGGTGACCGCACCCCCGGCGGTATCCACCATGGATAGAGACAGGACTTCCATCGGAGTCCTCTCATCCAGGCTGTCGGCCGTCCAGAATATTTGCCGGAAACCAGCGATCGCGAAGGCGATTGCTACGATCGCAAAGAAGATGCCGTTCACGCGCGAATGCCCCCCGAGCCGGGTGCCCTAAGGCGACCGCAGTATACGCGGCGAATCCGCCGCCACCGCAATTCTATGCTGGGTCTTGGGATTTGTCTTGAAAAGGCTTTGTGGCGGTTGCGCGGGGTCAGTCCGCCCACATGCGCAGCAGATTTGAGTAGGTCTTGAAAGCCAGATCGGTTTCCGCGCCGTCAGGGTCCGATTTCGCCAGTTTTTCGCGCATTTGGAACACGTCGTAGAGCATTTCGCGTCGCGCCGCGTCACGCACGTGGCTCTGTGCCCAGGTGACCGCCGCCAAGCGTTCGCCACGGGTGACCGGCGCCACCTGATGCAAGGTGGAGGAGGGGTAGATCACTGCCGAGCCGGCCGGCAGCTTGATCTCTTGATCGCCAAACGGGCTGGCCATGACCAACTCGCCGCCATCGTAATCGCCTGGGTCGCTGAGGAAGATGGTGAGCGAGACGTCGCTGCGCGCGCGGGCAGTGCTGCCCATAAAGGCATCGTCCACGTGCAGGCCATAATTCATGCCGACTTCATAGCGGCTGATCAGAGGTGGGCGGATCGATTTCGGCAGGAACGCTCGCTGGAACGTTTTGTTCCGCTGCAAGCCAACCTGGATGAGGTTGACGACATCCTTCGTGGCGGGCGCCGCCCGGTCCATCTGCAGGTTGTTCTTAACCCGCTTGGCCCGGTACCCGGCGGTACGGCGGCCGTCGCTGAAAGTAGCTTCGGTAACCGCGGCGCGGATTTTTTTTACCTCGGCCCATTCCAGGACGTCGGGTATGCACATCAGCATGCGATCAACGCTCCACGCGAATCCAAACACCGTCCTCGCGCCGGCACGCGGTGCCGACTCGTTCGGTGAGAGAGCCCACCATTTTCAACGTTTCACGAAAATCGCGACAAAAAAAGCCTGACTTGATGCGGAACGTGCGCAGAGGGGTGATCGTACCCGAGTCGCCGGTCGCTTCGTTGCGCCACGGCGCCATCTGTTGGCTTTGGCGTGTTTCGAGAGCAAGCTGCAGCATAGATCGCGCACGCACCTTGTCGTCCTCCGTCGCGGAATCATAAAACGCATCGGGTTCTTGCCCGTATGCCGCGGGTGTAACGGCGAGGGCTAGATAAATGGCAACGGTAAAGAAGCGAATGTGGACAACGCGCGAGGCGGACCCTTTGGCCAACTTCATTGCCAACCTTTCGAGATTGTATCCGCCTCTTCGCTCGGGCTGAGGTCGGGGCCAACCTGATCGACTCCCCCGAACGGTGATCCGCCGGATGCGCCAGAGCTCGAGCTGCCTGATGAACCAGACTCGCCAGACTCTCCAGATTCGCCGCTCTCTCCAGATTCGCCACCCTCACCCTCACCTTCGCCCTCGCCTTCACCTTCACCTTCACCCTCTCCACTACCTTCGCCTTCACCCTCGCCGCCACCTTCACCACCCTCGCCTTTGTTGTGAACAAGGTAGCCATCGGCAAAGTACGCGTGATCTCCGTCTAGAAGCAGGTTGAAAAGGGGTGTATTGGCATCGGCTACACAGGCGTCCAGGCTAAGCAAGGCCACGGGCAACAGCGCCGGTTCGGACAACGCCAAGGCACCCGCCGTTGAAGGCGCTGCACACGATGCGCATACCTGCAAGCAATCGCCAATCAGAAGTCGGTCGACGGGCAGGGAGGCACCTTCGGCTCGTGTTGCGACAGGATCGATTGCGCGCCAGCCGGCCAACGTAGCGAACGGGTGCTCGGCGGTAACAAAATGCGGTCCCCCATTCAGGGCGTAGAGACGCCTTGCCCCCAAGACCGGTCGTTCAATCCCCACAACGCGATTAGCCCGTCCGCTTGGCCCCAAGATCAAATCGCCGACGCGTACGTTACGTATCGGACGCTCGTGGCCATCGGCCATCAGCACACGGGTCTCGCCCGTGAAACAGCAGGAGTCGGCCATCGCTGTCTTCAGGGCTGGGTGCGGCGTGTTTAGGTCTACGGTCACCGGCACAGCGGCGACACTCAGCGCGATAACGCTGCTCGTCGCCAACAGGTACAGATTGCGTCGTATACCTCTGCTCAACGTACGTAAGCCCCATTGTTCAAGCGCACGGCACCCCGGCGGGCAACATCATGCGCGATAGCGAACACAGATTACACTAGTATCCTATGCCTTGCATTCTTGTGGCCAATCGGCCGGTAGCACATATGTGCCACCGGCCGGCCAGCATATCCGCTTGGTTCGCAGCGGTCATCTTACCTTGGACCGACGGTTAGCCCTTCGAATCCGAGTTATCACTATCAGCCTCACCGGATTCGCCGGAGTCACCGGAATCGCCCGACTCGCCGCCGTCGCCATCTCCGCTTTCACCGCCTTCACCCTCACCCTCGCCACCGCCTTCACCGCCTTCACCGCCGTCGCCCCCATCGCCACCGCCTTCGCCGCCGTCACCCCCATCGCCGCCGTCACCACCGCCCTCGCCACCTTCACCGCCGTCCGCCCAGGCGGCCTTTAGGGCGAGCTTGGTCATATCGAGGTCGAAAGCCACCGGCGTTGCGGCTAGGCCGAGGCTAAGCACGCTGGTAGTCGCAAGCAGGAACAAGTTGCGCCGTGTCAGTTTGTCTCGCATTTTCCTCAATTCCTTAGCAGTTTGCACCAAACTCTGTGGGCCCGGCGGCGTGTTCTTCCGCCTGAATGGCCGCAGTACATAGAAAACACTTGGGGCGGCGATATCTTCCCTTTGCCGGCCTTTTATTTTCGCCAGTAGAGAGCTCTTTATTCATGGAATGCCGAAACACAGGGAAGAAAGCCGGGGTTGACGTGTTATTAAGGTTGAAGCTTGCGGTCCGGGCTATCTCGCCGGACTTTTAGGGCAAGATCGATAGTGGGCGTAGGGGCCTGGGCTTCAGTGATCAGCGGGGACCTCGGTGGACGATAATATCCGTCGCGAGATGTTGGCCCTGCTGCCACGGCTACGCCGGTTTGCTTTTGGGCTGACCGGCTCGATCGACGAAGGAGACGATCTCGTGCAGGCCACCTGTGAACGGGCAATCCGCCACATTGGTACTTGGCAGCCAGGGACCCGTCTCGACAGCTGGATGTACCGAATTGCCCGCAATACCTATCTCAATGAGTTGCGGGCCAGGCGAGTGCGCGCCGATCACCTGAAAAGCGTTGATCGTGAGGAATTGACACGCGTCGATGGCGCGCGCGCCATGGAAGCGCACCTGACCTTTGCCGCCGTCCGCGACTTCATCGGCCGCCTGCCTGAGGAGCAGCGTAGTATTATCATGCTCGTGTGCGTCGAGGGGCTGGCCTACCGGGAGGTCGCGGAGATTCTGGATCTGCCCATCGGCACCGTGACCAGCCGGTTGGCCCGCGCCCGCATCGCCCTTAAGGATTTCGCCGATAGCGGCGAGGGGGAGGGGCCATGACAACGCGCCTATCGGACGAAATCCTGATTGCTTACGTGGATGGCGAACTCCCGCCCGAACAGGTGCGGGATGTCGAGGCTCAGGTGGCCACCGATGCCGAGCTTGCCGCGACGGTCGAGGCTTTGCGGGCCGGATCGTCCGTCCTGCGTGCGGCCTTCAACGAGCCGATGCGCGCGCCTATTCCGGACGATCTCACAAAGCTGTTCGACGCAGCGCCGGCCCCGGTCTCGAAATCGCCCAGTTGGCGCTGGCTGAGCGGACCCTTTGCGGCACCTCTTGCGGCGTCGGTAGTGGCGTTGGCCGTTGGTCTCGGCGGCGCCTTCGTTTTTGCCGAGTGGCAGGTCGAGCGTAAGATCGCCCGCCTGGAGGCTCTCCGTTCCGCCGACCGGCAGATGCTGGCGGCGGCGGTGAGCCTGGCGTTGGAAACACATGCAAGCGGAAAACAGGCGAGCTGGCAGAACCCGGACAGCGGCAGCACTGGCACGGTCGAGCCGGTGCGCACGTTCCGCGCCGCCAGCGGGCAGTGGTGCCGCGAATACATCCAGATCGCCGACTTGGCGACCGAGTCATTTCAACTCGAGCGGCGTCGGGCCATTGCCTGCCGCGATCCCGACGGACAGTGGCAAACCCGGCTCGAGGTAGCCGAGACCGACTCATAGCCTGCGGCAATTTCCCACTGTTTCGCTATCCGATTCCTGCGCGATCTCCAGCCGTTCTCGGGAAGACTTGACATGGGTTTCTTGTATGTGCATCTATTGTACATACTCATAGGTACATTTTGCTTAGAATGAGGACAAAGCATGTTATATCTCCCGCCGGAGTTGTTCTGGCTGACTATGACGGCGTTGATGACAGCCTTCTTTTGGATTCCGTACATCCTCAACCGGATTGTCGAGGATGGGGTGTGGGCAGCCCTTAAAAATCCGGAGCCGGACGCGCATGCTCGGGCCGCTTGGGCCAATCGCATGCAGGCAGGACATACCAACGCGGTCGAAAATTTTGTGGTCTTCGCACCCCTCGCGGTTGCGGTTCATGTCACCGACATGGGCACGTCACTTACCGCACTGGCCGCGGCCACGTACTTCTTCGCCCGCCTTGCGCATATTCTGATCTACACCTTCGGCATTCCGCTGCTGCGGACGACAGCGTTCGTCATCGGGTTTGGGGCACAGGTTATTCTGGGATTCACCCTGCTTGGTTTTTAGGGGAGATCAGCAGTGGAATCGAAGCGTGACGACCTGATTTCGGCGACCAAGGGCCTTCTATGGCAACTGGGATACGAGTCGATGAGCCCAAAGAAGGTTTTGGCGGCGAGTGGCGCGGGGCAGGGCAGCCTTTATCATCACTTTAGGGGTAAGAAGCACCTTGCCGCTGTCGCGCTTGAGGAAGTGGCCGACGAAATGTGTGCCGATGCCGATCTCATGTTCGATGAATCCATTGCGCCACTGACCCGCTTGCAACGATATCTGGGGGCGGAGCGTGACGGTATGACCGGGTGCCGGCTCGGCCGATTCGCCAACGAACAATCGATCCGCGATCGCACGTTGCGCAAACCGATGGAGCGATATTTTCAGCACGTACACCGTCACGTTGTACGGGCCCTGCGGGAGGCAAAACGGCACAAGGATTTGCCGAAGACGGTAAATGTGGAATCGCTTGCGGCAACCCTGATGGCTACCGTGCAAGGCGGATACATCCTCAGCCGCGTGTTTCAGGACAGCACGTACGTCCGGCAAGCCACGCGCGGCGCCTGGCGGGTTCTACAAGCCCTGAGAACCTAAGAGTCTGCCAGCCGGTCCAGGCGCAGGCGGT
The DNA here is from genome assembly GCA_021776055.1 of Kiloniellaceae bacterium. Lineage (GTDB taxonomy): Bacteria > Pseudomonadota > Alphaproteobacteria > Kiloniellales > J153 > JAJFGI01. The sequence continues at coordinate 7,923 of JAJFGP010000079.1, forward strand.
GGCGGTTGTCGCTGAGGCGTAGGGCTCCGGCGTGCACCGCGGTGACGACGCCGATGCCCGTGCCGCCGGCAATCAGGAACATGATCAGGATTTGGTACTTGATCGCCTCGAACGGTTCGACGCCGGAGAGAATCTGGCCGGTCATCATGCCGGGCAGGGAAACCACACCCGCCGCCGACATGGCATTCACAATCGGGATCAGGCCGTTGCGCACCGCCGTGCGCACCAATGGCCGGAAGGCGGTGCTTCGGGTCTCGCCGAGGGCCAGCATGGTTTCGATGGCCGGGCGCTCGCGCTTGATCTGGCTGGTCAAGGTATTCAGGCCGACAGCGATCCCGGTCATGGTATTGCCCAGGATCATGCCCAATAACGGAATGGCATAGCGCGGGTGGTACCAGGGGTCCGGCTGGATCTGGGTGGCCAGGGCGAAAAGAGTCACCAGCGTGCCGGCAAATAACACCGACGACGTGCCCAGGCCATAGGCCCATAAGCCGCGAAAGCGCCGTTCCTGCCGGCCCATCACCTCGCGCCCGGCGAACAGGATCATGACCAGGACGGCCAACGCCGTAAGTCCCGGCGAGACCAACTCGAACAGCGCCTTGAGCACAAGGCTGACCAAACCAAGCTGCACACACATACGTGCCGCGGCGATGAGAAATTGCCGCTCCAGCGCCAGGCGCAACCAGATGGAAAGGCCGGCGTTGAGAAACAACAACAGCGACGCCAGCACCAAATCGGCGTACTCGAGCGTGATGTATGTCGCGGTCATGACGCGCCCAGCTCCACACGCCCTTTACGCACGCGTAACTGACGGTCGCCCAAACGTTCCGCCAACTCTTCGTCATGGGTGGAAAAGAGTAAGGCTGCGCCGTCGCCGATGCGTGCGCGCAGCAAGGCCTCGACGGCGCGTGTCGAGCCCTGGTCGAGCCCCGAGGTCGGCTCATCGAGCAGCAGCACCTTTGGCGACTGCACCAGGGCACGGGCGAGGGCGATGCGGTGTCGCTCGCCGGTTGAAAGCTCTGCCACGGGGCGTTCCATCATTGTCGCCGGCAACATCAGCGGTGCGAACAGGGCGCGCGCCACCTCCGGCTCGGGGAAGTGGTCGTCGACCCGGTCGGCCCACCAGCCAGGCTCGGCCGGCAGGTATGTGACCTGGCGCCGCCACACCGGTGCCGGCATGGATTCGCGGCTGGCACCGTCGAGGCTGACCTGTCCCTCGTTTGGGTCCAGATCGGCGATGGCACGCAGCAACAGCGTCTTGCCGGAACCGGAGGGGCCAAGCACCGCCAACGCCTCGCCATCGGCAAGATCGAAATCAAGCGGCTCAAGGCCGGGGCGTGTCAGGGCGCGAACGTGCAACATGAGGTGACGCCAGCTTAATGAGTGATACGCCACTGGGAAACGTGCAATTTGCTTGCTCACGGCCACCCTTGGCATACACCATGTGCCGTCGCCGATCCGACCGGAGCCTTAGTGTCCCAACAGTCCTTTCCACCGATCGCCTATGTGCTGCTTTTCGTCCTGGCGGCGATCTGGGGGGCGTCGTTCCTGTTCATCAAGGTGGCGGTCGTGTCTATTCCGCCCATGACGTTGGTTGCCGCGCGTCTGGTTCTGGCGGCTGCCGCGATGCTGGTCTACCTGTGGGCGACGGGGCGGCGTCTGCCACGCGAGGGCGCTATTTGGCGCGACTTCGTGGTCCTCGCCGTGGCCGGGAACATTGTGCCATTTCTCCTCATTACTTGGGGCGAGGTGGTCATCGACAGCGGCCTGGCGGCGATCCTCATGGCGATCATGCCGCTGTCTTCTCTGGCACTGGCCCATTTTTTCACCCAAGACGAGCGGATGTCCCGGGCGAAATTAGCGGGGATGATCGTCGGTTTTGGCGGTATTCTTGTTCTCGTCGGCCCCGGCGTTTTGGCGGGCCTCGGCCGGGAAGTGTTGGCGCAAGTCGCGGTCGCCGGCGCCGCTGTATTCTATGCAATCGCCAACGTCTACACGCGCGTGAGCGGCCTTGTAAAGTTGCCGGCATCCGTTACCGGTGCGGGCGTGCTGCTTTGCGCCTCGGTCTTGGCAATCCCGTTAAGCCTGATTGTGGATCGACCCTGGACCTTGGCGCCGACCACCGATGCACTTATCGCTCTAGTGATCTTAGCGCTCGTATGCACGTCGTTGGCCTATCTGATTCTTTTTCATCTGATAACGACAACCGGTGCGACCTTCGTTGCCTTCATAAATTACCTGGTCCCCGTATTCGGCGTGATCTGGGGCGCGGCATTTTTGCACGAAACCGTGCAGCCGGGCGCACTGGCAGGATTGGCGCTTATTCTTGCCGGCATCGGGATCAGCCGATTTAGGTCGCGCCGCCATGGACAAGACAAGGGAGATTCGCGATAAACAGCACCATGAATAGCTATCGCACCATAACTCTGCGCGCGTGCATGTTGGGTCTTGCCGGGCTTGCGCTGGCGGCATGCACGACAACACGGCCAATTCCCGTGGAACCCTCGAAACCCATGGTGCGCGCCCTGGAAAGCGAGCGTGAACAAACGGAAACCGAGGTCGATGCATCGGCTGTTGGTCGGCCAACGGTGGTCGCCGTCTGCTACAACAGCGCGGTCAACACCAACGCGGAGATTATTGCCGAGGCACTTTTATCGTGCCCCGCGGGACGGCTGACGTTGCGAGAGGATGACCAGTTCTGGACTCGCTGTCCGCTATTGCAGCCGCAACGGGCAAATTTCGTCTGTGTGCCGGAGGAGCGTCCGGCGCTTTCCACGCCAACTCAGTAGGCACTGGCCGGCTCCGCCACCGCCTCCCATTCCGCACGCACCTGCGCGTCCCCTTCGTTCGGCTGGTATTCGTCGCGCAAGCGGGTGTGGATCGCCGCGTCCGCCAGACGTGAAAGCGCCCAAACGGCCATGGCCCGGACCAACGGCGAGGCATCGGCCAGCCGCGCCTCCGCCACCTGTGCCAGCGCGGCGTTACCGCTGTTGCCGATGGCAATGAGCACGTTGCGCACGAACCGGTCGCGTCCGATCCGCTTGATGGGCGAGCCGGAGAAAACCCGGCGGAAACCGGCGTCGTCGAGATCGGCGAGATCGGTCAGGCGCGGGGCGCTCAACTCGGCGCGCGGTAGAAAGCCAGCCTCGTCCGTCGGCGTCGCGAACTTGTTCCAAGGGCAGACCGCCAGGCAATCGTCGCAGCCATAGATGCGGTTGCCCATGGCGGCGCGAAACTCCGGCGCGATGTGCCCTTTGTGCTCGATGGTCAGATACGAGATGCAGCGCCGCGCATCCAGTTGGTAGGGCGCCGGAAAGGCCTTCGTCGGGCAAACGTTCAGGCAACGCTGGCAGCCGCCGCAGTGGTCGCTTTCGGCGGCATCTGGATCGAGGTCGAGGGTGGTGTAAATCTCGGCGAGAAAAAGCCAGGACCCATGCGTTCGCGACACCAGGTTCGTGTGCTTGCCCTGCCAGCCGATGCCGGCGGCTTGGGCCAGCGGCTTTTCCATTACCGGCGCAGTGTCGACAAAAACTTTGACCTCGCCGTCCAAAGTCTCGTGCATCCAACGGGCGAGCGTCTTGACCCGGCTCTTCAGGATGTCGTGGTAGTCGCGGTTCCGCGCATAGACCGAGATGCTGGCCCGCTCGCGCGCATCCAAAAGCGCCAAGGGGTCGTCCGCCGGCCCGTAGTTCAGCCCCAGCACAACGACGCTGCGCACGTCGGGCCACAGAACGCTGGGATCGGCGCGCCGGTCGGCCTTGCCCGACAGCCAGCCCATATCGCCGTGATAGCCGCGCGCCAGGTATTCGCTCAAACCGCGCTTTGCCTCTGTGCTAAGGGTTGGCGGGGCGAAGCCGACCGCATCGAACCCCAATGACAAAGCCTTTTCACGGATGGCGGGCGTGTGGGGCACTAACTACGGCCGCGGTATGGCGCCACTCCCTGGTCGGGGAGCCACAGACCTTCGGGTGGCGGACCGGACTGGAAAAAGACGTCGATGGGCATGCCGCCGCGCGGATACCAGTAACCGCCGATGCGCAGCCAGCGTGGTGCCAACTCGTCGATCAGGCGCTTGCCGATGGCCAGCGTGCAATCCTCGTGGAAGGCGCCGTGATTGCGGAAAGATCCCAGATACAACTTGAGCGATTTGCTCTCGACGATGGCACCGTCCGGCGCGTAATCGATCACCAGGTTGGCGAAGTCCGGCTGTCCGGTGACCGGGCACATCGAGGTGAATTCGGGGCAGGTAAAGCGCACCAGATAGAGCGTGCCGGCGTGTGGATTCGGCAAGGTTTCCAGAACCGCTTCGTCCGGCGAGGCGGGCAGGGCGGACGCCCCACCGAGCTGTGTGAGGGTCTCGTACGATGTCTTGCTCATAGGGTATTGCCCTCGATTGGCGGCAGGTCGCCCTGTGCTTGCGCGGATGCGAAGGTGGCGGCGAAATCGGCCAGGGATCCGGCCTCAATGGCCCCGCGCAGGTCAGCCATCAACGCTTGATAGTAATACAAATTGTGGACGGTCAACAGGATCGGGCCAAGCATCTCGTCGGCCCGGAACAGGTGATGCAGATAGGCGCGGCTATGGGTGGCGCAGGTGGTACAGGCGCACTCGGGATCGATGGGGCGCGCATCCTCCTGATGGCGGGCATTGCGAATGTTCAGGGTGCCGCGCCGGGTAAAGGCCTGGCCGGTTCGCCCGGATCGGGTGGGCAGCACACAGTCGAACATATCTATACCCCGCTGCACGGCACCGACCAGATCGGCGGGCTTGCCGACGCCCATCAGATAGCGCGGTCGGTCGGCGGGCAGGGATGGCACCGTCGCGTCGAGGACGGCGAGCATCGCCTCTTGCCCCTCGCCGACGGCCAGGCCGCCAACGGCATACCCATCGAAGCCAATCTCGGCCAGGGCCGCTGCCGATTCTCGCCGCAACTCGGGGAATACGCCACCTTGCACAATGCCGAACAGGCCATAGCCGGGACGGACGCGAAAGGCGGTCTTGCAACGCTCGGCCCAGCGCATGGACCGGCGCATGGACTCGGCCGCCTCGGCTTCGCTCACCGGGAACGGCGTGCATTCGTCCAGCACCATGGTGATATCGGCATCGAGCAGGTCCTGTATCTCAACGGCGCGCTCCGGCGACAAGTCGTGCCGTGCGCCATCCAGATGCGAGGTAAAAGTGACTCCGGTCTCGTCGATGGTGCGCAAGGCAGCCAGCGACATCACTTGATATCCCCCGGAATCGGTCAGGATCGGGCCGGGCCAGTTCATGAATGCGTGCAGGCCGCCGAGGCGGGCAATACGCTCGGCACCGGGGCGCAGCATCAGGTGGTAGGTGTTGCCCAGAATGATCTCGGTACCGGAGGCGACGATCTGCGGCACCGTCAGCCCCTTGACCGTTGCCGCCGTGCCGACCGCCATGAACGCAGGCGTCGCCACGGGACCGTGCGCGGTCGTCAGGCATCCGCGCCGGGCCGCGCCGTCGGTATGCAGGACCTCAAAGTTCATGGGTCCGCACGCGTCAGAAAGCACGCATCTCCGTACGAATAGAAGCGATAGGACTGCTCTTTGGCATGCGCATAGGCTTGCTGCATACGTTCCGTTCCGGCAAAGGCGCAGACCAGCATGAACAGGGTCGAGCGCGGTAAATGAAAATTGGTCAACAGACGGTCGACGACACGAAAACGATAGCCGGGCAGAATGAAGATATCGGTCTCGCCGGTAAAGGGCCGAACGCGGCCATCCGCATCGGCGGCCGATTCCAGCAGGCGCATGGCCGTGCTGCCGACGGCAACGACCCGCCCGCCCGCGGCGCGCGCGGCATTGATAACCTGGGCGGCATCGGCGCCGATTTCGCCTACCTCGGCGTGCATGCGGTGCTGGCGCGGGTCTTCGGCGGTGACCGGCAGAAACGTGCCGGCGCCGACGTGCAAGGTGACGGTCACCCGGCGGACACCGCGGTCATCGAGGGCGCTCAGCAAACTCGGCGTGAAATGCAGGCCGGCGGTAGGCGCGGCAACGGCGCCGTCATGGGCCGCGAAGATGGTTTGATAGTCGCCGCGGTCCCGCGCATCGCCGCCGCGCTCCCGCCCGATGTAGGGGGGCAGGGGCATGGCGCCGTACCGGGCCAGGGCTTCGGACAATCCGGCATCGTCCAGATCGAAAGCCAGCGTGATTTCGCCGCCGTCGCCCTTGGCTGCCACGGTGGCGTGAAAGTGCGGCGCGAAATCCACCCGGTCTCCAGGCTTCAGGCGGCGCCCGGGACGCGCAAAGGCGCGCCAGCGACCAGTGGCGGGCGGCGGCTCGGGCCGGTGCAAGGTGACTTCGATCCGGGCGTTGCCGCGCGTGCCGAATAGCCGCGTCGGAATGACCCGCGTGTCGTTGCAGACGAGCACGTCGCCGGAGGCCAATAGCGCCGGTAGATCCCGCACCAGGCGATCGGTCCGTTCCTCGGTATCGACGACGAGCAGGCGCGCGGCATCGCGTGGCGCCACAGGGTGCTGAGCGATGAGCGCGCGCGGCAACTCGAAATCGAAATCGGCGGTTTTCATTGGCGGCTTCCGCTATGCCGTATCGGCGTCGTGGCGCAGCCCGAGGCTCAGGCGGCAGCGCGTGATGTCCTGGACGAAATGAAACGGTCGGTCGCGCCGGCCGGCGTACTCGGGCCCGCGCATGAGCACCAGGCTGCCGGCCGCCGCCGGCACCTCGCGCGCCGCGTTGCCCGCCCGGTCGGCACAGACGAAGAACCGGGCAGTGCCACTCAGGGGAATAACTGCGATCAGCCCCTTATAGCGGATGTGATCGCGGTGCGCCGTGATGCCCAACTCTCCGCGTTCATAGCGCTGAACGACGAGGTCGTTAAAACGGAAAGGGCGGGCTACCGGCGGGGACGGCAGGTACGCGAGAGAGGCGTCGATTAGGCGCTCGAAGGCGGTCGTGAAGGCGACAAACAGGCTTGTGCGCGGAAAATTCATGCACAATTCGAACTGCTGGTGCACGGCATTCGCCCCATCGCCAACCACTGGCTTCGCTGGGCGAAACGGGAGGCGGGCGGTTGCCGCCGTCAGACGCCGGCGCGCGGGCAGATCGAGCAGCGGCAGGGACGCCGCATCCTCCTCCGCCAAGCGCGCGATGGTGCTGGCTACCGCCGCCGGTGTTGCTGCAAACCAGCCCATAGATACCGATCCTAGCCGTTAATTGAATGCGGGCGCTGACACCTGCCAACAGGCTATTTTGGGTCGCGGTACTGGGCCGAGCAAGGGGAGAACTAGAAGCGGAATCCGTACTGGACCCCAATGGTATCGAGGCCGGCGTTATGCTCGCACAGATTGGCGTTGGAGATATGCGCGAACTGCAGCGAAATACTATGTCGCTCGAGGAAACGGGCGCCGAGAGAGACCGACTCGCGAAACAAGACACGGCAGCCCAGCGCCTTCCGGTCAGAGAACCGATCGTTCAGCTTGCCGTCATGAACCGCCAGCGCCAACGTCCCCTCGACGAAAAACGGCTCCCAAAACGTCCAGCCCCAGGCTAGGCCGCCATAGATTTGGTTGGTATCGCCAGCGGTATTCACGGCGATGCCGAGGTGAGGTCGCGGTGACCAGACAACGTCCAGGAATCTGGGTGAGACGAAATACACCTCCAAGTTGAGATCGATTCCGTCTTCCCGGCTACCATCAAAAATACCGATATCATGCGCCAAGGCGCCCACCCGGACTTCCGACAGAATGCTGTGCTGATCTCGCCGTTTACTTTGTGCCGCCTGCAGAGCTTGCGGTTGCACGGCCGGCTCGCCACCGGCGGGTGCGGCAGGAATGGGGGCAATGTCGTCGTCCACATAGGGCAGTGGCTGGAGGGCGTCTGTCTTAGGTGTACCCCGTGGCGGCCAGGCCGGTTGCCCGCCGCTGAGATCCGATCCGCTGTAACGGGATGCCAGCATAATCTGTGGGTCGGCCGGTTCGGCGGCCTGTGCGGACCGCGCGAGGAGCGCCGCCAAAAGCAAGACAACGAGGCCAAGATTGCGCCACCGCGCGTGCGCGCACCCTCTATTGCGCATTGATTTCCTGCGGCAGGCGTCCACCATCGCGCCAAACCCAGGGCGGCAGGAATTTGCCCTTCCACAGGCCGCGCTTAGCCTTTTGCGCGCCTGTCTCGAAAGAAACGTAGTGGCCGGTGATATCGCGTTGGGCAAGGGCCCAGCCGGTGTATGTCATGCCTTCGGAAAGGTCGTAGCCAGCGGCAAAGCAGCGCGCCGGTTTACCCTCGCCGGCGTCATCGTTGCCGGCGTTTGCCACCAACTCACAGGTTACCGGTGTTCCGGCGGACAGATCGAGCAGTGCTGTTCGTGCCACCGCACCACAGTCGTAGGTGCGCGTGCCAATCGCGCATAGCTGCCCCGGCTCAGGGGCGTCCACCCCGAACAGCCGCACGGTTTCACCGGCAACGATGATGGTATCGCCGTCGATAACCTCTGGAGTGCCGGACAGGCCGGCGGCGGCCCCCTCGCTCACGATAGTTGGCCCTGGTAGGAGGCATAGGCCTAGAATGGCGGCTCGCGCGATGAGTTTCATGCTGTTTTGAATTTTATCCGGCCGGAGGTTTCTGGCCAATCACAAGCCTGTGTTCCGTTGCTGGACCGGGGTGCGGGGCTTGGGGCATAGTCTGCTATTGGACGGCGAACCGGGAGAAATACCGCGAATGCAGCCGATTGTTCTCGATACCAAAGGCCTGCGCTGCCCCCTGCCGGTCTTGCGCGCGCGCAAGGCCATGAAATCAATCGAAACCGGCGGTATTCTCGAAGTCCACGCGACCGATCCTGGATCCGTGAAGGATTTCAAGGCGTTCTGCGAGACGACAGGGGATACGCTTTTGGCGACGGACGAGTCGGCCGGGGTCTTCGTCTTCCAGATTCGCAAAGCCGGCTGAGGCCTACTCGCCGGGTGCGGGCTCCGACCTGGCGCCAGCCACCCTGGGTGCTGGTGACACTACTTTGCTTGTGCCGCGTTTCTCCAGGCCACCAACCATCATGGTTAGCATCGGCGGGATGATCAGCAGCGTCAGCACAGCCGAGAGCGACAGGCCACCAACCACCACCGAACCAAGCCCGCGATAAAGCTCGGACCCGGCACCGGGGATTACCACCAGCGGCAGCATGCCGAAGACGCTGGTCAGGGTCGACATGAAGATCGGCCGAATGCGGTTGCGAGTCGCTTCGAGAATCGCCTCGGTCGGCACCATGCCGTCATCGCGGATGTGATGGAGCGTTTGGTGAACGAGCAAGATGGCGTTGTTGACCACAATGCCCACGAGGATGACGAAACCGAGCAACGTCAGCATGTCGAGTGGTTGAAACGTATAGAGGTTGAGAACCACCAACCCGGCAACCCCTCCGGCAGCAGCCAGTGGAACGGAAAGGAGGATGATCAGTGGGTATATGAAACTCTCGAACAGCACCGCCATCACCAAATAGACGATGACGATCGCCAAGCCGAGCTCCAAAACCATCGCATTCCAGGTTTGCGTAAGCTTGTCCGCCGTACCGGATAGATTGATCCTGATACCGGGCGGCAGGCCTTCTGCTCGCAGTGGTTGAATGACCTCTTGCTTCAAGGCATCGATCGCCGCTTCCAGCGGCACACCGGGCGCCGGGCGAATCTCGATTGTTACCGTACGAATTCGCTCGCGGTGCCGTAGCTCGGTTGGGCCGGCTGTGAGCACCACATCGGCCAGCGAGTCCGCAGGGACAATGCGGCCCGACGAGGTGACCACCGGCAGCGCCGCGATCCCCTGAGTTTCTATGACGTTCTTGGCGGGGCCTTGCAACACGAGGTCGAGCCGCTCACTGCCCACCGTCAACTCGGCTACGCGCAGGCCATCATTGAAGGCATCCACGGTGTCGCCAAGTTCCCGTGCGGTCACGCCGTTGTCCGCTAGGCGCACGCGGTTTGGAATGACACGAACCTCGGGAGCACCAAGCTCCAAACCGGGTTTTGGCCGCAGTTGATTGCCGTCTTTCAAGGGAAGCGCCTGTAAAACCTTGCCCGCGACACGTCCGGCGACTTCGAGTATCTCGGTTAAATCTTGACCCGATACGTCGAGGTCGATTCTTCGCCCACCGCCGATTGAATGGCCAAAGATCGACGGCTGATTGATGAATCCGAACGTGCCCGGTTCGCGAAAGACCGGATCACGTAAAACCGGAATTAGCTCCCCGGCCCGCTGCGGCTCGACGGAGACGGCTCCCAGGAACGTGCTGGCACGGGTGGCGACAAAGAAGAACCTCTCAATCTTCGGCGGCTCGCCGGGGGCGGACTCCGGTCCGGACACGGTCGCCCAATGTGGC
>JAJFGP010000080.1 GCA_021776055.1 Kiloniellaceae bacterium
AGATTTTCTAATTTCGAGAACCGGCTCTCCATCCTCATTTGGGTAGGCGACTAGCTTCGTACTGCATTCTCCACACTCAACGCCTTTGCGCCGTACTTGCCCGGCCTTCCCAATACGCAGAAACACCTCCGCACTACAGATAGGGCACTGTTTAGACACGCGCGGTTTTCTAGCAGGTCGGCTGAGTTGTGGGTAAGCGTAAATTGTGGCGAGCGCAGATTGTAGATCTTGTCGAATTTTGTATACTTCGCCAGAAATTGCCTCGCCGATATCGATTTCGCTTCTTGGCATAATATTTTTTTGTTCAAGTTTTTCGATTTTTTCAAATATCTGATTGATAACGTTTATTTTTTCTTCGGTTTCTTCTCGTTTTTCGTCTAACTCTTGTCCGATAACACCATCCCAGTCGCTTAAAGAAGTATCGTTTATTGATTTTATTGTCTGAACAAGATGTGTCGCTGCAAAAATTCGTTCATCTGTTATCTTTAAACTTGTCTCCGGGTCATCGTCTGGATGGTCAAGGGATTCACTCAGATACAAAGAAAGCCTATTTAATTTGTTCGACGAGTTTAGTAATTTCTCTGCAGCCTTCAAAGCGTATGTTCGCAAATTTTCGTTATTTTCACTTCTAATTTGAGAAATACGTTTATCTTCATTTTGTTTTGCGTACCAATGCGAAACGATCCAAGTTGCGATTACAGAAAGATTTGTGAGTATAATCGCGATTAAAGTTGACTCTTTGGGGTTTTGGTCGCTTGAACTAAGAAATAAAAGCGCTGACAGAGTCACAATAATAGCGACCGTAAGTATTCCAACTATGATTTTATTTGCTGCGGTCATGTGGTTGGTAAGATCAGTCACTTGATTGTCGATGCGTCTTAGATTATCACGCAATAGGCGAGCGGAGTAAAATTACATCTTCGACAAAGTCAGCAGTTACACCAAACGCGGGCCCTATCTCGGGTGGCCGATTTCACTGAAAGCCATGTAAAGCCATGTAACGTGCTCCTGGCATGTTGTTACATACAACCACAAAATGGTAACAAAGAGTAATGATCGATTTGCTCTAGTGAAATGAGCGCCGCTTATCGGCTGGCTGCGCCAAAACGTGCATGCCTGGGGCTCGTTCCATTCGACCGATGAACTGCTCGAGCAGGCCACCGGCAGCCCCCTGGACCCCAAGGCTTTTGAGGTGCACCTTACCGATCGCTACCTGAGCTAGACCAATCATCAGAACAATTCCATTTAGCCGGATAACGCTCTAGATTAGCGGGCCGTTCAGAAGTCGGAACAATATGAAATATGTGAGCACGCGGGGATCGGCCCCTGAACTGGGATTTGAGGAAGCTTTGCTTGCGGGTCTGGCCCGCGACGGCGGGCTGTATTTGCCTGCCCGCTGGCCCAGTTTCACGCCGGATATGATCCGCGATCTCGCGGGTCTGCCCTACAGCGAGATCGTGCTGCGTGTCCTCACCCCCTTTGTCGGCAAGGCCCTGAGCGAGGGTGTATTGCGCCGCCTGCTGGCGGACGCTTACGCCGGATTTGGCCACACGGCCACGGTGCCCTTAAAGCAGCTCGATTCACGGCTGTGGCTTCTGGAGCTGTTTCATGGCCCGACGTTGGCCTTCAAGGATTGTGCTCTGCAGGTGCTCGGCCGTTTGTTCGACCATGTGCTCGAGCGAGCGGCGCAGCGGATAACCATTATCGGTGCCACGTCAGGTGATACCGGTTCCGCCGCCATCGAAGCCTGTCGGGACCGCGAGAACATCGATATTTTCATGCTGTATCCCAAGGGCCGCGTCACCGAGGTGCAGCGTCGGCAGATGACGACAGTCAAGGCCGACAATGTTTTTAATATCGCCGTCGAGGGTACTTTCGACGACTGCCAAGACCTGGTGAAGGCGCTGTTCGCCGATACGGCATTTCGCGACGATATGGCGCTTTCGGCGGTCAATTCCATCAACTGGGCGCGCATCGCCGTACAGATCGCCTATTACTTCGCCGCCGCGACGGCGCTCGGGAGCCCGGATCGGCGCGTGGCCTTCGCCGTGCCGACCGGCAACTTCGGCAATGTCTATGCGGGTTATGCGGCGGCGCGGATGGGCTTGCCGGTGGATAAGTTCATCGTCGCCTCAAACCGCAACGATATACTGACCCGATTCCTAAAAACTGGGTCGCTGACCACCGCCGAGGTGCAGCCGAGCTTGTCGCCCAGCATGGATATCCAAATCTCCAGCAACTTCGAGCGGCTGCTTTTCGATCTGTACGACGGCGATGGCAAGGCGGTCGCCGAGGCCCTGGCCGAGTTCCGCAAGACCGGCCGCCTGGCGCCGGGCACCGCGCGCTGGAAAAAGGCGCTGCAGCTTTTCGATGGGGCGCGCGCTGATGACGACGAGACCTTGGCCGAGATTGCCCGTATCCACCGGGAAACGGGCGAGTTGGTCGACCCGCATACGGCGGTGGGCATCGCCGCCGCGCGCGGCATGATCGAGTCGGGAGCCATGTCCGATGCGGATACGCCGGTCATTGCCCTAGCCACCGCGCACCCGGCCAAGTTTCCTGATGCGGTGGAGCGCGCGACCGGTATTCGTCCGCCTCTGCCAGCTAATCTGGCCGATCTTTATGAGCGGGAAGAACACGTTAGCGTTCTGCCCAACGATCTTAGCCAAGTGCGCGATTTTGTCCGCGCTCACGCCCGCCGCCCGGCGGGCCGTACCGTAGGGGTGGCATGAGTATAGAAGTTACACGGCTGGAGAACGGCCTGACGGTCGCCAGCGACCGCATGGCGGCGGTGGAGACCGTATCCTTGGGGGCCTGGGTGGGTGTTGGCACTCGGCACGAGCCGGCCGCGATCAACGGCGTTGCCCACCTGCTGGAACACATGGCGTTCAAGGGCACGGACCGGCGCTCCGCCTACGACATTGCCTGCGAGATCGAGGCGGTCGGTGGCCACCTCAATGCCTACACCAGCCGCGAGAGCACGGCCTACTACGCGCGCGTTCTGGCCGAGGATGTGCCGCTGGCGATCGATATCGTCGCCGATATCTTGAGCAAACCCACCTTCGATAACGAAGAACTGACGCGCGAGCGGGCGGTGGTCCTGCAAGAGATCGGCCAGGCTTACGACACACCGGACGACAACATTTTCGACCGCTTTCAGGAAATCGCCTATCCGGACCAGGCGATCGGCCGCCCGGTCTTGGGCACCGGCGAGATCGTCAACCGCATCGACCGCGGTACCCTGCGCAGCTATATGACCCGGCACTACGGCGGCCAGACCATGGTCTTTTCCGCCGCCGGCAAGATCGAACATGCCCGCCTTGTCGATCTGGTATCGGACGCCTTCGCCAACCTGCCAAGCGACGCGGAAAGTGACTCCGAGCCCGCCCGGTACAAGGGCGGTGATTTTCGTGAAGCCCGCGAGCTGGAGCAGGTCCATGTCCTGCTTGGCTTCAACTCGATGGGGTATCTGGATCCCGACTACTACGTCGCATCGGTCCTTTCCACGCTGTTCGGCGGTGGCATGTCCTCGCGCCTGTTTCAGGAGGTGCGTGAAAAGCGTGGCTTGGTGTATTCGGTGTATTCGTTCGTATCCGCTTACCGCGACGGCGGTATCTTCGGCATCTACGCGGGAACCGGCGCGAATGAAGTAGGCGAGTTGATCCCCGTCGTTTGCGATGAGTTGGGTAAGCTGGCCACGGATGCAACCGAGGAGGAAGTGGTGCGCGCCCGGGCACAGCTCAAGGCCTCCATTCTGATGAGCCTGGAAAGTACGAACGCGCGCTGCGAGCAGTTGGCACAGCAGATACTCATTTATGGCCGGCCGCTGACGGTGGCCGAGGTCGTTGGCAAGATTGAGGCCGTTGGGGCAGAAGATGTTCGCCGCCTGGCTGGTACCTTCGCCGCAGGCCATCCCACGTTGGCTAGCCTGGGTCCGATCGGAAAGGTCGAGGCCTTTGATCAGGTGGCCGCGCGGTTCGGTTGATTTGAGCATGATGTTTCCAAATGGAACCACCTGCGTTGCGCCCTGGAGCGGCGATCCGCCAGGCGCGCCGCGCCGGGCGATGCGGGACATCGGCCAACCGGCGCAACGCAGCGGGCGCCTGCCGGGGCACAACCCGAAGGGCCGGGGCCCTTTGCGTCGCGGCGGCGTCGCGGGGCTTGCCCGTAGTTCCGCTACGCGCTGCGCCCCGCTCCTAACCGCGACACAAATGGCACCGGCGCAGGCGGTTCCATTTGGAAACATCATGCTCTAGCGTTCGCCATGTTCTTCTCGACATTTCGCGGCAATCCTGCGCGGGCGCTTCGCTTACGGCACAAGCGCGTTTATCTGCGCCCGCCGGTGCAGCGCGACTGGCGTGAATGGGCCGCGTTGCGTGCCGAGAGCCGTGAATTTCTGGCCCCTTGGGAGCCGACGTGGCCCTACGACGCGCTAACCCGCGGTGCTTTTCGCCGCCGTCTTAAAATCTACAAGGGCGAGGCGAAGCTAGGGGCCGGCTTTAGTCTGCTTGCTTTTCGCGAAGCCGACGATGTGATGTTGGGCGGGATCACCCTCTCGAACTTGCGGCGCGGCGTGGCCCAGGCCGGTAGCCTGGGATATTGGATTGGTGAGAGCTATAGCCGGCAAGGATATATGACCGAATCGCTGGTGGCGGTGCTCAATTATGCTTTTCTTCGCCTCGGCCTGCACCGGGTCGAGGCTGCCTGTCTTGAAGATAACAGTGCGAGCCGGGCTTTGCTTCTCAAGTGCGGGTTTCACGAGGAAGGCCGCGCCCGTGAGTATTTGCGAATCAATGGCCGCTGGCAGGATCACCAGCTTTTCGCGGTGCTGCGGCACAATTGCCCGGTGGCAACCGATAGTTGATGTGGCGCCCGATAGTTGAACTAGGCGTGCCCGGCGTCGCCGGAGAGCAGAGTGGGATCGATTCCCAGCTTGCCGATGGCCCGTTCCCATTTGTCCGTCAGGTCATCGTCGAAGACCAAGCTGGCGTCGGCTTCGACATGTAGCCAGCCGTTGGCTTGAATTTCGGAATCAAGCTGGCCTGGCCCCCACCCTGCATAGCCAAGGGCTAGCAAACTGCGCTCCGGGCCCTGACCCGTGGCGATGTCGCGCAAAATCTCGATGGTTGCGGTCAGTGCCACCTCGCTGGCGACCTGCAGCGTCGTATCATGCTGGTAATCCCCGGAATGCAGCACGAAGCCCCGCCCGGGTTCGACAGGGCCGCCAAAATGCACGCGAATCTCATCATTGACGCCGGCCGCATCGACGCCAAGTTGCTGCAATAAATCCGGGAAGGTCACCGAGCCGACCAGGCGATTGATCACCAGTCCCATGGCGCCATCCGAATTGTGAGCGCACATGTAGATGACGGTACGGGCAAAGCGGGGATCGCGCATGGTCGGCATGGCGATCAGCAACTGCCCGGTTAGATACCCCTCGTTGGGCCCGCGCCCGGCATTCTGGTTCATCGGTCTAGCTCGGTCTTTGCCACCGGGTTGTCTCCCGCCGGCCCGGTTGAATACACCCTGATATGCCCGCACAACATTGTGACCTGAGCATGACGGCGCAAGCGTACTATATACTAATGTGAAGTCCTGGACCCCCGGTTAACAGAGCACAGAGGCAATATGGCGCCGCGCGCGAGAAATCGCAATTTTCTGCCGATTCTTCTCGGAATTGGTGCGATCCTTGGCCTCGCCGTGCTCGGCTATGGGGCGCCCGCCCGTGCCGCGGCAGGGCCCTGGCTGGACCAGGAGCAAGCGCGTTTGCGCCTGATCGCCGGCGATCGGATTGACGAGACCGTTCGTGTCGGCCTGCAATTCGCGCTCCAGCCCGGCTGGAAAATCTATTGGCGCGCGCCTGGCGATGCCGGCTATCCACCGACTGTTGATTGGAGCGATTCGGACAATCTCGCCAAGGCCGAGATGTTGTGGCCGGTGCCGCACCGCTTCTCGCTTTTCGGTCTTGAGACCTTTGGTTATTCGGACGAGGTAGTTCTGCCTGTCGATGGGCGCATGGAGCGGCCCGGTGAAACGGTTCGCCTCCGCGCCAATGTCGACTATCTCATCTGCGAGCAGATCTGCATTCCGCGCCAGGCGATGCTCAGCTTGGATTTGCCACCGGGTGTGTCTGCGTCATCGTCGGAAGGGGCCCTCATCGACAGCTACCGCACGCTCGTGCCCGGCGACGGCACGGCCGTGGGTCTGTCGTTGCAGGGAGCGATGCTCACCGGCGATATGGAGAAACCGGTCCTGCGTGTCACGGCCAGCTCCCAGACGCCGTTTCAGACTCCGGATGTGCTGATCGAAGCGCCGCCCGGATTTAGCTTCGGCAAACCCGAAACGGAGCTGCGTGACGGCGGAATGATCGCCGTGCTCGACCTGCCGGTGGTCGGCGCACCGGCGCAGGCGGTTTTGGAGGGTAAGCGCCTAACGCTGACCGTTACCGATGGCCAGCGGGGCATGGAACGCGAAGTCGTCGCCCGCTTTGCCGACTCTGCGTCCGGCGGTGCCGGCGGATTGGCGGCGCTGGCCAGCGTTCTCGGGCTCGCCTTCTTGGGCGGGCTGATTCTCAATCTCATGCCCTGTGTGCTGCCGGTCCTGTCGTTGAAACTGCTGGCGGTGGCCAAACAAAGCGGCCGGGCGCGCGGCGACATTCGGGCTGGTTTCCTGGCCAGTGCGGCCGGCATTCTTGTCTCCTTCCTGGTGCTGGCCGGGGCTGCGATCGCTCTTAAGTCGCTGGGCCTGCGGGTCGGTTGGGGGATCCAATTCCAGCAGCCGCTGTTCCTGGCGGCGATGGCTCTGGTGGTCACGTTGTTCGCCTACAACCTGTTCGGCTTCTTTGAGATTTCTTTGCCACGCTGGGCCGCGGCTTTGGGTGTCAGCGGTTCTGCGCCGGGCAAGGCGGTGAGCGCCCGGCGACAACTGGGCAACCATTTCTTGACCGGGGCGTTCGCTACGTTGCTGGCGACCCCGTGTTCGGCGCCGTTTCTGGGGACCGCACTCGGCTTTGCCTTGGCGCGGGGGCCAAGCGAGATCGTTCTGATTTTTTCGACCCTGGGCTTGGGGTTGGCGCTTCCCTATCTGCTGATCGCCGCCAGTCCGCGTCTGATCGGATGGCTGCCGCGGCCCGGCGCCTGGATGGTGATCCTCAAACGCATTCTCGGCCTGGCCTTGGCCGGCACCGCGGTCTGGCTGCTGAGCGTTCTGGTGGCCCAAGTGGGCCTCGTCGCTACCTTTGGCGTTGGCGCCCTGTTGATCGGCCTGGGCCTGGTTCTCTGGCACGGCCACGCCGGCGGTGAGCGGCGCTTCGCCACTCCAGCCCTGGCCGGCATTCTGGCGGTAGCGGCCGTGGCCTTGCCGGCGGCTTTGGCGGAGCGGGCGGGGCAGGGAGAGCCGGCCCAGATATCCGTCGCGACGGGAGAGTGGCAGCCTTTCGAGCCCGATCGGATTGCCGGTCTGGTCGCGCAAGGCAAGATCGTCTTCGTCGATATCACCGCCGACTGGTGCATTACCTGTCGTGTCAACAAGGCCCTGGTGCTCGACAAGGAACAGGTTCTCGAACGGCTGAAGGCGGACAACGTGATCGCCATGCGCGGTGACTGGACCCGGCCGAGCGATGAAATCTCTCGCTATCTGGAGCGCTTCGGCCGTTACGGCATCCCGTTCGATGCGGTCTACGGGCCCGGCTCGCCGGCGGGTGTGGCCCTGCCGGAGTTGCTGTCCGTCGACGAAGTGTTACAAATGCTAGACCGCGCCGGCGGAGTTTGATCCGCTCGCCATCTTTTTTGCTCTGCCTAGGAGATCATGCATGACGATCAGCGTTGGAGACCGGATTCCGGACGTAACCCTCTACCACATGAGCGAGAGCGGCCCGGCGCCGATCTCCACCAACGACATCTTCAAGGGGCGCAAGGTGGTGGTCTTTGCTCTGCCTGGGGCCTACACGCCAACCTGCTCGGCAAAACATCTGCCTGGTTTCGTCGCCAAGGCGGACGACATCAAGGCGAAGGGGGTCGATACTATTGCCTGTCTGTCGGTTAACGACGCCTTCGTCATGGGCTCGTGGGGCAAGGACCAGAACGTCGGTGATAAAGTGCTGATGCTCGCCGACGGCAGCGGTGAATTGACCAAGGCACTTGGCCTGGAGCTCGATCTGACAACCCGTGGCATGGGCGTGCGTTCCGACCGGTATGCCATGATTGTCGAGGACGGCGTGGTCAAGACGCTTAACCAGGAGGCGCCGGGCGCCTTCGAGGTTTCCAGCGCGGAGAAAATTCTACAGGCACTCTAGCCTCGGCGTGGAATCGCGGCTCGGGCTAGTTCGTCGGCGCGCTCGTTCTCCGGGTGCCCGGTGTGTCCGCGCACCCATGTCCAGTGCACGTCGTGCGATTCTAGCGCTGTTTCCAGGCGCTGCCAGAGATCAATATTCTTCACCGGTTTCTTATTGGCGGTGCGCCAGCCGCGCGCCTTCCAGGCATGGATCCATTTGGTGACGCCATCCTTGAGATAGGTGCTGTCCGTGTGCAGGTGCACGTGCGACGGGCGCTGTAGAGCCTCCAGCGCTGCGATGGCCGCCATCATTTCCATGCGATTGTTGGTGGTCTGCGGTTCGCCGCCGGAGAGCTCCTTCTCCACGCCGTTGTAGCGCAAGATGGCTCCCCAGCCACCGGGCCCGGGATTGCCGGAACAGGCGCCGTCGGTGAATATCTCGACCCGAGATTCGGGTGTGCCTACCTTCCGCATCTTTCAATCGAGACCGTAATCGCCGGGGCCGCGGACACCTTGGTGGAAAAGCAGCTTGTTCCAATATTCCAGCGGATCCTTGGGCTCGACCAAGGCGCCTTCCGGATGGTGCAGCCAGTCGTATAGGCGGGTGAGCAGAAACCGAATCGCACTACCCCGTGCCAGAATCGGCAAGGCGGCCAATTCCGGGCGTGAGAGTGGGCGCACTGACTCGTAAGCGCGCAGCAGGCAGCGCGCCTTGGTGATGTTGAACGAGCCGTCCCGCTCGAAGCACCAGGCGTTGAGGCAAATCGCCAAGTCGTAGGCGAGAAAGTCATTGCAGGCGAAATAGAAGTCGATAATTCCGGAGAGCCTACCGGAGAGGAAAAACACATTGTCCGGGAACAGATCGGCGTGAATGATCCCGGTGGGCAGGTCTTGCGGCCAGTCCGCTTCGAGCCGGTCAAGTTCTTCCACCAGGCTATCGGCCAGACCCGCCTGCACCTCGTGGGCCCGCGCGGCACTGGCCTCGAACAACGGCCGCCAGCCGGCGAGCGACAGGCTGTTGGCCCGCTTCATGGTGAAGTTGGTGCCCGCTAAATGTAGGCGCGCCATGGCCTCGCCCAGGAGGCGGCAATGTTCCGGCAGAATACGCCGTGCCGAGAGGCCATCGAGGAAGGTGATGATGGCTGCCGGGCGGCCGCATAGCTCGCGCAGCGCCGTACCGTCGCGGCCCGGCACCGGCACCGGGCAGCTGATGCCATGTTGTGCCAGGTGTTCCATGAGAGCGACGAAGTAAGGAAGATCCTCCCTCCGCACTCTTTTTTCGTACAGCGTGAGGATGTAGCTGCCGCTGGTCAGGCGTAGCAGATAGTTGGAATTTTCCACACCTTCGGCGATACCTTTGAACGCCGTCGCCTCGCCCAGATCATATTGGACAAGAAATTCGGCCA
Organism: Kiloniellaceae bacterium; assembly: GCA_021776055.1. Lineage (GTDB taxonomy): Bacteria > Pseudomonadota > Alphaproteobacteria > Kiloniellales > J153 > JAJFGI01. Next base: position 9,678 of record JAJFGP010000080.1, read on the forward strand.
AGGCCTCGTCGGATACTTCGGTATAGACAGCCATTCACGCCGATAGCGCAGTTTCGCTGAGGATTTTCGGCAACTTGAACTGGACATTTTCCGCTGTGACCGTGATTTCTCGAATGGTCACGGTAAATCGCTCCCGGCAGGCGGCTATGACCTCCTCGACCAGCACTTCCGGGGCAGATGCGCCGGCAGTGATACCCAGCCGCGATACCCCTTCAAGCGCCGCCCAGTCGATACTGGAAGCCCGTTGCACCAACATGGCTCTCTCGCAGCCAAGCTTGCGCGCCACCTCGACCAGCCGCTGCGAATTGGAGGAGTTTGGGGCGCCGACCACCAACAGGGCTTCCGATTTTGGCGCGATGGCCTTGACCGCCTGCTGCCGATTGGTGGTGGCGTAGCAGATATCTTCCTTCTTCGGCCCGTTGATATTGGGAAAGCGCCGTTGCAGGATACCGATCATCTCGGCCGTGTCATCGACCGATAGGGTAGTCTGGGTAATGAAAGCCAGCTGGTCCGGGTCGTCGACCTGGACGACCTCCGCATCCTCGACGCTTTCCACCAACAGAATTGCGCCCTCCGGCAGCTGGCCCATGGTGCCGATGACCTCGGGATGTCCGGCGTGGCCGATAAGAATGACTTGATGGCCGACCCGCTCGTGCCGCTCGGCCTCGCGGTGCACTTTGCTGACCAGGGGACATGTGGCATCGAGATAAAATAGGTGGCGGGCCTCAGCCTCGGCCGGCACATGCTTGGGTACGCCATGTGCTGAAAATATCACGGGGACGCCCTCGGGAACTTCGGTCAGATTCTCGACAAAAACCGCCCCCTTGGCCTCCAACCCTTCGACTACGTACCGGTTATGGACGATCTCGTGGCGCACATAGACCGGCGGTCCGAACTTTTGTAGGGCCCGTTCGACGATCTCGATGGCGCGCTCAACCCCGGCGCAGAATCCACGCGGGCCAGCCAGCAATACGGTCAGCGGTGGCTTATCCATTGGCGTCCTGTCAGATCCCTGTCTCACATGTCTCGCGGCTACTTGTGCTGCGCCCGACGCTTCCCTAGAGTCGCCCCGCGATCCACGGTCGGCGCCGATTCGCGCGCTGGCATCGGCATATCGCGCGGATGAACGTAATATAGCGGGGCGGAGGAAGAAAGGGCCATGACCGAGCCAATCAGCCCACAAAAAGCCCCTTACCAGTTCCACGTCGAGGCCGGGCGGAACTATTTCTGGTGCGCCTGCGGGCGGAGCAAGAAACAGCCGTTGTGTGACGGCTCGCACAGCGGTACCGACATAACCCCGGAGATCTACAAGGCCACTGAAAGCAAGGATGTCTGGTTCTGCGGCTGCAAGCACACCGGCACCAAGCCGTTGTGCGATGGTACCCACAGCAAGTTGTAACGGCGGGTTTTGGCCCCGGTTTCGTATGTACATGTTTTCACTTTTCCGAACCAAGTTTGTCCACGCTCTGCGCCTGTCGCGCTTGGTGGCGGGGAGTTTTGTTCTAGCGGTGTTTCTGGCTGCTTGTAGCAAGGATGGCCCGCCTCTTCCGTGCCCGGCGGTGGTCCCGGTTGCCGATGCCGCGCAGCTTGTGCGCTTCAATGGTCAAGGCCGCGATTTGACCGATGTGCTCTTCGAGGCGCGAATCGAGACCTATACACTCACGTGCGAATACGATGACGGCGTGATCGAAGGCCAGATGCTGCTGCAAGTGCTCGCCGCGCGCGGTCCTGCCGACCGCGACCGGGTGGCCCGGTTGGGGTACTTCGTCGCCATTGCCACGCGGGATCGGAAGATCGGCGCGCGCGAGGAATTCGAGTTGGCGGTTCCATTTGAAGGCAACCGCACGCGTGTCCTGGCGGCCGAGGAATTGACGCCGCGAATCCCCTTAAAACCCGGCGAAGACGGAAGTAACTATCTGATATATATCGGCTTAACCGTTACTCCCGAAGAGCTGCAGTACAATCGCGAGAACCGCTGAGCGGCCCCACTGGTCGCGCCTTGCGCCATACCTCGCGGATGTGTGAGCGTGCTCGTGGTTGACTTTCTCCGCCGGGCGGGTAGCTTCTGCTCGCGGTCGATGCCGGGTCCACGGGCTCGGGCTTGGTCGCACGCTTAAGATCCCTCGCGGGAGAGATCGGATGCACGGTAAGGCCCCGTGTATTTGGCGCCGAAGGAGCAACCGCCCCGGAAACTCTCAGGCACACGGACCGCGCGGAAGAGGCATCTCTGGAAAGCGGCGCGCTTTACAAGACAGGGCGCGGCGCACCGAAGGGGTAAGCCGCCCGGCGCCACATGGCACCGGGTTGGTGAATCTCTCAGGTCCTAAGACAGAGGGGGTCACGGCTGTCACTTGAGACAGCCGAGGACCGAGATATCTGTCGTGGGGACCGAACACCTTGGCCGATCACCAGAGCGATCTGAAGCTAACGCCGCTGCACGCGTTGCACACGGCGTTGGGCGGGAAGATGGTCCCGTTCGCCGGCTATGCCATGCCGGTTCAATACCCCATGGGAATTCTAAAAGAGCACGAGCATGCACGCCGTCAGGCCGGCTTGTTCGATGTCTCGCACATGGGCCAGGTGCGCTTGTCCGGAGATGGGGGAGTCACTGGGGCCGCCGCGGCTTTGGAGCGGCTGGTGCCCGTGGACGTGCTTGGCTTGGCGGCTGGCCGACAACGCTATGCTCTGTTTACCAGCGAGGCGGGCGGCATCCTGGACGATCTGATGATCACTAATGCCGGCGACCACCTGTTCGTGGTGGTCAACGCCGCCTGCAAGGCGCAGGACCTGGCACATCTGCAACAGCATCTGGCAAGCGACTGCACGATCACACCGCTGGAAGATCGCGCGCTTCTAGCCCTTCAGGGCCCGCAGGCCGCCGCGGTCATGGGCCGGATCGCCCCGGCGGCGACACAATTGGTGTTCATGTCGGCGGCTGCCATTGAGATCGGTGGCGCGGACTGTTTTGTGACTCGTTCAGGCTATACGGGCGAGGACGGCTTTGAAATCTCGATTCCCGCCGGTAAGGCCGAGGATGTAGCCCGGCTGCTGCTTGCCGAGCCCGAGGTTGCGCCGATTGGCCTGGGCGCCCGCGATTCGCTGCGTCTTGAGGCGGGGTTGTGCCTTTACGGTCACGACATAGATATATCGACGACGCCGGTCGAGGGGGCCCTGGTGTGGGCTCTTTCCAAGGCCCGGCGCCAGGATGGGCCGCGTCCGGGTGGTTATCCGGGCGCCGAGGTCATCTTGCGCCAACTTGCCGACGGCGCGCCCAGGCGGCGTGTCGGCATCAAGCCCGAAGGCCGCGCACCGGTGCGCGAGGGCGCGGAGTTGACAGACGGCACCGGCCGGGTGATCGGGCAGGTGACCAGCGGTGGCTATGGCCCAACCGTCGGCGGGCCGGTGGCCATGGGCTATGTGGAAAGCGAATTCGCCAAACCGGGGACGGCCTTGGCGGCGGTGGTGCGCGGCAAGCCGCATCCGGTGGCGGTGGTCAAGCTGCCGTTCGTGCCACTGAATTATTATCGCGGATAAATTTTCAACAAATAGGGCGGGGATCGGGTAATGAGCGAGCGCAAATACACAAAGGATCACGAATGGGTCCTGATCGAGGGTGACGTGGCAACCGTGGGGATCAGCGAACACGCACAGGAGCAGCTAGGGGATATCGTTTTTATCGAGCTTCCCAATGCGGGGGCAGAGTTTGCCCAAGGTGCGCAGGCCGCGACCGTGGAATCGGTCAAGGCGGCGAGCGAGATCTATGCGCCAATCTCCGGCTCGGTCGTAGAGGTCAACGAGGCGCTGGTGGACGAGCCTGCTCTCGCGAACAGCGACGCGTTGGGCAAAGGCTGGTTCTTCAAGGTGAAGATCGGCAAACCGGATGAGTTGGGCGAGCTTATGGACGAGGCTGCCTATCAGAAGCTCGTCGATAGTTTGGATTAATACGCCCAAGGCGGGATTAACAGAGAGGTTTTCCAATGTCGAACGTTCGCCGCTCACTGCAAGACCTGGAGATGCGTGGCGATTTCGTCCGCCGTCACATCGGTCCGGGCGAATCGCAGATCGCCCAGATGCTGGCCGAGCTCGGCCTGAAGTCGCTCGACGATCTGCTGGAAAAAGCGGTCCCGTCGTCCATCGTTTCGGACGAACCGCTGAACCTGCCGGACGCCAAGAGCGAGCGCGAGACGCTGTCCTATCTGCGGACGATGTCGGAGCGGAACCAGGTGTTTACGTCCATGATCGGCATGGGCTACTCCGGCACCGTCTTGCCCGGCGTCATCCAGCGCAACGTGCTGGAAAATCCCGGCTGGTACACCGCCTATACACCCTACCAGGCCGAAGTTAGCCAAGGCCGTCTGGAGGTCCTGCTTAACTTCCAGCAGATGATCATCGATCTGACCGGGATGGAGCTGGCGAACGCCTCGTTGCTGGATGAGGCGACGGCGGCGGCCGAGGCCATGGCCATGTCACGGCGCGTATCCAAAAGTCCGTCGCAGGCCTACTTCGTGGATGAGGATAGTCATCCGCAGACCATTGCCGTGGTGCAGACGCGGGCTAAGGCAATGGGGCTGGAGATCATTGTTGGTGATCCCGCCACGGCGCTTGACGGTAACAAGGTCTTCGGCGTCTTGGTGCAGTACCCGGGCTCTGGTGGCGGTGTGCGCGATATCCGCGATGTCATTGCTCAGGCACAAGCGCAAGGGGCATTGGCGACCGTTGCCTGCGATTTGCTCAGCTTGGTCCTGCTTACACCGCCCGGCGAGATGGGCGCCGATATCGTGGTCGGCAGTGCTCAGCGATTTGGTGTGCCGATGGGCTATGGGGGACCCCATGCCGCGTTCTTTGCCACCCGCAATGCCTATAAGCGCTCGACACCAGGGCGCATCATCGGCGTGTCGGTGGACTCCAACGGCCGTCCCGCCTTGCGCATGGCCCTGCAGACGCGCGAGCAGCATATCCGTCGCGAAAAGGCGACCAGCAACATCTGTACGGCGCAGGTCTTGCTGGCCATTATCGCCGCCCTCTATGGCGTTTATCACGGGCCGGACGGTTTGCGGTTGATCGCGGGGCGAGTGCACCGCATGACGGAGATCTTGGCCGAAGGGTTGCGACAACTCGGCTTCGAGATCGAGAGTGAGGCGTTCTTTGACACGCTGACCGTACGGGTGCCGGGGCAAGCCGCCCGCATTGTCGCCCGGGCCCGCGAGGCGCGCATCAATCTGCGCGAGATCGACGCGGACCGGGTGGGAATCTCGTTCGATGAGACCACTAAGCGGCGTGATCTGACCGCGCTCTGGCGGGTGTTCACGAGCAAATCCGAAAAACTGCTGGATATCGACAAGATCGATGCAGCGGTCAAACCATGCATCCCCAAATCCTTGCGGCGCACCAGCGGTTTCCTCACGCACCCGGTCTTCCATCTGTATCACGGCGAGACCGAGATGCTGCGTTACCTGCGCTGGCTACAGGCCAAGGACATCGCCCTCGACCGCTCCATGATTCCGCTTGGCTCGTGCACTATGAAACTGAACGCGACGACCGAGATGATTCCTGTTACCTGGCGACAGTTCAGCCATATGCATCCCTTCGCACCCTTGGATCAAACGCAAGGGTACCAGCAACTTTTCGAAGAGTTGGAGGAGATGCTTTGCGAGGTCACCGGTTTCGACGCCGTGTCATTGCAGCCAAATGCCGGATCGCAGGGTGAATTTGCGGGTTTGCTGGTGATCCGGAAATACCATGAGAGTCGCGACGAAGCGCATCGAAACGTCTGTCTGATCCCGGCCTCGGCGCACGGTACCAACCCGGCTAGCGCCAACATGGCGGGGATGACGGTTGTGGTGGTCGCCTGTGACGATGCCGGCAATGTTGACGTGGCCGACCTCAAGGCCAAGGCGGCGCAGCACGCGGCGAACCTGGCGGCGTTGATGATCACCTATCCCTCGACACACGGCGTGTTCGAGGAAGCGATCCGCGAGATTTGCGAGATCGTTCATGGCCACGGTGGTCAGGTTTATATGGACGGGGCGAATCTAAACGCTCTGCTCGGTATTTGTCTGCCGGGCAAGATCGGTGCCGACGTATCGCACATGAACTTGCACAAGACGTTCTGTATCCCGCATGGCGGTGGCGGTCCTGGCGTTGGTCCGATCGGTGTGCTCGGTCACCTGGCGCCATTCCTGCCGAACCATCCGGTGGTGGCCGGGGTCAACCGGGCGGCGGGTGGTCGCCGGTCGGTCGGTGCCGTTGCCGCCGCACCCTGGGGGTCGGCTGGAATTCTGCCGATCTCATGGGCCTACATCACCATGATGGGGGCGGACGGATTGCGGCAGGCGACGCAGACCGCGATTCTCAACGCCAACTACATCGCCCATCGCCTGGCGCCCCACTATCCGGTTCTCTATACGGGCAAGAACGATATGGTGGCACACGAGTGTATCGTCGATCTGCGGTCGCTCCGCGATGCTTGCGGCGTTACCGTGGATGATGTTGCCAAGCGGCTGGTCGACTATGGCTTCCATGCCCCGACCATGTCGTTCCCGGTGCCCGATACGCTGATGATCGAGCCGACAGAGAGTGAAGCGAAACGCGAACTGGACCGCTTCTGCGATGCCATGATCGCCATTCGTCAGGAAATCGCCGACGTCGAGTCCGGCGCTGCCGATCCTCAGAACAACCTGCTCCACAACGCGCCGCACACCCATCGCCTGCTTCTCGAAGGCGACTGGTCACGGCCCTATTCGAAAGAACAAGCTTTCTTTCCGTTGCATGCGCTGCGTGAGGACAAATATTGGCCGCCGGTGGGTCGGATCGACAACGTCTACGGCGACCGGAATCTGGTGTGCAGTTGTCCGCCCATGGAGAATTATGGTGAAGCGGCCGAATAAGCCTTCGGTATTAGTTGGCCGGACCCTGGATGCGGGCCAACGCGGCCTCATCCAGGCCCTTGATCCCTTTGAGAAC
>JAJFGP010000009.1 GCA_021776055.1 Kiloniellaceae bacterium
AGTTGCGTGCGGCCAAACCCTGGTACGGCTGAGTGTTTGGTTTCTTAAAGCCGCCGATGTGGGCCCACCGCGTGGTTTCGTTCATGGAGTACTGCGGTACATAGTGCTTATACAAAGAATGAGATAGAATGAGATTCGATAGGCTATCAAGTATTAATATGTCGTTGCCCTCGTAGATCGTCAGGACCGCGTGGCCGATACCACGGATCTCGTCCATCAGGATGACGACTCTCATCTCATCTTTACTGAAGCCTAGTTTTCGCAGCGCAAAGTATTTGGCGATCGAATAGTCTTCGCAGTCTCCCGAACGGGTCATGAATTCCCGCGGTGTTGCCCAATATTCACTGAGACCATAAATTTCGGAGTCAAGCTTGTATGGCCAGCGGTTGAAGAAGTTATTGACCGCCGCCAGCTTGCCTTGCCGGCTGAGGCCCTTTGCCGACCTGATGATCTTGCGCCAGTTCTTAAGTACCGGAGTGCCACAGTCGGCCGCGCTTGCAACGCAGCGGTTGAAGGCCGGCTCTTCGGCCTGCATGACGGCCAAGACCCGGGTCCATTGCGGCAGGCCCGTCAAGGATTCGGACCGCACCTCGACCGAGCCGAAAACGGCTGTGCCTTCAGTATCGCTCAGGCGGGCGCTCTGGCTGGCACGCACCACGTCGGCAAGCGTCTTTTTCCCGGCCGCGTCGCTACTGGCGGCCCCGGATACTGTGACTGCAAATAGAGCTGCAGAGGCGGTTAGAAAGCCTCGCCGGGTCAATAGGGTTCGCTCCCTGAATAGCGCTATCTAGCCCGGCGTGAGACCAGGCCCGCGACCCCTATAGAATCGCTGGTTCGTCTTAATGGAGTGTTTAGACTATTGGTTTACGCGAGCCCGTGAAATCATTATAAAACATATAGTTAAGGACGTATACACGGTTAACTTATATGCCCTTTTTGGGATCGGGTTGGCTAACGCTCGCGCAGGGCCTGTTGCTTTGCCTTTAGGATGGGCTTCAAGAGATAATCCAGGACCGTCTTCTTGCCGGTCAGAATCTCGACCGTGGCGGTCATGCCCGGGATGATGGGCAGCTCATTGCCCTGATGGTTTAGGGTGTTGCGCTCGGTACGCAGGTAGACGCGGTAGAAGTTCTCTCCCTCTTCGTCGCGGATGGTATCGGCGCTGATCTGTTCCAGCTTGCTTTTCAGCCCGCCATAGATTGAGAAATCATACGCCGCCACCTTGATGATGGCTTCTTGCCCCGGACGCAGGAAGGCGATGTCTTTCGGGCGAATTCGCGCTTCCACCAGCAGGCTGTCGTCGAGCGGGACGATCTCGATGATGTCCTGACCGGGACGGATCACACCGCCGACGGTGTTGACCTTGATCTCTTTCACGGTACCGCGGACCGGCGAGCGGACCTCGGTGCGGGTGACGCGGTCTTCGCCGGCGAACAGGGTCTCGCGGATCGACTTGAATTCGGCACGCACTCTGTTGAGCTCGTTCGACGCCTCTGCCCTGGCGGCCAGGCGGACCTGCAAGGTACGCTGGGTGGCCTCCTCCGCGGCGGTCTTGAGCCGAGGAATGCTCAGGCGGATGGTGCTGATCTCTCCTTGCAGATCGGCGACCTGACGTTCGATGCGCAGTAAATCGATGCGCGGCACCACGCTGTTGCGCACCAAGGGCTCCAGAATCGCCATTTCCTCACGGGCCAACTGCAGGTTGCGCTCGAGCTGCTTGCGGCGGCTGGCCATCTCGCCGGTCTCTTGCTTGCGCTGCGAGGCCTGCGCCTCGAGAACGGATATCTGCGCATTCAGTTGCTGGCGACGCGCACTGAACAGGGCGTTCTGATCGGCAGCGGCGCCCGGTGCTTCCTTCTGGACCTCGTCGGAGAACGTCAGCTCGCCGCCTTCCTGCTCGGCCTCCAGGCGCTGGATGGTCGCCAACAACGTATAGTACTGGGTCCGCAGATCGCGCGCGCTGGCCTGTGCCGCCGTGTTGTCGATGCGCAGCAAGATACGGCCAGCCTCGACGATATCGCCCTCGCGCACCAGGATCGCGGAGAGGATACCGCCTTCCAGATTCTGGATGATTTGTGTCTTGCTGGAGGGAACGATTCGGCCTTCACCCCGGGTGACCTCGTCGAGCACCGCGAAGTTCGCCCAGACGATGAAGGTCACGAAAAACAGCAACGTCATCAGCGTCAGGATGTAAGCGAAGCCATGCCCGCGCCGCCGCGCGGCGGCATGCACGTCCGGCATGAAGTGCAGGTCTTCGTTACGGTTAGACATGGATTGCCCGGCGTTCATGTCTTGGCCGCGCGGATCTGACCCTGCTTCAGGGCGTTGAGAACCTCTTCCTTGGGACCGTCCGCGACGACCTTGCCGCTGTCGATGATAATCAGACGATCGACCAGGCTAAGCAGCGAACTACGGTGGGTGACGAGAAGCAGCGTCTTGCCCGGTAGGGTTTGCTCAAGACGGCGCTTGAACAGCGCCTCCGTCGAGTTATCCATGTTGCTGGTCGGCTCGTCCATCAAGATCATCGGCGGATCGAGCAACATGGCACGGGCGATGACGATGGCCTGACGTTGACCGCCGGACAGGGCCATGCCCCGCTCGCCTACCTGTAAATCGAAGCCGTGCGGATGGGTGCGTAAAAAATCGCCGACGCCGGAAACATAGGCCGCGCGCAGAACCGTCGCATCGTCCACGTGCGGGGCGCCGAAGGCGATGTTGTCGCGCACGGACCCAAAGAACAGATAGTTGTCTTGCGACACATAGCCGACGTTGCGCCGCAAATCCGCGGGATCGATCTGACGAATGTCGGTGCCGTCCATCAGCACGGCACCTTCCGCCGGCTCGTAAAGCCCAATGAGCAGGCGCGCTATCGTGCTTTTGCCGGAGCCGATCCGGCCGAGGATGCCGATCTTCTCGCCCGGCTTGACCTTGAATGAGATGCCGTCGAGCGCGGGGCCTTCCTGCTCCGGATATTTGAAAGAGATATTCTGCACATCCATTTGGCCGCTGAGCCTTGGACGATGCAGGAAGGTCTTGCCCAACGGTCGTTCGACCGGTGCTTTCATGATCGCGTCGAGAGACTGCAAGGCCACCCGCGATTGTTGCAGGCGCGTCAGCATGGCGGCGATCGAGCCCAGCGGGGCCAGGGCGCGGCCGGTGAGAATGGTCGCCGCCACTAGCGCGCCCATGGTGATTTCCCCGGCGCCAATCAAATGCACGCCGTAGACCACCACGGCGACGGTAACGAGCTGGATCGAGACCTGCGCGAAGGTCGTTGCCAGGCTGGATAGGAAGCGCGCCTTGCCGGACGACTCGGCGGTCAGGCCGACGAAACGTTCCCAGGCCTGCTGCACGCGGCCTTCGGCCGCCGTGGCTTTGATGGTCTCCAGTCCGTCGATGGTCTCGACCAGCAGGGCATGCTTCTGGGTCGCCTCGCGGTAGGTTTTCTCGATCACCCGGCGCAAGGGGAACTGCAGCAGCGCCCCGACAAGAATGACGGCCGGCACGGCGGCCAGGGGGATGAAGGCGACCGGGCCGGCGACCAGCCAAATCACAGCCAGGAAAAGCAGGATGAACGGCAGGTCGACCAGGGCGACCACGGTACCGGAGGTGAAGAACTCGCGCAGCGATTCAAACTCGCGCAGGTTGTTCGCCATGGCGCCGGTGGAGGGGCCCTTGCTCGCCAACTTCATGGACATGAGCTGTTCGAGAAGGCGGCTGGCGATGATCACATCCGCGTTCTTGCCCGCCACGTCGACGAAGTAGGTGCGGATGTTACGCATGGCAAACTCGAAGACGAAGACGGTGGTCACCCCCAGCGCCAGCACCCACAGAGTCTCCACCGCGTTGTTCGGCACCACGCGGTCATAGACGTTCATGATGAACAGCGGGCTGGCCAACGCGAAACTGTTGATCAGGACGGAGGCGAGCAGGACGTGGCTATAGATCGGCCAGAAGCCGGCCAGGGTGCCCCAGAACCACGACCGCGGCTGGCTGAGCCGGATATCCGAGACGCGCTGATCGAACTTGTATTCCGGTCGGGCGAAAATGGCATAGCCGCTGTACTGCGACTCCAAGTCGGCTATATCGACGGCCTTTGTGCTGCCGCCACCCTCCGGCAGAGAAATCTCGACCTGGCCATTGTCCAAGTAGCGCAGCAGAACGCAGGCGTTCTCGCCTTTGAGCAGGAGGATGCAGGGCAGGGTGACCGGCAGGATTTGGGTCAACTTGGACCGCCGGGTTATGCGTGCGTCCAGGCCGGCGCGTTCGGCGGCACGTACTGCCATCTCGGGGCTCAGGCGCTTGGCTTGCGGCAGGCCGGCCCGCAAGGCCTCGGCCGAGATAGGGCGCTGCAACAACGCGGCCAGTGTCGTCAGGCTAGCCAGAAGCGGTTCGACGAAATCGATCGCCGACGGGGCGACGTGCCAGTCCGCCGGGCTTTCTAGAACCTCGTCTTTTGTAATGGTGTCTTTTGCGGGGGCGTCTTTTGCGGCGGCCTCATTGGTAACGGGCGGCGGAGCGACCCAAGCGCTGTCGGTAGCCGGTTTCCCTGCCTCTTTGTTTCCGGTTGTGGCAATTCGGCCACTGACCTGCGCAATGCCTTTTGATACGCCGGCGCCCTCTTCGGCAGGCGCCGTTTTGGCGGTGGCACGGGCCAGGCGCTCCGTCGAGATACCGCGCGTTCCGTCGTTATTGGCTGCCATACCGGCGTGTCGCCTTCTTGAGCTATAATTTGATTTGATCCAAGGCGCTCATCCCGTGCCGCCACGCGATTCACCGTGCCGCTCGGACCCGCTATCTAGGCTTAGCCTAAGAGATTTCGAAAAAGGTTAATGTATTTCGCACTTCGGTGGCTAGGCCAGTATGGGGCTCTGTGGCCTATTCACAGCTAAAACCATCTAGGTGTTACACAATTGCCGTCTCTCCCGGGTCTTGGTATGATTAATGGTTTGTTAACGAGCCAAGTGGAGGATGGCCCCAACACGTTGACTTTTTGGCGAAACCCGGCGTAATACATGCGCCACTTGAGACATGTCTGGTCAGGTATTGGCCGCAGGCGGACTCGTGGACTAGATGTGCAAGGGGAACGGGGGACAATTATGCGTTGGTCGCACGGAAGACTGACCTATCACTTCAGAGCGGTGCTTCTGGGAACGGCATTAGTCATTCCCAGTGCTTTCGCCGCCGAGGCGATGGGTTTGAAAGAGGCGATTCAGTTGGCCATCTCTACAAATCCGGATATCGGTATTGTCGCGAGCAATCGTGAGGCCGTGGATGAGGAGTTGAGGCAGGCGCGGGGACTGTATCTGCCACAAGTCGACGTTGCCGCGGGAATCGGTAAGGAACGCACCAACGACCGCGCATCGCGCGCCCGCCCGAATAACTCCGCCGCCGTGAACCTGACCCGGCAAGAAGCTTCGATAACGCTGCAGCAGCGTATCTTCGACGGTTTCGAGACGGACAGTACGGTTCGGCGCGAAAAGGCT
>JAJFGP010000081.1 GCA_021776055.1 Kiloniellaceae bacterium
GATCAAAGCCACGCCGTGGCCGTCGAGCGCGGCCTGCACCGCCATGTTCTCCATGGAGAAGCGCGGCCCGCGGGTCGGGTCGATGTCGTGCAAGCCGGCCGCCAGCAGCCACATACGCCAGCTCGCCTCGGCGTCTTTCCAGTCGATGTGCAGCAAGGTGTGGTGGCGCAGATCGTCGGGCTGGCCCAAGGGGTGCTCGCCGCTCAAGAGCGCCGGGCTGCAGACCGGCGTGTTGACTTGGCTGAACAGCCGGTCGACTTGCACTCCTTTGTAGCCGCCGGGGCCGTAGCGCAGCGCCACGTCGGCGTCGTCGCGCGCCAGGTCGACCAGACGGTCGGTGCCGTCGATGCGGATCTCGATGTCCGGGTGCCGGCTGCGGAAATGCTCGAGTCGGGGCACCAGCCACATGGCGCCGAACGAGGGGCTGACGCTGATGGTCAGCACCCCGCTCTCGCAGTGGGCGCGCATCTGCTCGACCCCTTGGGCCAGCTTGTCGAAGCCCTGGCTGAGCGTCGGCAGGGCCGCTTGGCCGGCATCGGTTAGGCGCAGCGCCCGGGTCAGGCGGCGGAACAGGGGCACCTCGAGCAGCTCCTCGAGCGCCTTGACCTGGTGGCTGATCGCGGCCGGCGTGACGTTCAGCTCGGCCGCCGCCTTGGTGAAGCTGAGGTGCCGGCCGGCCGATTCGAAGGCCCTGAGGGCGTTCAGGGGCGGGAGCGGTCGAGCCATTGTCTATACCTGAATTTTTCTAACAGATGAGCCGAGATATTCTCGTTTGTTGAAGGTCACAGGTATGCATATTTTTTCGACAATTCAAGGCCGAATCGCCCCGATGCCGGTGCGGCGCTGGCAGCCTCATAGATCAAATAAATCTAGATCATGGGTATGTAGACGAGCGGTCAAACCAGAACCCGATGGAGGTCTCCATGAACCCCTACTGCGAGCTTCCCAACCTCGGCAGCAGCTTCCAGCAGACTCACGCCGGCCAGCCCAAGCGGCCAGGTCGCCAAATCGGCGCAATCCCAAGCATCGGTGCCTTGCGGCTGGTCAATGGCCTGAAATCGGCGGTTCGCCGGAGTGCCGGCGTGATCTCCCGCTGGCGCCAGCGGCGCACCGCGATCCGCGAGCTCCAGGCCTTAAGCGACCACCACCTAACGGACATCGGGCTGGACCGCTCCCAAATCGTCACGACGGTCGAGGAGATCATCGAGACCGGCGGCCGGCCGGCATGAATCAAAATACTCAATCTGAATATTACACCGGTGTCATTCTTCTTGTGATTTCGGCTGTAACATTCAGCACGGCGGGTTTGTTCACCAAGGGAGTTGAAGCCGGGTCGTGGGACGTTATTTTTTGGAGAGGTTTTTTTGCCGCTGCTTTCACAACGGTCTGGACAATAAAAAGAGGAGCGTTACGACAGAATTTTTTTGGCATGGGTTACAGTGGATTGGCGGTAGGGGTGGTGGGAGCATTGGGTACGGCGGCATTTATCCCGGCATTTAAACTCACAACCATTGCCAATGTTTCACTTATCTATGCGGTTTCTCCACTTATCGCTGCGCTGCTCGCTTGGTTTGCCATTGGAGAAAAAGTATCAGCAAGGATGATGGCGGGATGTGTTGGCGCGCTTTTGGGTGTTGCGATAATTGTTTCGGGTTCTCTTGGTCAAATTAGCCTCAACGGCGATTTGTTGGCCTTATGTATGACCACCGCTATGGCCTCGATAATGGTCATTTATCGAAAATATCCAGATACGCCAGGGCCGGGTCCTGCAGTGCTACAATCTATTTTTTTGCTGCCTTTTGCCGCGATGTTAGGTAACCCGTTTGATGTTGAACGCACAGAAATCTATGTTCTTGCTGCATTTGGACTGTTATTTGCCATTGCATCGGTCACCTTAGCAGAAGGTGCTAAACGGGTTCCATCTGGCCAGACCGCTCTTTTAAGTTCCTTGGAAACCCCTCTTGCTCCGGTTTTCGCATTCATATTGCTTTCGGAAATTCCAAACATCGCAACATTTCTCGGCGGTTCGGTAGTGCTCTTTGCGGTGCTTTTCTCGATAAGAAACGATACTTAATTACCTAGGTCGTTGGTGCGGGTCCGGCTGCTTGGGGCGAATCCGGTACGGCGGTCGGAGTGCCGGCCCCCGCTCCCCCCGGCCCGTCTAGGACGTCCTTCACCTTCGCGGCTAGCTGCTTCAGGGTGAAGGGTTTGGCGAGGAAGTGGATGCCGGTTTCTTCTCCCAGGCGCTGGCGGAAGGCGTCTTCCGTGTAGCCGGAGATGAAGATGACCTTCAGGTCCTGGCGCTGCTCGCGCAGGTGGCGCACCATGGTCGGGCCGTCCATGCGCGGCATGACCACGTCGGTGACAATCAGATCGATGGTCTTGGCATGCTCGCGAAAGACCTCCAGGGCCGACTCGCCGGACGCAGCCTCCAGCACCTCGTATCCTTTGTTGCGCAGAACCCGGGCGCTGAAGGCCCGCACCGCCTCTTCGTCCTCGACCAGCAGGACAATGCCTTTACCGGTTAGGTCCCGGCGGACTTCGCTCTCGGCGGCGGCGCCGGCCGCGTCCGCGGTCCCGGCGTGATGCGGCAGATAGATGGAAAACGTGCTGCCATGGCCGGGCGCGCTATCGACGAAGACAAAGCCGTCGCTCTGCTTGACGATGCCATAGACGGTGGACAGGCCCAGCCCCGTGCCGGCGCCCACTTCCTTGGTGGAAAAGAAGGGATCGAAGATACGGTCTATGTTTTCCGGCGAAATGCCGGTCCCGGTATCGCTCGCCTCGAGCAGCACATAGTCGCCGGGCGGCATGACCTCGCCGCGCACCTTCTTTTCGCGCTCCACCGTGACGTTGCTTGTGCGCATGCTCAGCTTGCCACCACCGGACATGGCATCGCGCGCATTCACCGCCAAGTTGATGATGACCTGCTCCAACTGGCCCTGGTCGGCCTTGACGTTGCCCAGATCGCGGCCGTGGGTCATGTCCAGATCGATGTTCTCGCCGATCAGACGACGCAGCAGATGCGATAGCTCGGCCAAAATATCGGTGACGTTGAGCAGGCGCGGCTGCAGGCTTTGCTGGCGCGAGAAGGCCAAGAGCTGACGCACCAGGTTGGCAGCCCGGGCGGCGTTCTGCTTGATCTGCATGATGTCGGCGAAGGATTGGTCGCCGGGCCGGTGGCGCAGCAACAGGAGATCGGAAAAGCCGATCTTGGCCGTGAGTAGATTATTGAAGTCGTGGGCAATGCCGCCGGCTAACTGACCCACCGCCTGCATTTTCTGCGATTGCGAGAATTGCAGCTCCAGATTCTTTTGCTCGGTCGAGTCGATGAAATGAGCAATGAAACCGGCAGTCGCGCCATCGGCGTCGGTCAGTCCGGTCACGTACATGGTACAGACTTTTTCGGTCTCGCCGGGGAAGCTGACCTCGACCGGGCCCGGCGCACCGCCCAGCACGATCTCGATGGCGCCACGCTGCTCGTCCGGCACCAGATCGCGCAGGGAACTGCCGGCCAGGGAGTCGGGCTCGCGCCCAACCAGCGTCCCAAAGGTCCGATTCGCCTCGGTGAAGCGGCCCGCCACGTCGAGCAAGGCGATGCCCACCGGCGCCTCGCGGAAGAAACGCTCGAAGCGCTGCACTGAGCGCTCCAATGCCTCGGCCATCGCCCGTTCGTGCGAGAGGTGACGCACGACCGAGCGGGTGCGCACCCCCTTGCCATCCTCGCCGTGGGCGACGTCCTGGCTGATCGACACCTCGAAGACGCGGCCGGCCGCATCCTTCAGCGCCACCTCGCCACGTGATGCCGTGTCATCACCGAACGGATCGTAGGGTAGCGTGCCGGCAGGCGGCGGCTCCGCGAGCACCTCATGCAGGTGTACCGCACCGCTGTCCAAGCTTTCGTGACTGCGGCCCAGCCAATCGCACAGGGTCTGATTAGCAAAAAGAAAGCGCCCCCCATCGTCGACGGAATAGAAGCCGATCGGAGCGTGCTCCAGCAGGTCGACGAAGCGATTTTGCTCCTCCTGGATCACCTGCTCCATTTGCCGCCGTAGGGTGATGTCGTCGACCTGCCAGAAAACGGTCCCGGGCCGGCCGCTAACCGGATAGGCGGCGACGTGCCGCCATTCTGCCTGCTCCTGCACCGCACGCACCCGCAACTCCGTGTAGCCGGCCGTGCCGTTTCCGGCGTTGGCGGCCAGGCGATCGATTTGTGCCCGCGCGTCCTCGTCGTCCGCCACCTCGGCCAGCAGCAGCGCCGGGATCGGCTTGTCGGCACCGGCAAAGACGCGCCGAAAGGCATCGTTCGCCAAGACGGTTTTGCCGTGCCGGTCGACTACCTGGCGCGGCTGCGGCACCGCATCGAAGATATCCCGCATCAGCGCGAAAGCGCGGCGCAGGCGAATGAGAGAGATAAGAGCGGCAAGAACAGCCAGCGCGGTGACCGCAAGGCCGCCGTATAATACCGCCTCGAAACCGGTGATGCCGCTCGGCATCGCCGACTGGGCCGCCGACTGGGCCTGGGCGGGTCCAGCGGCACACAGTGCCCACAGGCCACCTAGCAGGCCTATACCACGCCTCATCGCAGTCCCCCTCACGGCCCGTACCGTATGGCCGATTCGTCTCGACCATCTTATACCAAGTCTGACCTGGCAAGGCACCCGGGCAAAGACCCCTGTCTAGGACCGCGGTGGCCGACCGGGTCCGCGCGATAACTTGCCCTTCAGCCGCATGACGTAGCCGATAACCTCGGCCACCGCCTTAAAGTGCTCGGCGGGAATTTCCTGGTCCAAATCGACACCGTCATACAGCGCGCGCGACAACGGCGGGTTCCGGACAATCGGCACGTTGTTTTCCGTAGCAATCTCACGGATGCGCTGGGCCATGGAATCGGCGCCCTTGGCGACAAGGATCGGGGCCTGCATGCGCTCCGGGTCATATTTTAGAGCACACGCGAAATGGGTCGGGTTCGTGATCACCACATCGGCTTCGGGGACCGCCGCCATCATGCGCTTGCGAGCCCGCTCCATACGGATCTGGCGCAGACGTGCCTTGATCATCGGGTCGCCTTCGGTCTGCTTGAACTCGTCCTTCAATTCCTGCCGCGACATGCGCAGCTCTTTCGTGTGCTGCTGTTTCTGATACAGGAAATCAAGCCCGGCAATGATGGTCATTACCGACAGGACGCCGATCAATATCCGCATCGCCAAGGCTTGCATTAAGCCGAGCAGTTCCTGAGTCTCGAAGGACATCAGGTTCGGCAGAATCCGCCACTCGGGCCACACAAGAATCACCACGACCGCGGCAACGATGGAAATCTTCGCCACGCCTTTGAGAAAGTCGACCATCGACCGCGTCGAGAAAAGGCGTTTGAGACCCTTCTTCAAGGACAGCTTCTCAAGCTTCGGCTTGACCGATTCGAACGAGATTATCAGACCGTTTTGCGAAAAGCCGGAGATCAGGGCCATCAAGACCATCACGACCACCGGAATCAGCACCGCCAAACCCAGACGCCAGAGGACGTCCGCCAACACGGCTTGCATCTGTCCGCCGTCCAGGCGGATCGCGTGCGGCTGCTCGACAAGTTGATAGAGACTTTTCGCTATGCCATCGAGAAGGGGTTCACCAAAGACGCCGAATACGATAGCGATCGCCAGGATCATGAACCAGTGGTTGACCTCCTGGGACTTGGCGACCTGACCTTTTTCCCGCGCCTGTTCCAGGCGCCGGTGAGAGGGCTCCTCGGTTTTTTGGGAGTCGTCTTGTGTGTCGTCAGCCATATCTTATCCGCCTGCCCGTTGCCCGCTAGAGGGCAACGAAGGGCAGCAGCGACTCCTGAAAGGCACCGAGAAACCAGCGGATAACCGCCGGCAACACCAAGGCGAGAACCGCCAAGCCAGCGGCAATCTGCAGCGGCATGGCAACAAAGAAGACCTGCATCTGCGGCATCAGCCGGCCAAGCAGACCAAGACCCAGGAAAAAGATCAGGCCCATGGCAATGAACGGCGCGGCAATCTGAAACGACAGCAAAAACGTCTTTGCAACGACCCGCGAGAGCATGTCGGCAAAATCAGCCACCGGCGGAACCTGGCCAGGCACGAAAAGCTGGTAACTGTCGATCACCGCGGCCAGCATGGCGTGGTGCAAATTGAGGGTGAAGATCATCAACACCGCGACCACGACAAGAAAAGACCCCGCGATCGACCCCTGTTGTGCAGCGCTTGGATCGTTGGTCAAGGCGTTTGCCATGGTGCTCATGTAGGCGATGACCATGCCTGCGGTGGTAAGCGCTGAAATAAACAACCGCGCAATGGTCCCGAAAAAAACCCCGATGAGGATCTCCCCCGATATCAGGACGAGAAGGCCGGCCGCACTCTCCGGCATCGCCGGCAGCGCGTTGCCGAGAACGGGTGCTACAATCAGCGAGATCATGAGCGCCAAGCCCAACCGCACACGCGGCGGCACGTACGGCTCGCCAAAGCCGGGCAGCAACAGCATGGCCGAGCCGACCCGCGTGAACACCAGCATGATCAAGAAAACTTGTGCGGGCAGCAGCTCTTGCAGCATGCCCGATCAGCCCAGCGCGATGATGCGATCCATCAGGCCCTCGGTAAATGACACGAGAGTCCCAAGCATGAATGGCATGAAGAGAAGCAGCGACAGGAAGATGACGATCGCCTTGGGGACGAACGTCAAAGTCATCTCCTGAATCTGCGTCAAAGCCTGAAACAATGAGATCGTCAGGCCAACGATCAGGGCAAGCAAAAGAACCGGCGAGCCGATCTTGAGCGTCACGATGACCGCGTCACGGGCGATCTCGAGAACATCGGTTGCGTCCATCTACTTAACTGAAGGTGTTGAGTCCGTATGCCCGAAATCAGATCGGCATACGCAGGATTTCTTGATACGCCTGAATGACACGGTCACGCAGGGACACGACGGTTTGCAGAGTCATCTCGGCCTTACCGACGGCAGTGACCACGTCGTTGAGGTCAGCCGTGCCGGCGGCCGCGGCCAAGCTCTGCTGTTCGCCAGCACGAAGCGACCCGATGGCACCTTCCGTGGCGCCACGCAGGATTTCGGCGAAGTCGCCGTTGTTGCTATCGTTCTTCGGCCCGAGGCCCGGCAACGAGTCCTTGTTCGCCATTTTCTGATAGGCGTTGACGGCATCGACAAAATTCACGGCCATGGCGTATCTCCCTGGGGCTTATGCGAGCCCACGCCGGCCTTCCTGGCGAGTGAACCGGCCGCCTCCCTGGCGGCCGGTATCGATGATGATGCGCTCTTATCTTAGTAGATCAATCGTCCGTTGCAGCATGCCGCGCGAGGCTTGCATGACTCTCAGGTTCGCCTGATAGCTCCGCTCTGCCTCACGCATGTCGGCCATTTCGACCAACGAATTGACGTTCGATGTTTTTACATAACCGCTGGCGTTGGCCGCGGGATGACCGGGCTGATACTTCTCGCCGAAGTCCGCCGAATCGCGAGAGACACGGGCCACATCAACCAGTGGGAGGCCAAGCTCGCGGTCTAACTCAATGCCAAAGGTCACCAGCTTGCGCCGGTATGGGTCTCCGTCCGGCGTCAATGCCGTCGAGCCAGCGTTCGCCATGTTCTCGGAGATGACCCGTAGACGCGTCCCCTGCGCCTTCATACCGGCGGCGGAGATGCTCATCGACTTTATCAATTCCGACATTCGGTGCCCTCCCTATGAGGTCTTGGCCCTACGAGATCTTAATTCGTGCCGCTGGCGCCACATCAATCAGGCGCGTCGTTCTTGGTTTGTGTTATCCGCCCGGCCCGCGCACGGCCATTCGGAACATATCCATGTGTTTGCGGTACAAATTGGTCATCAGCTGATAGGCGGACTGATTCTCCTGGACCTTGATCAACTGCTCTTCCAGGACCACCGCGTTGCCCGTCGGCGAGGTTTCGTATGTGTGACGCTGCCCCTGAGTCTTCGCCGGGCCATCGTTCACGACCGTGCCGCTCAGATGCGCGCGATTGGTCGTGGTCGGTGCAACCGGAGCAAGCTGGCTTTGCAGAACGCGAGAGAACTGGCTGTCGTCGAGATCGCGTGGGACGTAGTTCGGGGTATCGGAATTGGCGATATTCTCAGCCAGCACTCGCTCACGCTGGTTCAGCCAATCCATACGCTTGCCGATGACGGCGAAGATGTCGAACTTGCCTTCCATGCCCCTCCAACAGGCGTAGCGGGCCGCAGTTTCCAGCCCAGAACGGCCAAGATACAGGGACTCTTGTTAAAAATCGGTAAAAACTGTTAAATGTTGTCGCAAATGCGCTCTAATCGGGGTTGCTCCACGGAGGTCCTCGATAGGCCGTTGGGGGGAGAACCGGCACAGGAAGGAGCCGGGATGTGCTATACTTAACGCGAAAGATCGGAGAGTCGGTCATCATCAACGATGATATTGAGGTAACCGTAATCGATATTCGTGGGAAATCGATTAAGCTTGGGTTTACCTTTCCGACGACTGCGACAGTCCTGCGCCGCGAGATATTCGAGCGGATTCAGGAAGAGAATAGGGCGGCAGCAGCCGGCAGTGATGCGCTGGCTGAGGTTATGAAGAACCGCCCACAAAGGAAGAGCGGGTCTTAAACAGACGGCCGGGCCAGCCTGACAGCAGGGGGTGCCCGGTCCGAGACCGCCATGCCGAGGGGACGTACCGAGCCGCTGGAGTATGATGCTCCAGGCGCCGGCCGGTGGCGTTCAACATTTCGTTAAGCATGTTGGGCCAGGATGGGTATCTGGCGATTCGGCGGCCCGGAAAGACCTGGGCCGCACCGGAACGCCACCCTAGATTCTGCGATGCCTCACCGTCGCGATACGAGGACTCCCTGGCCGTGGCCCACAAAGACCCACCGATCCTAGCCCCCCCCGCACCACCGCGCTCGCCGGAGCATCAGCCCGTAGCTATCGCTGTCGAGCATAATGCTACGGGGCGCCACGCGCCCAGAATCACGGCTAAAGGGCGCGGCGCGGTCGCCGAACAGATTCTACAAATCGCCTTCGATCGGGGCATCAAGGTCCGCAGCGACGCCGATCTAGCGGAAATTCTGGAAGCTGTGGAAGTGGACAGCATCGTGCCGCTGGAGGCTTTGGCGGCGGTTGCCGAGATCTTGTCATATGTCTACCGGGCACAAAGCGACCTAGCAGCGGAGCCACGGCCATGAGCGAAACAATTGGACTAGGCAAGCTGGTGCAAGCCTTGAGCGGCGTCGTCGCCCGCGCCCGCATGGAGCTGGACGCCGGCAATCTTGTCGACCTGACCGCCATCGAGGCGGGCGTGAACGAGTTGTGCGCCCAAGCAACGACCCTGTCGCCATCCGATGGCAAAACGTTGCGACCGCGCCTGCTGGCTCTCATGGATGACTTCGGTCATCTATCGCGGGCCATCGAGACACGCCTGGGTGAACTCAAGCAGGAGCTCGGTGACACCGGCGGTCGCCAGAGCGCACTCCGCGCTTATGGCAAGACGCCCGGACCGAGCCGGTGACTTCGCGCGTGATGCAAGCCTGAAGTTACTGCAATGGAATTAGAAATTTACATCCGGTTTCTGCTGGCGCTCGTACTTGTCCTAGCGCTCATTGCCGCCCTCACCTGGGCAGCTCGACGCTTTGGATTCGGCGGCCATTTGGTACCGAAATCAGGTAAAACGCCGCGCCTCTCAGTTGTCGAAGTCAAGACCGTTGACCCACGGCGCAAGCTAGTGCTCGTGCGGCGCGACGACCGCGAGTACCTGATCTTGCTCGGGGCTAGCCAGGACCTGTTGCTCGAAAGCGGCATCGATGCGCCACCGCCGACCACACCCGCCAACGCCACCAGCACAAGGCGTATCCCATGAGGCGAGCATCTATCTTGGCAGCGGTTCTGCTGGCGGCCTTGACCGCCATTGCTCTGCCGCAACCGGTGCTGGCGCAAACGCTGCAACTCGATCTTGGCGAAGGCGCCGGTTCGACGGCCAGCCGGTTGATTCAACTCGTCGCCCTGGTCACGGTGCTCAGCTTGGCGCCGTCGATCCTGGTGATGGTCACCTCGTTTACCCGAATCGTCGTGGTGTTGTCGTTCCTGCGCAGCGCCATGGGCATTCAACAGACGCCGCCCAATTCGGTGCTCATTAGCCTGGCGTTGTTCCTCACTGTCTTCATCATGATGCCGACGCTGCAAACGATCTACGACACGGCCATCCAGCCTTTAATCGCCGAGGATGTGACGGAATTGGAGGCGCTCGACAAGGCAACGGTACCGGTGCGCAATTTCATGCTTGCCCATGTCCGCGAACAGGATCTCAAGCTGTTCATGGACCTGGCCAAAACCGGTCCCATCGCCACGCCGGAGGAAACACCGCTCCGCTCGCTGATCCCCGCCTTCATGATCAGTGAGCTTCGGCGGGCTTTCGAGATCGGCTTCCTGCTGTTCCTGCCGTTCATCATCATCGACATGGTGGTCGCCTCGGTGCTCATGTCCATGGGCATGTTGATGCTGCCACCGATCATGATCTCCCTGCCCTTCAAGCTGATCTTCTTCGTCCTGGTCGACGGCTGGTACCTGGTCGCCGGCAGCCTGGTGCAAAGCTACGGCGGATAGCGCTTTTTAATTGGGGACAGTATATAGTTTTCGAACCTACGGCTTCGAAAACTATATACTGTCCCCAATTAAAAATTATTGCGGCAGGCCGGCTTGCTGTTGCTGTAGGCGTTCGCGGTAACTGTTCATGAATGCCTCGACCTGGGCGACCTGCGCCAATTCCTCGGCGATGGATTTGGTCTGGCCGGGCTGCAGATCACCGATCAACAAGGCAAAGGTCTGACCCGCGGGCTGCGTCTGCATGACCTCGCCATAGGCTTTGCCCAGGGTCCGTAGCTTGTCCCCATCGCCTGCCAACGTCAGGGCAACCGCCAGGTCGACGACGGTGCGGCTCTGCGCCTCCGCGAACGGTTGGTCCTTGGGCGGTGCCGGCGGCACCAACCGCCCGAGCGCGATGGCCGCCGCGGGCCAATCCCGCTTTGCCCAGAGAACGTCGGCCCGAAGCCGCAAGGTCGCCGGATCATCGTCCCGGCCGAGTTCGCTAAGCGCCGAGTCGTAGTGACCAAGCTGGCTCAGAGCCCGTACCCGCACATGCCGCCGTTCGCGCACAAGGTCGCTCGGCAGCTTTGGAACATCACTGATTTCGATGGCCTCGATGGCCTTGCCGGGGCTGCGATCGAGCAGCCGGACCATCGCCAAGCGGCTACCGGCGCGCGCCTTCGCGACCCCGTCGAGCCGGTACTTCACCTGGGCGGTGAGTAACTCGGCGGCGCGGTCGAGTAAATCAACCTCGACCAGCCGATCCACCAGGCTGGCAACCACTTCGTCGCCACGGGCACCCGCCGGTGTCAGCTCCTTGAATTCTTCGTACATAGCCAGCGCCCGCAACGGCGGCAGCTTGCCAGCCGCCTTGCCCAGGTAGAGATCGACGAACACATCACGCATCCGCTGCGCCACGGTCTGGGACCGTTCCGACCCTGGGAAGTAGGAGGCGGCCTGGCGCAAGGCACGCAGGCCAGGACGATAGTCTTGCAAAGCGATGTAGAGATCGCCCAAGCGTTGCAGAAGCGCGAACTCGAAACGATCACCGCGCCAGGCAAAGCGCAGCCGCTCCAGCTCCTGTACTGCCTGTTCCGGCGACACGGTGCCCTGCTCCATACCGAGATCGAGCAGTGCCATGCGGGCCCGAGTCACCGAGGCCGGATGGCGACTGGTCAGCACCCGCTCCCACATAGCAACGGCGTCCTCGATATCACCCTCGATCTGCAGCCGGCGGCCGACCAGAAAGGCGACCTGGGCCTCCTCCGCGCGGGACGGCGAATCTTCACGAACTTGCTGCAAATAGCGATCAGCGGCCTCGGTATCGCCGATCCCCAGGTTCGCCTCGGCGGCAAGCAGGCGCAGCCGTGTCCGAATGCCATGTAGATAGGCGCCGATCAGTGGCTCGGTGCGGGCGAAGCGCCGCGCGGCGAGAGCCCAATCGTGACTGGCGGCGGCAAAGGCCGCATGCCAAAGCTCCGCCTCCCACTCGCCTTCCAGAGAAGGGTCAAATAAATCTTTGGCGGCATTGGCAAAATCGTCCGTCAGGAATTCACTGGCCCCCTTCATCAGGCGCGCCTGCGGATCCATCGCCAGGCGCGGATCGTCAGCCTCGCGCAAACGCAAGACACCCACCGTCTCCGCCGATAGCCCATGCCCGAAGTAGAACTGGGCCAACGCCATTCGGGCGACACTAAGCTGCTCCGGCGGCACCTCCGACAAGGCGTTCTGCAGAGCCTGCTTATTGGCCAAGAACCGATCCCGGCCGCCGCGCCGCCAGACCTCCGATTCGAGTAGTCGAGGGCCGGTGGGGGGCACGGAAACATTGGAGTGCAGTTGTGCCAGGGTCGCGCCGTACGAGATTACCAGGCCGCCGGCATCGCGGATGCGGGCCGTCCCATCCGCGAGTGCAAGTTCGGTGCCCTCGGAGAACGGCTGTATGACGAGGCCCTGATAGGTCTCCAGGACGCGGAACTGCGGGAACTCGCGGCTTTGCATCAGGCCCCGGCCGGCGCTGGCCACCGGCACGACAATGATCCGGTCGCCAAGCTCCGGGTCCTCGAAGGACAACACCCGCCCCGCATCGGGCATGGCGAATGAAACGGATGCCGGCTGCACAGCGCCGTCCACCGCAGCCTCGATGCCCGGCACATCGGCACGATCCGCGGACCACAGATCGACGATCCAGGCCTTGCCTTCCTTGCGCATCAGGGGCACGAGCACCGGTGGCGCCGCCATGCGGATGAGGGTTCCGTCGCTTATCGAGAATTGCTCGTACGGGGCGAACTGTGGGGCAAGACGAGCCAGATCGACGGTCAGGTTACGCGATAAAGGTCGGTCGAAGGCAAGCCACAGCGACGCCCCGCGCCGGTAGGCGGCAGCGGCAACCTCCTCCGGCCAGTCAAAGCGCAGCGGCACCGGCACACCGCGATCGACAGCTCGTGCCGGCGCGGTCGCCGTATCGATGACAACGGACGCACCGTCACTGGTAACGCCCGTCGGTCTGCTGACCGGAGGGCTTGCCGGCGGTCGAGACTCTTTGGCCGCTGTCTTTTCAGACGGATCCGGTTTTGCTCCCGGCGCCCGGCGGAGCGGCCGCCCCTTGGGTAACGGCGCGGGTCCGGATTTCGCTGTGATGGCCGGCGTAGCTTCCGCTGGCGTGTCTGCGGGTTGCGCCCCTGGGGGTGGCGTCTCCTGGGATGGCAATAGAGAAATCGGACCGTTACCCTGGTCGGACTCAGACGGCGCCGAAAGAGACGGAATTGGTACTGCGATGACTTGTCCGGGTGCCAACGGCGGCGGCGCGGGCTCCACCCTCACGGGCTCGCGCGGTGCCGACGCAACAGTCGGCGCCGGCTTGCGCAGCGGCCGTGGCGCGGCGGCTGGCTTCGCATCAGCGGACTTGCTAGGAACAGGTTTGGCGGCACCTTCTTTTGACGCGGCGGTCTTACCCGGTTTTTTTTGTCCGGGTTTCGCCGGCGGCGCGTCCAGCGGCGTCCCCGGCTGAAGGACATCGACAACAACCACGCCATCAACTTCCAAGAGCCGCGCCCGAAAGCCGTCGGCCAAGGTAATGGCAACCGCCATGCCCGGCGCCTCGTCGGTCACGAAAAGAGCTGGGATACCGGGCGGCGGGTCCGCCTTGTAACGCGCGAGATCCAATTCCGCAGCGCGGTCGAAGTGCAATGTTGCCCGACCGGCCGCTTGCTCCAGCTTGACGCCGACGGGCCCGGCCCAATTAAAGACCAGGCGGGAAAATCCAGGATGTTCGCCGACCCGAACGGCGACACGTTCCGCCGCCATAGCGGTAGCCAGCGCCACACCGCTGAGGGCCATGACAATGGCAAACAGGCGAATGAGGCGCGCCATCTTCATCCCCGTTGATCCTCGCGTACCAAGAGGGTAAGTCCGTCCGCATTGTGGCCCCGGCTGCCTGGCTTATCGTCGCCACCCAGGCCGCGGGCGACAGCCGGACCGGCGAAGCCGCTTTGCGCCAAGATGCGCACCACGGCTACCGAGCGCGCCAAGGCGGTCTCCCAGTCAGCGCTCACAATTGTTGCCCCCGATCGAATGCCCGCATTCACATCGACGGCGTTATCCAGATTTCGCAGAACGCTGCCCAAGGCGAAGATGACCTTCGCGCCGCGTGTCGTCAGTTCAGGGGTATTACCGACAAAGAGACGCTCGTCGGGGAAGAAAACAATCAAGCCGCCCTCGGCCCGATCTATCGATCCATCCTTGAGCATAGGGTCTTCGGCAAAGTGCTCGCGGAGGATCGGCTCGAGGTAGTCCAAATCCGCGCCCGGAGGAACGATCGGCGCCTCCACCTGATAGTCGGCCGCGAACTTGGCTGTCTCGGTCTTGTAGGTAGCGCTCAGATTGCTCGCCAACGATTCCACAAGAGACTGCCACTTCTGCTGCTGAAGCTGGGACATGGAGAAAAGCAGCACGAAGAACGTGAGCATCAGGGCAATGAGATCGGTGAAGGTGATCATCCAAGTGTTGTTGGATGACGACATCCGAAATGGTAGCGGCGCGGGGGCGAAATGCGGGCCGTTCGTCGACTCAGGTGCCGCGGGCGGCGTTTCGTATGCGCTCATGGCGCCACCGCCTGTTCGCCGGAGGACGTTTCATCTCGAACGCTGAGCACGAACTCGACCCGACCGGACCGGCCGGGCAGCACACCGATCGCCAGCGACTCGGGTGCCAGCCCCTCCTCTATCAACAACGCGGCAAGGCCCGAGGCGCGGCGAATTTCCTGGCTTCGCGAAGCGCCTGTCGTGCCGTCCGCCGGAATACCATGCATGAACTCCAGCTTGTAGACGAGGTCTCGGGAACTCCGCTGTAGCAAGGCTTTCGCCAAGCGCCGGATGAGAGCCCTGCGATCCGGACGAAGCTTATTCTTGCCGATTCTAAAGAGAGCGACGGAGGGCAATTCAATGTGCACCTCCCGGGTGCGTGCGGTGCGGGTGCTGCGCAGGGCCGGAACAAGGGATTCGAAAAGGCTGCCCACTTCGTTGGTCAACGCCTCGGCCTCCGGCAGTAAGCCCGGCGAGCCGTTGAGCAGCGCCGGCGCGTTGATCGGCTCGAGCTGACCGTGGAATGCCTTGCTGACACTATCGATGACTTGCTGGGTTCGCGCTTCCTCAAAGTCCGAGAGAGCGTTCAACAGGATGAAGAATGCCAGCAAGATAAGATTCAGGCTCAGCATCAAGACAATGCTGCTGTCGCCCGATCCCTCGCGCTTCGCCTGCACGCCACTGGTCATGGCACATCAATCGAAGCTGGCCAGGAGGGCGTCGATTTCGGCCTGGTTGTTGGCTTTATCCGGCATCTGCGGGCCGTTCATCAACGAAGCGTCATCGGGCGCGGCACTCTCGATCTCAGGTTCTTTTACCCTTTCGCGCCGCGCCTCACCGGCTTCCTCGCCGAACGCGATCAGAAGGTCTTGTACTTTTTCCTCGATGCTTTGCAGCGCCTTGACGACCTTGGTGATGCGTTGGCCGGTGATGTCCTGGAAGCCGCATGCCTCGTAGATGTTGGTCACGGCCGCCGCCGTCCGCTCGGCCATGTCAGGCGACATTTCCAGACTTAGCTCTTCGATGGTTTCCACCGCCTCGAAAATGCTGTTTGTGGCCTGTTCGGTGGCGCCGACGATGGCGCTCAACTCGTCGCTGGCGGTCGGCACATATTCCGCGTTGATCTTATCGGCGCGAATTTCGGCAAGCTCGGCCTTCACCGTGCTGATGTAGTTGGCCAGAGCCTCAACGTCAGAATGGAGCTTGCTGTCGAGGCTGGAGCGATCGCCATGGAGCGAGCCCATGACGCTCTCGACAACCTCTAGGATGTCTTGCGGATCTACATAGACTCGGCGCTTGCGGAGTTCCGCAAGTTGACGGTCCATGTCATCGCGAGTTGCCTGCGCAAGCATGGCCGAAGCTTAGAAATTACCGAGGACCGTAGACAACTTGCCCTTCAGCGTCGCTGCATTGAACGGCTTCACAATGTAGTTGCTAACACCGGCCTCTTTCGCGGCGATCACGTTCTCGCTCTTGCTCTCGGCCGTGATCATGATGAAGGGCGTTTCCTTCAGCTTGACGTCGGTGCGCACTTCCTTGAGGAGCTGTAGGCCGCTCATGGGTTCCATGTTCCAATCGGAGATGACCAGATGGAACTCCTTGTCGCGCAGCTTCTGAAGCGCCGCGCTGCCATCCGAGGCCTCGTCGACGTTGTTGAAGCCCAACTGCTTGAGCAGGTTCCGGATAATCCTGAGCATGGTCTTGTAGTCGTCCACGATCAGAATTTGCATGTTCATATCAACGGCAGCCATTAGCTACTCCTGTAACAGCGGGGCCAAATCCACCAAGCCCTTTGCAATGCGGTGGAAACCCTATCGATTCCAGGTTAAGACAGCGTAAACGATAAGTTGTAATAGGGTTCATTTTTGCTCGGCTTTTTGCTCGTCTTCAGGCAGATTTCGCCTTTGTGCCAACTCGACCGTGATTGCCTTGGCCTTCCTCGGATTCATCTTGGCCAGGATCGGTGCTGTCTTGCGTTCCTTCATGCGTTCGACGACCGGAATAAGAACGGTCATTTCCAGCTCTTCGAAGATGCGTGCCGCGTCCTTCGGCTTCATGTTCTCGTAGATCTTCACCAAGCTTTTGTATTGCGTCTCCGTGTCGTCCTGCTGCTGCACCAGCAAAGACTCGATGCTCTTCTTCAGGGCCTCCAGGCCGGTGACCTTCTCCTCGATGCGACGCTGTGCTGCCTCCAGCAACGCCTCGCGGTCGCCCAGCAGGCGGTCGCGCTCATCGAGGACCCGGCGCCGGTTGGCCAGGGCCTGCAAAAGATCCACTTCCTCGTCGGTCATCAAAAGCGGATCGGACGGCAGGTCCTCCGTTCGGGCAACCTGCATCGGCGCCGGCGTATTGCTAGGCTCTGCCTCAGGACGGGAAGCCTTGGGCGCCGCCGCCTTGGTCACGGGCGGTGCCGCTTGCGCAGACTTGCTCGCAGCCTTTTCGGTGGCGGCCCTATCTTTGGCATCGGCGGCTTTGGCATCGGCGACCGCTTGTTGCGCGGACTTTTCGGCAGCCTTTTCGGCGGTTTGCGCCCGGGCCATGCCATCGACGCCCTGCCATAAGTCGCCGACTCTTACGGTCAGCGCCAGGCTGGCGGTTAAAACTAAAACGGGCAAAAGACGCAATCGCATGGTGCTCTCTCCTCCCGACTCTTCTAGCGAACGCCGCGCAGGGTTTTAAGCAAGGCCGCTTCTTCCGGCGATACATCGGCCGCGGGTGGCGCTTTCGCCGGTCCCGGCCTGGCACCGACATCCTGCGGCCGATCTGGCCGCACGGCACTTGGCCCTCTTGTCACACGGGCCGATTCAATCGCCCCTTCAAGTCGATTCGCCAGACTACTACCCCTCTCGATCAAAAACGTCAGATCGTCAGCCAGACCATGTGCCCGGTTGACGATGCTGTCCAAAGACGCGCCGGAATTGGTGGCATGCGCCTTCAGCGTTTGGATGCCGCTTTCCGCCTGTGCCGTGGATTCGGCGAATCGAGCGACCAACGCTTCCATCTCAACTTTTGCGTCGCGCAGCGCCGCCAACTTGCGGTTGAGAACGACCGCATAGACGATGGTCGCGATAAGCAATACGGCGACGAGCGCATCGATGGCGACGGGCAGACTGAGACCACCGGTCATTCAGCCTCCGCCACGCCGTCCAAATCGATCCGCTCGGCAATGCGAACGGCGATGTGCGCGCCCTTGCGCCCCATGTAGCCATTGAACATCGCCACGTCACCGCAACGCATGCCGATCTTGGTATTCGGCGCCGCATTGAGTTCCAGGCGGCTGCCCTCGGTCCAATTCAAAATATCCCGCAACGGCAATTCAACCTGGTCGAGCACGGCTTCGAGATTCACCTCCGTCTGCCATAGCTCGGAGGTGAGATGGCCTTCCCAGATGGAATCTCGACCGAATTTCTCGCCCATGAACATCTGCAACAGCAATTCACGCACCGGCTCGAGGGTCGCGTAGGGGATCAACAGTTCGATGCGGCCACCGCGATCTTCCATGTCGACGCGCAAGGTCACCACGACGGTCGCATTCGCGGCACGCGCGATGGCAGCGAAGCGCGGATTCGTCTCCAGACGCTCGAAGCGGAAAGTGGTTGGCGACAGCGGGTCAAAGGCGGCGGATAGGTCACCCAGGACAACGTGCACCATGCGCTCAACCAGATTGCGCTCGATGGTTGTATAGGGCCGACCTTCAATACGCATGGCCGCCGTGCCGCGGCGACCGCCAAGAAGCACATCGACGATCGAATAGATCAGGGCGCTATCGACCGTCATCAGGCCGAAATTGTCCCATTCCTCGGCCTTGAAGACCGCCAGCATGGCCGGCAGCGGGATCGAATTGAGATAGTCGCCAAAGCGGGCGGAACTGATGTTGTCGAGACTGACCTCGACGTTGTCGGAGGTAAAATTACGCAGCGACGTGGACATCATCCGCACAAGACGGTCAAAGACCACTTCGAGCATCGGCAGGCGCTCGTACGATACGAGCGCCGAATTGAGGATCGCCTGAATGCCGGACTTGTCGCCATCGTCGCCGCCCGCCGCGTCCACGCCGAGTAGGCTGTCGATTTCGTTCTGGTCAAGAACGCGAGTAGAACCGACGACACCTTCGCCCCCCCCGTCATCGCCATCGGTATCTTCATCGGCCATCGCCTCCCATTCGGCCATCATGGCCTCCTGGTCGGCGTCACCTCCCTCTTCTTGTTCTTCGATGATATCCGCGTCCTCTGCCATCTCGCGCGCCCTACTGGATCAACATTTCGCGGAAAAGCACGTCTCTGACGACTGCCGGCTGCGCCGCGGTGACGACACGCAGCAACAACTCTTCACGCAAGCGCTGCAAACCGGCGGATCCGCGTAGGTCTTCGATACGAAGTTCGCGCAGGTAGACCTGAAAGTTGTCGACAATGCGCGGTAGGACCTGTTCCAAATGGACGATATCCTTTTCCGAAGAGACTTCGAGACTTACCGAGATCTTCAGATAACTCTTCTTCCGACCCGTCGAGTTCAAATTGACCAGCATATCCGGCAAGTCATAGAAGGCGGACGGCCCCACCTCCTCCTCGGCGAGCAGTTCTTTATCTTCTTCATCGACGCCAAGGAACGGATCGATCAATCCGGAGAAATAGATTCCGGCGCCCGTCATCAGTAGCAGCAGCATCGGCACGACGAAGAAGAGCACGATCTTCTTGCCGGACAGCTTGCGCTTGGCCTTGGGCGCCTCGCCCTCAGCCTCGCCCGCACCGCCCGGCGCTTCTTCGATCGCCGCGGTCTGATCGGTCATCCCTGCAAGACTCTCTAGTTTTCCAGATATTTAACGAGGATGCAGATTAACCAATCGCGGTTAAGAACTCGTTGAGGCGACCCGAATTCGGGGCTTTGCCAAAATCAGGAATCGGCAAGAACTACCCGGCAAGCTGTACCAGATACAGGGGCGTTGGCGGCGCTGGTACCCGGCCGAACCGCCAAAACATCAGCCGTTCCGCGCCATTTCGAATTGGCATCGGACGTGCATGGGTGTCGCCGAATAGGCAGGAGAGAGTTCGGCTAAGCCATGGAAAATTCGCTAATCGTTGCCCTTACACGCCAAAGCGTGCTTGCCCGACAGATGGATGCCATATCCAACAACCTGGCGAATCTCAACACATCCGGGTTCAAGTCGGAGAGCATGGTTTTTAGAGAACAGCTTGAATCGGCTGGGAAAAATCAGGTCGTTAGCCTGGTGCATGACGTCGCATATTTCCGCGATATGTCCGAGGGACCGCTGACCAACACCGATAACCCGCTCGATCTGGCCATCCGCGGCGACGGTTTTTTCGCCGTGGAGACCGAGGAGGGACAGCGCTACACCCGGCACGGGGTTTTCCAGCTTAACAACCAGAGCCAGTTGATTACCTCGCAGGGTGATCCCCTGCTCGGCGCCGGCGGCGCCCCCATCACGATACCGCCGAACGCAAGCAACATCATCGTCGCCCGCGACGGCACCGTTTCGGCTGATGCCTTGGAAATCGGCCGCATCGAGGTCTTCACATTCGAGAACCCGGCGGCCCTGTCCAAGATCGGCAACAGCCTGTACGAAGCCAAGGGTCAGGAGCCACAAGTGACCCGCGAGTCCGATGTCGTACAGGGCATGGTCGAGGCCTCGAACGTCAACGGCATCGCCGAGATGACCCGCATGATCGAAACCGTGCGCAGCTACCAGTCTGCCGGCAAGCTTGCGGACCAGGAACACAGACGCATTCTCGAAGCCATCAACGCGTTGGTCGCCGACGCTTGAGGATCAGGAGAGGACAACCATTATGAGATCACTAAGCATCGCCGCGACGGGAATGCTGGCCCAGCAGCTCAATGTCGAGGTCATTTCGAACAACATCGCCAATATCAACACCACCGGCTACAAGCGCCAGCGGGCGGAATTTCACGATCTTCTCTATCAAGATCTGCTGCGCCCCGGCACCACGTCGTCGGATACCGGCACGGTCGTGCCCTCGGGTATTCAGGTTGGCCTCGGCGTAAAGCCCGCCGCCACTTACCGAATCACCGAGCAAGGCAATTTGGTCATCACAGACAACAATCTCGATCTGGCAATCAACGGGAAGGGGTATTTATCCGTCGAGTTGCCATCGGGCGAAACCGGCTATACGCGCAGCGGCGCCCTGGGCCGCAGCCCAGACGGCGACCTGGTGACCGCCAACGGTTATCTCGTGCAACCCGGCATTACCATCCCGGACGACGCGATTTCCGTTACGATCAACGCCCAAGGCGACGTATTGGTGGCCATTGACGGCCAGCTCACCCCCTCCAACGTCGGCCAGATTCAGCTCGCCAACTTCCCCAACGAAGCGGGCCTGCAAGCCATCGGCGGAAACCTATTTTTGGAAACCCCAGGATCCGGTACCGCCACCCTGGCGGCGCCGGGATCGCCGGGCTTCGGCACGATTCAGCAGGGCGCGCTTGAGACTTCGAACGTCAACGTGGTCGCCGAGATCACCAACCTGATCACGGCGCAGCGCGCCTACGAAATGAACTCCCGGATCATCCAGGCCTCGGATGAGATGATGCAGTCTGCGGCCCAGCTTCGCTAACTGAGCCGCCACCAACAATAGGCTAACACTAGAGGTAATCTGATGCGTCGTATCTTCGTAGCCATGGTCTTCATCCTGCTTGCCCCCACGGCGCTGACCGCCGCGACCGAGGTGGCGGCACCGGTGATGATGAAATCCCACGTCATCGTGGACGGCCCGGTTGTGCTGTTGAGCGATCTTTTCGAAGGGACAGGCATTGAGGGCGCAACCGCCATCGCGCGGGCGCCGGCACCCGGCAAACGGGTCGAGGTTAGCGCCCGCTGGCTTGCCGCCGTGGCAAAGGCCTACGGATTGCCATGGCAGCCGACCTCGCGGCTCGACCGCGCCGTAGTCGAACGCGCCAGTCAGGTGATCGATAGCCGGCGCATTGAAACAGAGATGCTGGATGCCTTGGCGCGCCAAGGCGTGACCGGGCGGCTCTCACTGGTCCTGGATCAAGCCGGAGTACGGCTCGACCTGCCCGGTGACGCGGAGTCGTCCCTGTCGATCGCCAGCCTCAGCCACAATCCCGCCAATGGCCGATTCACGGCCCTGATCGTTGCTCCCGCTACCGGGATACCGTTGGCCAAGGCCAATATCTCGGGACGCGTCGTGGCCATGACCGATGTTCCGGTTTTACGCCGACGGGTGGAGCCCGGCGAAGTTATCCGCGAGGGCGATATCGAGTGGAGCAGCACTCGCGCCGACCGGCTCGGCCGCGACATCATTGTCGACGCCCAAAACCTGGTAGGTATGAGCCCGCGCCGGCCGATTCGACCGGGCGATACGGTGCTCGCCAGCGAGCTACGGGCGCCCGTCGTTGTCGCTAAGAACAGCCTGATCACTATCCGCCTGGATACGCCGCGTATATCCCTGAGTGCCCAGGGCCGCGCCCTGGAGCCTGGCGCATCCGGCGATGTGATCCGGGTCATGAACACGAAGTCGAATAAAATCATCAATGCCGCTGTTGTCAACTCCGGCACGGTCCGTGTCGTACAGACAACGTTGAGCTCGGCCAATGAGTAATATCACCGATCATTGGTATAAGGAGACGAAGTGATGATGTCCGTCGAAGCGCAGCCGAGGACAACTCGGTACGCCGTCAGGGCTACGGCATTCGTCCTCATCGCCGTTACCCTGGCCGGTTGCAATGCCCTGACTCGACTCTCCCAGATCGGCCAGGAACCGCCCCTGACCAAGGTCGAGAACCCGGCCGTCCTGCACGAAAGCCAGCCAATTTCGATGCCGATGCCGCCACCCGAAGTGATCGTGCGCCAGCCGAACTCTCTTTGGCGGCCTGGCTCGCGCGCCTTCCTTAAGGACCAACGAGCTACCGAGGTGGGCGATATTCTGACCGTGGTCATCGCAATCGACGATAATGCGAAGATCTCGAATACGACGAAGCGCAGCCGCACCAACGCCGAGAGCGCAGCGGCCAGCGCCTTCTTGGGCTACGAAAACGGCCTTGGCGCCATACTACCCGAATCGATCGACCCCACCAACCTGGTCGATCTGGGCAGCGACAGCAGTTCGCAGGGCGCCGGCAGCGTCGACAGAGACGAGAGCATCGATCTGCGGGTCGCCGCCTTGGTCACTCAGGTGTTGCCCAACGGCAATCTGGTCATCGCTGGACGCCAGGAGGTGCGCGTCAACTACGAGGTGCGCGAGTTACAGGTGGTCGGCATGATCCGGCCCGAGGACATTACCTCGACGAATACCATCAGCTACGATCAGATCGCCGAAGCGCGGATCGCGTACGGCGGCCGAGGCCACATCTCGGACGTCCAGCAGGCACGCTACGGCCAGCAGCTATTTGACGTTCTCTGGCCCTTCTAACCTCTTCCTGAAGCAGCAAAAAATAGGCCCGGCGCTTTGATGGCGCCGGGCCCTTTTCTTGTTGTCGCACCGGTATCAATCGTCCCGGTGGGTCCGTTCCAGGCGCTCGTGCCGCTCTTGCGCCTCGATCGACAGGGTCGCGATCGGTCGCGCCTCTAGGCGCTGCAGACTGATCGGCTCCGTGGTCTCTTCGCAGAATCCATATGACCCGTCCTCGATGCGGCGCAGGGCAGCGTCGATTTTGGAGATCAGCTTCCGCTCACGGTCCCGGGTCCGCAACACCAGGGACCGGTCCGTCTCAAGCGTCGCGCGGTCAGCCAAATCGGCTTCGTGCAGCGACTCGGTCTGCAGTTCCTGAATTGTCTCGCTCGACTCGAGCTGCAGCTCCTGCTTCCAACGCAACAGTTTCTGGCGGAAGTATTCGGCCATGATCGGATTCATGAACCGTTCTTTCGCAGTTGGCCGATAGCGAGCCGGTAAAGACGGTGGCTTCTTCATTCAATTCCCATCCAAAAGGCACCGATTTCGCCGCGAGTATATGAATTTTGTTTCTCGGGACAAGCGTCAGAACGCGCTCAGGCCATCCTCACAGATATTTGAAATCAAAAGATAAACCGAAAAATGGCGGAATTTGGCGAATTACTGTTCCAGTTTCGCCAGCTCGACGGCGGCCCGCAGTTCTATTTCGTCCAGAACCTCGGTCAGCTTGGGGTCGTCGGTCTTGATCCGCTCGGCGCTGACCATGGCGGCCAGCCGTTCGATTGTCGCCCGCGGCAACCGGCCGTCGAGTAGAGCCAGCCGTAATTCATCCAGACGATCGAGCAGGTCCTCGCCCCGCTGCCGGCCGGCAGCCCGCCGATTGGATTCGCCGGCAACTTCTTGCAGCGACAATAGCGCATCCACCGGACTCAAGGCACCACCGCCACTAACCGACGATTGGGCCGGCGCAGGACTGCTGCCTAAAGCTTTGGAAAAGCTGCTAGATTTATTGCCGCTGCCGCGCTCTGTGCGACGCGACGGCTGAGTCCCGATGGAAGAGACACGGTCGATCTTCATCGCATATCCTTAGTGTCCCTGGGGCGTCCCTGGCTCGTCGCAGCCTGGACCTATCGCCTTTAAGATGTATTAAGGCTCTACCTGCCCAGGCGGCAGGAATTGCCGATCCCAGGGGCTCCAACTTGCCGAACGGCGCCGCCGTAGGGCCCGGCGTCTCGCCCTCCATTTCTTCCAAAAGCACTGTAATACCTTGTTTTTTCGGAATTTCCCGGGACTGGCATGGCGTTCGCATGGGGTGGGGAGGATCGCCCTGCCACCAGTGGGATTGCTTTATGTTTCTCGCCCTACCCGCACCGCATCGACGCAGCCCCTTCGCCAGTGGTTTGGCCGGGGGCTTGGCGGCTCTTGCCGTCCTGCTTCTCCTGGCCTGGTCGTTCCCTGCACAGGCGCAGTCGCGGATCAAGGATATCGCCGACTTCGAGGGCGTGCGCGACAATCAGTTGGTCGGGTATGGCCTGGTGGTCGGCCTCAACGGGACCGGTGACGACCTCGATAGCGCGCCGTTCACGCGGGAAAGCCTCATCGGCATGCTGCAGCGCCTGGGTATCAGCGCGCGCGATGCCGATCTGGACACCAATAACGTCGCCGCGGTCATGGTGACCGCCGATCTGCGGCCTTTTGCCCGGCAGGGCACGCGCATCGATATCACGGTCTCGGCCTTGGGCGACGCCGACAACCTGCTGGGTGGCACGCTTCTGGTTACCCCCCTTCTCGCCGCCGACGGCGAGGTCTACGCGGTTGCTCAAGGATCGGTCGCTGTCGCCGGCTTCAGCGCGGGCGGCGACGGGCAAAGCGTCACGAAGGGCGGACCGACGGCCGGCCGCATCCCTAGCGGCGCCATCGTCGAGCGCGAGGTCCCCTTCGACATGCAGGAGCTGGACACGATCAAGATCAGCCTGCGCAATCCGGACTTCACGACGGCGCGCCGCATGGCCGAGGAGATTAACCGCTTCATCGGCGTGCCGACCGCCAAATCGACCGATCCAGGCACTGTCCTTCTAGATATACCCGCCAACTATCGCGGCAATACGGTCGCTCTGCTTACCGACATCGAGCAGCTACGCGTCCAGCCAGATCAGCAGGCCCGCGTGATCATCGACGAACGCTCCGGCGTCATTGTCATGGGCGAAAGCGTGCGCATCAGCACAGTGGCGATCGCCCAGGGCAACCTGACGATCCGCATCACCGAGACGCCGCAAGTCAGCCAGCCGGCGCCGTTCTCGAACACCGGCGCAACCGTGGTGGTTCCGCGCACCGACATTACAATCGATGAAGGCGAGGAACAGCGACTGGCGGTGCTGGCCGAGGGGGTCAGCTTGCAGGAATTGGTCAACGGCCTGAACACGATGGGTATCGGGCCGCGCGATCTGATCACGATCCTGCAAGCGATCAAGGCCGCGGGTGCCCTGCAAGCCGAGATCGAGGTGATGTGATGAATTTCGACACACCCGTTCTCGACTATTCGCAGATCAACAACGCGGCGCTCAGCACGAGCAACACGCAAATCAAGCCTGGCATGAGCGCCGAGCAGACGCGCCAAGCGGCCGAGGATTTCGAGGCCGTCTTCATCTCCCAGATGCTGGCACCGATGTTCGAAGGCATGGAAGACGACGAGTACTTCGGCAATGGACCAGGCAACGACGTCTATCGCTCGATGATGGTCGAGCAGTACGGAAAATCAATCGCCCGCGCCGGCGGATTTGGTCTGGCCGATGCGGTGCAACGGGAAATTCTGAGACTACAGGAGGCCGCGCAACCATGAGCGAGTCAAACCGCATAGCAGATCTCGTGCAGATCACCAATCGGCTAAGCGATCTGCTGGAGCGTGAAAGCGAATTCCTGCACACCCGCAAATTGGCTGAAATGGAAACGGTGCGCGAGGACAAGTTTGCCCTCTCGGCCGCCTATGAAACCCATGTCCGCGCCTTGCGCAGCCAGCCCGAGATGCTGGCCTCGGCAACGCCGGAGTTGCGCCGGCAACTCAAGGCCGCGTTCGACCGCTTCGAGGCCGTCTTGGGTCAGAACGAGCGCGGTCTGCGCGCCGCGAAAGAGGCCTCCGATCGAGTCCTGCAAGCGATCGCTGGCGAAGTCGACCGGCAGCGCCGCGAGAACCTGGCCTATTCGGCGAATGGCCATGCGAGCGCATCGCATATGCCCGGCTCACGGCCGCCGGTTTCCGTCGCCGTCGACGAACGCTTCTAGGACGAGGCTAGCGGAAGACAATCATGTCGCTTTCAGTCGCCCTTTCGAATGCCTTGAGCGGTTTGCA
>JAJFGP010000082.1 GCA_021776055.1 Kiloniellaceae bacterium
ACAATACCCAGATAGGCGGTGATCCGCCGGCCTTCGATGGCATCGGTGGTAACGATCTGCATGAGCAGGCTCTCCCTCGCGTGATCCAGGGTGTGACCCAAGCTGGCTTAATTCGCCGCGGTAGATCGACATCCTATCGGCTTATGCGTGCGCCAGGCACGGGATAAAGAAGCGCTCATTGTTGGGGTAAAATGCCCTAATATATATTAGGGTACAGTGCCCTAATTTTCTAGATTAAGTTCAGTAGATATCTATTTTTAGGGTATTATACCCTAGTTTAGGGAAAAATCGCAGAAACAAGCCGGTCATAATCGTACAATACATAGAATTGAAATTGATTATTGTTGTAGTACTTCTATGTTTGTTATAGCGTGCATAAGCATCACGTGGATCAAGACATGAAACGGAGAGACCGCATGAGTGAGCTTGTGATCGCACCCGGCGCGGTTCTGACCGAGACCTTGGATTCCAGCCAAACCGCCACCGTTGCCGCCCTGGTGGGTGTGATTGGCGCTGTGGTGAGCCTCTATGGGGTGGATATGTATGGCCTGCCGCTCTTTTTCCTCGCCGCCAGTTTGCCCATGAGCGTGGCGGGCCTGGTGCTCGGCATTCGGCAGCGTAACCATGTTGCTTGGTTTCTCGGCGTCATCGGCACCACTTTCGCGGGCCTTGGCCTCATCCTGGCTTAAACCGCCGCCCTTTCCGCCGCCCTTTCCATAGATATCGCCCCCCGTTCGCCCCGGAGGCTCAGGTAGAGCCACTTGAGCGCTCTATTTTGGGGCGTTCAATTTTCGTAGGCTCCCAATTTCTCTGTATACTCCCCGCCGGCGTGGCCGAAAGCAGGGCATCGGGGGATAACAGGTATGGAGAGTGGCCAGCAGAATGCGCCCGCGATAGTGGGCCGTAGAGGCCGGTTGTTCGCTTGGTGCAGCTACGACTGGGCCAACTCGTCGTATCCGACGGTCGTCGTCACGTTCGTCTTTGCCGCCTATTTCGCCACCGCCGTAGCGGAAACCCCCGAGATTGGCACCGCGCAATGGGGCCAAGCGCTGGCTCTCTCCGGTTTAGCCGTGGCAATTCTGGCGCCGATATTTGGGGCGCTCGCCGATCAAGGTGGGCGGCGCAAACCCTGGATCGGTATTTTTACGGGTACGGCGGTGCTAAGCGCTTTGGGGTTGTGGTGGATCGAACCGAACCCGGCTTTTGCCCTCGTGGCTCTGGTGCTCGTTGCCGTCGGTAACGCGGCCTTCGAATTTGGCCAGGTTTTCTACAATGCCATGCTGCCCGAGGTCGCGCCGCCGGAACGCCTCGGCCGTATTTCCGGCTGGGCGTGGAGTGTCGGTTATGCCGGCGGTCTTGTCTGTCTAGCCCTGAGCCTGGTCTTGTTTGCGCAACCGGACCCGCCCTTGTTCGGGTTGGATGCCGCGACCGCCGAGAACGTGCGTATCGTCGGCCCCTTCGTAGCTGTCTGGTTCGCTCTTTTCGCGGTGCCACTTTTTCTGTTCGTCCCGGATGCGCCGCCGCATCGGCAGCCGATGGCTGAGAGCTTGCGCCGCGGTTTGCGTAGCCTCGGCAGCACACTCAAGGCTCTGCCCCGGCATGGGCAGACCGGACGATATCTCCTTGCCCACATGATTTACGCCGACGGTTTGAATACGCTCTTCGCCTTCGGTGGATTGTACGCAGCGGGGACCTTCAACATGTCCTTTGAGGAAATTTTGATCTTCGCCATCCTGCTCAACATTACCGCCGGCTTGGGTGCCGCGGGCTTTGCCTGGGTCGACGATTGGATCGGGCCCAAGCGCACTATCCTCATCGCGCTGACAGGTTTGTTTTTTGCCGGCTTGGCCATCCTGGTGGTGGAGACGTGGCTGTCGTTCACGCTGCTTGGCTGTGTGATCGGCATTTTCATTGGTCCGGCACAATCGGCCAGCCGGTCGTTGATGGCACGCCTGGCACCGCCGGAACATCGCACCGAGTTGTTCGGACTCTATGCCTTATCCGGAAAAGCAACGGCCTTTCTCGGGCCGGCGCTGGTGGGCGCGGTAACCTTGTGGGCGGATAGCCAGCGCGCCGGGATGGCGACGATCCTGGTGTTTTTCTTGGTCGGCGCGCTTTTGATGCTGCCGTTGCGCGAGCCGCCCCGTGGCATCAATGCCGAAAGTGGCGCATCCCGGTAAACACCATGGCGATACCGGCCGCATCGGCGGCGGCGATCACTTCGCTATCACGCACCGAACCGCCCGGTTGAATGACCGCTGTCGCCCCCGCCTCCACCGCGGCCATGAGGCCATCGGCGAACGGGAAGAACGCGTCCGAGGCAACCACCGACCCATCCGCCCCACGGCCGTCTGCACCGGCAACGCCCGAAGCCTCACGCGCTTTCCACGCGGCGATGCGTGCCGAATCGACGCGGCTCATCTGCCCGGCGCCGATGCCGACCGTGGCGCCGTCGCGGGCGTAGACGATGGCATTCGATTTCACGTGCTTGGCGACCCGGAAGGCGAAGAGCATGTCGGCGATCTCGGCGGCGCTCGGCGTGCGCTTGCTGACGATCTTCAGGGCCCCTGCATCGATGCGGCCATCGTCTCTGGTTTGCAACAGGAACCCGCCGGCCAGCGACTTCATGGTCATACCGCCCGCCGCGGCATCAGGCATGGCACCGGTGACCAGAAGGCGCAGGTTTTTCTTTTCCGCTAGAATCTCGCGTGCCGCCGGCTCAATCGTCGGGGCAATGACCACCTCGGCAAAGAGTTTGCCGATCTCACCGGCGGTCTGCGCATCCAACGGGCGGTTCACGGCGATGATGCCGCCAAAGGCGCTGACCGGATCGCAAGCAAGTGCGCGCCGATACGCCTCGGTCAAGGTATCCGCCATGGCAACGCCGCACGGGTTGGCGTGCTTGATGATGGCAACCGCCGGCCGATCGAAGCCGGGCAGGGTGAACTCGGCTACCAGCTCGAAGGCGGCATCGGTGTCGTTCAGATTGTTGTAACTGAGCTCCTTGCCTTGGAGCTGCTCGGCGCTGACGACACCCGGGCGGGAGTTAACACCGGCATACACCGCGGCATCCTGGTGCGGGTTTTCGCCATAGCGCAACACCTGTTGCCGGCGCCCGGCCATGACCAGGCGGTCGGGAAAGGTCTCGCCTTGTTCGCTGGCCAGCCAACCGGCAATTGCGGCGTCGTAGGACGCGGTGTGAGCATAGGCCGCAGCGGCTAGGCGGCGACGCAATGCCAAGCCGGTCGCTCCGCCGTGCGCCGATAACTCCGCCGTGACGGCCGCGTAGTCCGCCGGGTCGGTGACCACGGTGACGAAGTCATGATTCTTCGCGGCCGCGCGCACCATGGCCGGGCCGCCTATATCGATGTTCTCGACGCAAGTGGCGAAATCGGCACCGGCGGCCAAGGTGGCTTCGAAGGGATAGAGGTTCACGACCACTAGATCGATGGGTGCAATGTCGTGCGCGTCCATGGCGGCGCGGTGACTGTCCTCATCGCGGCGGGCCAGGATGCCGCCATGTATCTTGGGGTGCAGGGTCTTCACCCGGCCGCCCATGATCTCCGGAAAGCCGGTGTGATCCGAAACCTCGGTAACCGCCACGCCGGCTTCGCGCAAAGCCTTTGCCGAGCCGCCGGTGGACAGGATCTCGATGCCATGGCCTGCTAGAGATTGGGCAAAATCAACCAAGCCGGTCTTATCCGAGACCGAGATCAAGGCACGTTGGATGGAAACGGTTTCGGCAGCGCTCAAAGGGCGGTCTCCACGCTTGCGATTAGACTAGGGGCGCCGCATTCCAAAGACGCCCGGTTCTCGGAATTCCGGCTTACGAAACGGCGGCCGCGGTATCGTCGAGGCCTTCACCGGCGGTATACTCGGGGACTAGCCGGTGCAGCATGGCCAACAATTCCACCTCGCCGCGGCGCGTGGTCAACGTCTCAAGATCATCGTAGCTCCGGCTTAGAAGCTCCAGATTGACCGTGCGCGGCGAGGCCAGGCGCAGGCCCGGATGGCTGGTCGGCAACAACGGCTCGGCTTCGTGGAAAACTTCTTCCCGCAGCTTTTCGCCTGGGCGCGGCCCGGTGATGGCGATCTCGATATCCTTGTCCGGGCGCAGGCCGGCGAGGCGGATCATCTTTTGCGCCAGATCGATGATCTTCACCGGCTCGCCCATATCGAGAACGTAGATTTTACCGGCCTCGGTGCGCGGGCTTTCGGCGCCCAACGCCGATGCTTGCAGCACCAATTCCACCGCCTCGCGGACGGTCATGAAATAACGGGTCATCTCCGGATGCGTTACGGTGAGCGGCCCACCGGCGGCAAGTTGCCGGTGAAACAACGGCACCACGGAGCCGGTCGAGCCCAGCACATTGCCAAAGCGGACGGTGATGAAGCGGGTACCGGGTTTGCCATGCCGCCGCTCGGCGATATCCAGGGCCTGACAGTAAGTTTCGGCCAGGCGCTTGCTGGCACCCATCACGCTTGACGGGTTGATGGCCTTGTCCGTGGAGATCAGCACCATGGCGGCGACACCCGCCTTGCGGCAGGCCTCGGCGGTGTTGCGCGTGCCGATGGCATTGGTCAGCACACCTTCAATGGGATTCGCCTCGACCATGGGCACATGTTTCAAGGCGGCGGCGTGGAAAACTAGTTCAGGCGTGTGGTCTGCCATCACCCCATCGAGGTGACCCCGGTCGCGCACGTCTCCGAGCACGAGGCTGCGCGGCAAGTCGGCAAAGGTCTCGTCTAGCTCGAGCCCGATGGTGTAGAGCGCGTATTCGGAACTATCCAGCAGGGTCAGATGTGCCGGCAGGAAGGCGGCGATCTGTCGCGTCAGTTCGGCGCCGATCGAGCCGCCGGCACCGGTGATCAAAACGCGCCGGCCCTCGATGAGACGGCTCATGGCCGCTCGGTCCAGCTTTGTCTGGGTGCGGCCCAGCAGATCCTCGATCGCCACCGGCTGCAGCTTGAGTTTTTCCTCGCCACTGCGAAACTCGGTCAGGCGGCGCAACCGGGCAATGGCGATACCGCGGCCATCGGCGACGTCGAGAATGCGCTCGAGATCATCACGCTCCAATCGTTTGGTGACGATGAGCTTCTGCGGCGATCGATTGCGGGCAGTCACGGTTTCGACGACACTCGCCAATTCGTTGAGATGGCCAAGCACCGGTACCCCATGAATGCGGCGGCCGACCCGTGTCCCCTTCTCGTCAACAAGGCCGAGGACCTCGTAGGGGCCGTCGCGATCTCGCGCCATCTCACGGATGAAAACCTCGGCGCGGTCGCCGACACCAACGAGCAAGACCGGAATGCGCCCATGGCGATCGCGTTCGAGCACATGATCGAAGCCGCGGTCCTTGAATATCCGGTAGAGCAAGCGCGGCGCGCCGAGCAGGAAGATCAGCACGAACCAGTTGATAACCAACGACGTGCGGGGCAGCTCGTTTAGACGGGTCAGCAGGAACGTAACCGGCAGAAAAACAAGCAGCGCGAAGGTGACAGCGCGAACAATCGTGACCAGATCGTTGAGGGAGGCGTAACGCCAAATACCGCGGTACAAACCGGCGCGCCAGAAGACAACGCCGCAGACCACCGTGAACAGAAACATTGCCAACCACACATCGGCTGGCAGTCCTGCGAGCGGGCCGAAACCCAACCTAAGGCTCAGCGCCACCAGAAACGAAAACGCGGCCATCGCTAGATCGTGCAGAAAGGCGATCTTTGGCCGGGACATTCGGTGTGATCTGAATCTCATCGGCAACAGCCCCTATGCAAAAGAATCTGCCGTAACAGGCAAACTCCAATCATACTCTAGTCCTTGTACGGCTCGATTCGCCGCAACGCCCACTTGACGTTTGCCCCATCCTGATCGGTGCGGCCGCTCAGGACGATCTGCTGGCTGCGCCTGATTTCGCCTTTGCGGCCGAGATAGACGCTTGGCTCCAGTAAAATCCGAACACCGGTGGCGCGCAAC
>JAJFGP010000083.1 GCA_021776055.1 Kiloniellaceae bacterium
GTGGTGACCAACGGCACCGCCGTTTTGGGCCTCGGCAATATCGGGCCCTTGGCTTCCAAGCCGGT
The DNA here is from genome assembly GCA_021776055.1 of Kiloniellaceae bacterium. Taxonomy (GTDB): domain Bacteria; phylum Pseudomonadota; class Alphaproteobacteria; order Kiloniellales; family J153; genus JAJFGI01. The sequence goes on from JAJFGP010000083.1 coordinate 66, forward strand.
CATGGAAGGCAAGGGCGTTCTGTTCAAGAAATTCGCGGACATCGACGTGTTCGATATCGAGGTCGATGAGACCGACGACGATCGGTTCGTCGACGTTGTCGCCGCGCTTGAGCCGACCTTCGGCGGGATTAACCTCGAAGACATCAAGGCGCCTGAGTGTTTCGAGATCGAGAAACGCCTGCGTGCGCGCATGAACATCCCGGTTTTCCATGACGATCAGCACGGCACGGCCATCATCGTCGGCGCGGCGGTCTATAACGGCTTGCGTTTGGTGGGTAAGAAGGCGGCCAAGGTGAAGATTGCTGTGTCAGGGGCGGGGGCCGCGGCGCTGGCCTGCCTCGACCAGTTGGTCGCCCTCGGGGTCAAGCGCGAGAACGTTTGGGTAACCGACATTGCCGGCGTCGTCTATGAGGGCCGAACGGAGGAGATGGACCGGTGGAAGGCCCGCTATGCGCAAAAGACCAAGGCGCGCACGCTAGGTGAGGTCATTGACGGTGCCGACATTTTCCTGGGCCTGTCCGCGCCGGGCGTGCTCAAGCCCGAGATGGTCGCGCGCATGGGCAAGCAGCCGATCATTCTGGCGCTGGCTAATCCGATCCCTGAGATTCTACCCGAGGAGGCGAAAAAGGTGCGCCCCGACGCCATTATCGCGACGGGCCGCTCGGACTATCCGAATCAGGTCAATAATGTGCTGTGTTTCCCCTTCATCTTCCGTGGGGCCCTGGATGCGGGGGCCACCACCATCAACGAGGAGATGAAGCTGGCTTGTGTCAAGGCGCTGGCAGATTTGGCTCACGCGGAGGCGTCCGAGGTGGTGGCCAAGGCGTACGGCGGCGAGGCCGGTCGATTCGGTCCCGAGTATCTGATTCCGCGGCCCTTCGATCCGCGCTTGATATTGGAAATCGCGCCGGCGGTGGCGCAGGCAGCCATGGATAGCGGCGTGGCGACGCGGCCGATTGCCGACTTCGATGCCTATCGGCAAACATTGGCCCAGTTCGTCTTCCGTTCGGGCCTGGTTATGAAGCCGATCTTCGAGCGCGCGCGCCGCGCGGCACAGCGGATTATCTATGCGGAGGGCGAGGACGAGCGCGTCCTGCGCGCCGTGCAGGTGGTGGTGGACGAGGGGCTGGCCCGGCCCATCGTCGTCGGCCGGCCCAAGGTCATCCAAACCCGTCTCAACCGGCTTGGCCTGCGTATCGCGGCGGGCAGCGATTTCGATATCATCAATCCGCAAAGCGACCCGCGCTACGACCGCTATTGGCAGACCTACCACGAACTGTTGAAACGCAAAGGCGTCTCCCCCGATCGGGCGCGGACGTTGGTGCGCACCAACAGTACCATTATCGCCGCTCTGGCGCTGCACCTGGGCGATGCGGATGCAATGATCTGCGGCGTCGAAGGGCGCTATAGCCGGCACTTGGAATATGTACGCAACGTTATCGGGTTAGCCCCTGGCGCACGCGATGTCTCGGCCCTAAGCCTGCTCATTCTGTCGACCGGTACGTACTTTCTCGCGGATACCTACGTGACACCGGATCCGACCGCCGAGGAGGTGGTGGCGATGACCGTGGCGGCGGCGGCTCATTTGCGGCGTTTCGGCATCGAGCCGAAGGTGGCGCTGCTCTCTCACTCAAGCTTTGGCAGCGCGGATACGCCCAGCGCGCGCAAGATGCGATCCGCGATTGAGCGCCTGCATCAGGAATATCCGGACCTGGAAGTTGAAGGCGAGATGCATGCCGATGCCGCTTTATCGCCGGAGCTTCGCGAGCGGGTCTTTCCCAATTCCCGGTTAAAAGGCAAAGCCAATCTGCTGATCCTGCCCACCCTGGATGCGGCGAACATCGCCTTCAATCTCGTCAAGTCGATGGGCGAGGGGCTTTCGGTCGGACCGATCCTCGTCGGCACCCGTCTGTCGGCGCATATTCTGACTCCGTCCGTCACCGCGCGCGGGGTGGTGAATATGTCGGCGATCGCCGCCGTGGATGCCCAAGACCGCGCCGCAAACAAGGGCTGAGACAGTGTCGACGACGGGCCCCGAGACACAGACCACCGAGGCCCCGGTCGATTCCGAAGAGGGATACGGCCTGTCGACGGACGTCGTCTATGCGGTCGAGGATGCCCTTGCGGACAAGGATTCCGACGAAGTCCGCGCCCTGGTCAGTAACCTGCACGAAGCGGACCTAGCCGATCTGATCGAAAGCTTGCCGCGTGACGCCCGGCAGTCACTCATCGAAGTTCTTGGGGTCGGGATCGAGGCCGACGTGCTGCCCCATCTTGGTGCGGCGGTGCGCGAAGAGGTTATCGACCAGCTTGGACCGCAGCGCTTGGCGCGATTGCTCTCGCGGCTCGACAGTGACGATGGCGTGGAGGTTTTCGCGGATCTGGACGAAGAGTTCCAGCACCGCATTCTCAGTGCCCTGCCTCGTGCCTATCGGCAAATCCTGGAAGAGAGCCTGTCCTATCCGGAGGACTCCGCCGGCCGCTTGATGCAGCGCGAGGTCGTGGTCGTCCCGTCCGCTTGGACCTTGGGCGAGACCATCGATTACATGCGCGCGGCCGAGGATTTGCCCGATGATTTCTATGATCTCTACATTGTCGACCCGCGCCATCATCCCATCGGCTTTATCCCCCTGAGCCGGGCCCTGCGCACCCGCCGCCCGGTGCGCCTGACCGAGATCATGGAAACCGACATGAAGGTCGTGCCCCTGGCCATGGACCAGGAGGAGGTCGCCTACCTGTTCCGCCAATACGGCCTGGTCTCCGCGCCGGTGGTGGACGAGGGGGGGCGGCTGGTCGGTGTGATCACCGTGGACGACGTGGTCGACATCGTCAGCGAGGAAGCCGAAGAAGATATTATGAAGTTGGCGGGCGTGCAGGAGACGGACATCTACAGCGCCATGCTGGATACCGCCAAGTCGCGCTTTCCCTGGCTGGTGGTGAACCTGGTCACCGCCATTTTCGCCTCGGTGGTCATCGGCATGTTCGAGGTCACGATCAGTCAGATCGTGGCGCTTGCGGTGCTCATGCCCATCGTCGCCTCCATGGGCGGCAATGCCGGTACGCAAACACTGACCGTCACTGTGCGGGCCATCGCCGTGAAGGATCTGACCGATGCAAATGCCGCTCGCTTCGTCGGCAAGGAACTGCTGGTCGGCGCCGTCAATGGCCTGCTTTTTGCGGCACTGGCCGGTCTGGTCGCCTGGCTGTGGTTCGGCAGCCCGGACATCGGGATGATTATCGCAGCGGCGATGATCGTAAACATGATCGTGGCCGGATTGGCAGGTACGCTGGTCCCCCTCGGCCTAGAGCGAATGGGGGTCGATCCCGCCGTTGCCTCCAGCGTCTTCGTGACCACCGTCACCGATGTGGTTGGTTTTTTCGCATTTCTCGGCATGGCAGCGGTTTTTCTTGTTTAATTACAAATAATTGCAGAGAAATTTGACGATCTGACATAAAGAAAAATCGATCAATGATGTGCTTTACGTTTACGTAAACGTCATGTATCATGGCTGCCATGCCTCGAACCTACAGCATTGCCGAACTTGCCCGTGAGTTTGCGGTTACGACCCGCACGATCCGCTTCTACGAGGATCAGGGCATGTTGAGCCCCTTGCGGGACGGGCAGCGGCGCATCTATCGGTCGCGCGACCGCACGCGCCTGAAATTGATCCTGCGGGGAAAAGGTCTCGGCTTTCCCTTGGCCGAGGTGCGCCAGATCATCGATCTCTACGACGCGCCGCAGGGCGAGGATGCGCAGTTGCATCGGCTGTTGGCCAAAATCGCCGAACGGCGGCATGAGTTGGCGGCTAAGCGCGAGGACATCGAGGCCAGCTTGCAGGACCTGGAAGCGGTGGCGGACAATTGCCGCGACCGATTGAAAGAGTTGGAAGGCCCACGCCCGAAGAAGCCACGGCGGGCTGCCCGATGACAACGCACGAGTCTCCGGAGGCACCCACTACCTATCGGGGCGCCGTCTACCCCTGGCAGTGCGACCACATCGGCCACATGAACGTCATGTGGTACGTCGGCAAGTTCGACGAAGCGACGTGGCATTTTTTCACTGGCCTGGGTCTTACGCCAAGCTATTTGCGTAACGAAAATCGGGGCATGGCCGCTGTACAGCAGAACATTACCTATTTGAGCGAGTTGCAAGCCGGCGACGTGGTCGTGGTTCGCAGCCGCCTTTTGGAGATGCGCGAAAAAGTCGTTCGCTTCCAGCACGAGATGACGAATGCCGAGACCGGTGAGGTGGCGGCTAGAACCGAGTTGACGGCGGTGCACCTCGACCGGGATGCCCGGCGCGCGTGCGCCTTCCCGGAAGCCCTTAGGGCCGATGCGCAAAAGCATGTGTCGGACGAAACGGGAGATTAGCCGTGAGCCGCTTCCAACCTGTCGATCCGGATTTTGCTGCGCGCATTCGCGATAGCTTCGCCCGTCAAGGCGCCATGAGCCACTTGGGCGCTCAAATGATGCGGGTCGAGCCCGGCGAGGTGGAAATTGAGTTGGCCTATCGGCCCGAAGTGACGCAGCAGCATGGGTTCTTCCACGGTGGCGTCACCGGCGCGATCGCCGATACGGCGGGCGGCTACGCGGCATTCACATTGATTGCGGCGGACGCAACGATGTTGACCGTGGAATACAAGATCAACCTGATTGCACCGGCGGATGGCGAGACATTGATTGCTATCGGTCGAGTCGTAAAACCCGGCCGTACCTTGACGATTTGCGAGATCGAGGTGGCTGCTGTCAAAGGCGGCGTAACAACTATCTGCGCGCGTGGCATGCAGACACTCATCCGTTTGGAGGGGCGGCCCGACCGACCGGCCGGTTAAACTTGTACTCGGAATCACCGATGCCTGCATCACCCCCCACCCTAACCCTCCCCCACAAGGGGGGAGGGGATTCGCAACGTCGCTCAATA
>JAJFGP010000084.1 GCA_021776055.1 Kiloniellaceae bacterium
AACTTCCTCATGGGCGGTGCTTGAAACTGCTTCCAAGTCCATCCCCAATTGGAAGAGGGGGTAAACATTCGACATAACGCCTCCTCTCCAACCAGTAGATGACCAGATGATATGAGGGCGGCATACTGGGGATAACTAGTCTGAACGCAAGGGAAATTTCCGTGTCAGAAAGGTAAATTTCCAGGCCCGTCACAGCGCGCGGAAATCCGCCAGTTTTGCTTGCGCCAGGGGCTCGGATACACTAGAGCGGATCGTGATTAATGGGGCCCGCCTCGCAGGTCCCATTAATCACGTGAATCCGCTCTACACGTAAAAATTAGAGCAGATTCCCGTCGACCCGGTGAATCTGCTCTACCCGAACAAGGGTGCGCGCGAGGGTTTTTGGGAGGGGCCGGTGGGGCAGATCGATCTCGATACATTTTTCTCTGCCGAGCTGGCCGAGCATGCGACCGTGGTCACCGCCACCCACGAGGCTCTGGGCCAGCCCTTCGCCGAGCTGGTGCGGGTCTCGATCGAGGCCATCCGCCAGGGCGGCAAGCTGTTTTTCTTCGGTAACGGGGGAAGCGCCGCCGATGCCCAGCACCTGGCGACCGAGCTGACGGTCCGCTACATCACGGACCGGGAGCCGATTCCAGCGATTGCCTTGACCACCGATACCTCGGCTTTGACCGCCATCGGCAACGATCTGGGTTTTGACCAGCTCTTCGCCCGCCAGATCCGCGCCCTGGGCCGGGCCGGCGATGTGGCAGTGGGGATTTCCACCTCCGGGCGCAGCCGCAACGTTATCCTGGCCCTGCAGGCCGCCCGGGAGATGGCCATGGTCCCGGCAGCGCTGAGCGGCGGCGACGGCGGTGAGCTCAAGGGATTAGCGGCACCTCTGCTGATCGTGCCCTCGACGACCACGGCGCGCATTCAGGAGATGCACATCACCCTCGGTCAGATGCTTTGTGGGGCCCTGGAGCAGGCCCTGGGCCTGGTCGAGACGGACCGCCGATGAGCCACACCCCCGATCTCGCCCCCGACCTCGCCCCCGATCTCGCTGCCGACCTGGAGGCCTTGTCCGGCGGCCGGGTGGCCGTGGTCGGCGATGTGATGCTCGATCGCTTCGCCTATGGGGTGGTCGAGCGCATCTCGCCGGAGGCGCCGATCCCCGTCATGCAAATCGAGCGCGAGGCGGCCATGCTGGGCGGCGCCGGTAATGTGCTGCGCAACCTCACCGCTCTTGGCGTTGTGGCGGATTTTGTCGCCGTTGTCGGCGATGACGTGGCTGGACGCGAGGTGGCCGCCCTGGGTGCTGCCGAGGTGGGCGAGCGCTGCCATCTTCTGACCCAGGCCGATCGGCCGACCACCATCAAGGAGCGTTTCATTGCCGCTGGACAGCAGCTTCTGCGCGCCGATCGGGAAAGCGCCCGGCCGCTGGCACCGGCGGTCGCGGCGGAGATCGTGAGCGCTGCCCGGGCGGCTCTCGCCGATCCGGCGGTCGGTGCCATGATTCTCTCGGACTACGGCAAGGGCACCCTGCAGCCGGCGACGATTGCCGCGTTGATCGCGGCAGCACATGAGGCGGGCCGGCCGGTGGTGGTCGATCCGAAGGGGCGTGATTTTGCCATCTATCGCGGCGCCAATGTGATCACGCCGAACCGGCGCGAGCTGCACCTGGCGACCGGACTGCCTACCGACGACGACGATCAGGTCGCCGCCGCTTGCCATGCCCTGATCGAACATGCCGGAGTTGCCAGTGTGCTGGCGACGCGCAGTGAAAGGGGCATGACCCTCCTGCGGTCCGATTCGCCGGCCCAGCATTTCCCGGCCGCCGCGCGGGAAGTTTTCGATGTCTCCGGCGCCGGCGATACGGTAGTTGCGGTGTTGGCCGCGGCGTTGGCCGCTGGCTGCGATCTGGCGCGCGGTGCCCGGCTTGCCAATGTTGCCGCCGGTGTGGTGGTCGGCAAGCTGGGAACAGCCGTAGCTCATCCCGGAGATATTCTACGCGCCCACCACGCGGCTGACTTGGTCGCCGCCGAGGCCAAGGTGGTGGATACCGCCGGCATGCTCGAGCACGCGGCACGTTGGCGCCGGCGGGGGCTGTCGTTGGGTTTTACCAATGGCTGCTTCGATCTTTTGCATCCCGGACATGTCTCGCTGTTGCGCCAGGCGCGCGCTGCGTGCGACCGGCTGGTAGTTGGCATGAACAGCGATGCGTCCGTCGGCCGTCTCAAGGGCGCCGGCCGGCCGGTGCAGCCGGAGGCCGCCCGCGCTGCCGTGCTGGCGTCCTTGGCGGATGTGGATCTGGTCGCCGTCTTCGGTGAGGATACGCCGCTGAAGTTGATCGAGGCGCTGGGACCAGACGTGTTGATTAAGGGCGCCGACTATGCGGAAGAGCAAATCGTCGGTGCCGACGTCGTGCGCCAGCGTGGCGGCCGCGTGGTATTGGCCGATCTGATGCCCGGCTATTCGACCACCGGTACCATCGCCAAGCTTAATAGCTAGACGGGGTTAGACGGCTTGCACATGCCTTTTGCGATCTCGCTGGTGCGGGCCAGGCGGCGCGCCGCGGTTTGCGCAAAGCGCAGGATCTGCGATCGGCGCCGAGTGGCGTTGAGCGGTTGCAGCGGTGCCTCGCGGCGCAGGACGGCGCCATACGCATCGGCGACCCATAGCCCGCAATCCTCCGGCAATACTTGGCGCGGAAAGTCCGGCGGTACGGCGAAGTAGAACCGGTCGCAATAGGCCCGGTAGTCGCGCCATTTATGATCGGCGCGGAAGTCCTCGATAGAGGATTTTACCTCGACGATGGCAATGGCGCCGCTGTGGTTCAGGGCAATGACGTCGACGCGGCGCCGCGAGCGCAACGTGAATTCGCTTAAGGACACATACCCGAAATCGCGTAAGGCCCGCCCGACGCCCCGCGTGAGCAATTGCGCAAGAGGTCCCAAGGGGACGGGATCATCGCCTGCCGCGCTCATGCGGCGGCACGTATTGGCTGCAACGGCCGCATCCGGCGACCATAGCCGAAACCAGCGCATGGGTGCCAGCGGCCGCCGGCGGGACACCGGGGTCGAGTCCTAGATTCCGGTACCGTACAGAAGGAGGGCCAGGACAGGTGCTAAGATCAGTGCGGCGGCGCCAAGATAGAAAAGGATATTGAACGGCCGCGAGACTGCGCCCTGGCCGTGCAGGCGCACGAAGTGGCGCCGCTCGGGGCCTACCAGAAGAACCAGATAGAAACGGCGCCGGCCGAAGGGAATCGACCGGCGAATCTCGAGGGAATGATTGGCGATCTCGCGCGCGCCGAACATGATCATGATGGCATCGCGCTGTTCCGGCGTGAAGGAGTCCGCGACCGCCGGGTTCAAGCGCTTGAAATAGTGATTCAGGAAGGATTCGTTCGAGATACGGGCTGTCTCACGACGCGTCAGTCGGGGCTTGCGCTCGCTCGGCTCTCGGATCGCTCCCCGCTCCTCAATGGCGGGGTTGGATACATGCGACACGTTTTGGGCTCCCTGAATTAGGTTTCGATCCCCCATTCTCGGCTAAACGCCCTTGAGAAAGTGTTAAGGATTGAACCGCCAGAGCCGGATGGTTTTTCTATTATAGGCTGTATTTTATATACCCCGTTACGGCCAATGGATGTTAGTTGCTGCAGGTAATCTCTTCGAATCCATCGCACGGACCCTGAGCGCAGACCCGCTTGTCCGTCAGTACGATAGTCGGAAAGAGCGCGCCGATATCCTTGTCGGCCTTCCAGGCGCTGGCTTTCGTAAAGCCCTGCGCCTTACACCAGGCGGTTGCCGCCGGTTCGCCGCAGTCCTCGCCCCAACGCAAGCAGAAGTTGAGTCGATAGATATCATGCACGGGATACTCGAAGGTCTTGTCGGCAGCCGCCGGTGCCGGCGCGGCCGGCTTCGGCGTCGGCAGTGTCAGGCGGGGCGCGGGTAGGGCGGCCAGCAGCGGTGTGGCCGGCGTTCTTGGTGGCGCGACCGCTTCTTGGAGCTTATCCGAGGATGGCGCCGGCGCGGCCACGACCACGTCACTCGGCATTGTCGCCGCCGATTGGCTGGCCGGTGAACTGGTGGCTGGTGGACTGGTGGCTGGTGGACTGGGCACCGGGCTAGGCAACGGACTAGGGGGTGCCGGCTTGGCGATGACCTTGTCCTCGGCAGGGACCGCTTCAGGGGGCGTTACCTCGGCTAGAGCGGCTTTGGCGGGCGCGACGGGGGCCGCAACGACGGGGGCCGCAACGACAGGGGCAGGCGCGTCTGGAGTAGGAGCGGCGGCGGCTGGCGCGGGTTGCGGTGCTGGGCTCTTGGCGGCGACCGGCGTTGCGGCCGGTACCGCGTAATAAGGGGCAAGCGGACCGCCCTCATAGACGATCCGTATCGATCGCACCCGGTCGCGCAGACCCATCTGGGCAAGCTTGATGTCGCCGGACTCCTGCCCCGTGCTGCGGAACTCCCCGGCGCCGCCGCGGCAGCCGTCGCCATCATACAGGGTCACGCGGAATCGATGCCGAATGTTGCGGTAGCGATTGTCGAGATCGGCGGGCTGCATGATCACCAGCCGATCGGCCGAAGTGAAGTTGATCCTGATGTCTTTGCCGCTGTTTTGGGGGCCGCCATCTTGAGGATGGGTGCCCGCAAGATTGTAGCAGCGCGCTGGCTCGGGCGGGGCGGCGAAGGGCACGAACATCCGGTCGAAGAATGTTTTGTGGATGCCTTGGCGGCACGGCGACCCAAGGGTGAGCCGGCGGTTCAGAAGGAGGGCACCCGGCGGCGGCCCCAAATCCTTGCGATAGACGATAAGAGAGGCGACGCGGTCGGCTTCGGCACTGCCGGCGGTATCGCTAACCTGAGGCTCGACCGGCGGCGAGAACCGGGCGGTGGCGCCGCGCCATTTGAGATCCGGGCGGGCATCGCTGCCCAGCGCCGGGGTGCAGCCGGTATCGTGGGTTTCGAAATAAGGGCGCTGAAAGAGAACCGCGCCGACGCCGGCGCCGGTGTCCACCGCCGCCACGGTTTTGGCACCGATGGAGGGGACGAAAAGGTAGGGCACACCCTCGGCCAAAGTCCAAGACGTGGTCGCACCGCTACGCTCCGCGTTGGCATAGCCGATAACTTCATTGGCCGCAGGTTTGTCCGGCTCCGCCTGAGCCGGGGCGGCAAGAACCAGCATTGCTATTACGCCGGCCCACCCCGCGCCTGTGCCGTTCAGTTTGGACATATCTTCCCCTTGGGCCACCCACAACCCATCAAACGCAACGTTGTGCGATCACCATGACCAAGCTTGAGAATAGCAGCTTGTGGGCGCGCTCCCCAAGGGCAACATAACCTGCTGTGGGTAAGGCCGTCGGTTTCGCCGCGTTTTGTCCCCATGGGCGGAGTGCGTTAGGGTGCCCGTGGTGGCCCGGCGACGACGGCGAAGAAGCGGATGGATTAAGTGGAAAAGCGTGGACCTGTTTGGCTCAAGCCGGTTGTCGACTACGGACCGATCGCTGTCTTTTTTGCCGCCTATTTGATGTTCGGCCTCATGACGGCCACCGGGGCGCTGATGGCGGCGACGGCCGCGGTCTTGGCGCTCTCGTTTGCAATGGTGCGGCGCCTGGCTTGGGTGCCGTTGATGACGGCCGCCATCGTCGGCGTTTTCGGCGGCCTGACTCTGTGGCTGAACGACGAGACCTTCATCAAGATGAAGCCGACCATTATTGAGGGTTTATTCTCGGCCGTGCTGTTTGGCGGCCTTGCCCTGGGCCGCCCTTTGCTCAAACCGTTGTTCGGCACGGCCTGGGCCATGGATCAGCAGGGGTGGCGGCGCCTGTCATTCCGCTTCGCCGTATTTTTTGCC
>JAJFGP010000085.1 GCA_021776055.1 Kiloniellaceae bacterium
GAAAACAAAGAACATTGTTCACCTGGTTGGGATAGTCGGACCGTCCAGTGCAAACCATAGCGTCGGGCCGCACTTCTCTGGCCAGTTCGGGCATGATTTCCGGTGTGGGATTGGCCAGAGCCAGAATGAGCGGATTTTTCGCCATGTTGGTCAACATTTCCGGCTTCAACGCACCTGCGGCCGAAAGACCTAGAAACACATCGGCGCCATCCATGACCTCGGCCAGGGTTTCGGCATCGCTTTCCTGCGCAAAGGCGGCTCTCCACCTGTCGGCATTTGATGAGCGGCTCTTGGTGACAAGTCCTTCACGGTCACCGACCCAGATGTTTTCCCGCCTGGCGCCCAGACTGATCAAAACATTCAAACAGGCGATGGCTGCGGCACCGGCCCCGGACGTGCAGATTTTTACATCTGCAATGTTCTTTCCAGCCAATTTCAAACCGTTCAGTACAGCTGCGCCGACGATGATTGCGGTGCCGTGCTGATCGTCATGGAAAACCGGGATCTTCATGCGCTCGCGCAAACGGCGCTCGACCTCGAAGCATTCCGGCGCCTTGATATCTTCCAGGTTGATACCGCCGAAGGTCGGCTCCAGCGCGGCGATGATATCGACCAGCTTGTCCGGATCGCCCTCGGCCACCTCAATATCGAAGACATCGATGCCGGCGAATTTCTTGAACAGGACCGCCTTGCCTTCCATGACCGGCTTGGCGGCCAGTGGCCCGATGGCACCCAGGCCGAGCACGGCGGTGCCGTTGGTGATCACGGCGACCAGGTTGGCCCGCGCCGTCAGGCTGGCGGCCTCGGCCGGATCGGCGACGATCGCATCGCATGCCGCGGCCACGCCTGGCGAGTAGGCCAGGGCTAGATCATGCTGATTCGCGAGGGGTTTAGTTGCCGTGACCTCGAGCTTACCGGGCCTGGGCAGGCGATGATAGGAGAGCGCCGCTTCGGTAAAATCCTGTGCCATCGCTTTCTCCCCTCGCAACAAAGGCCCGCAGCGTGTGGCCAGCGGGCCCGAACAGGGCCACACTTAGTGACCGCTTTGACGCTTGGCGTCTTTCGTTGCGTTCACAACCGTGTAGCTTGGCGCCAACCCTGACCTTGCCGTATTGTTTCCCGTCGGTGGGTTCGGAATTAGCAGACCCCCCCGACAATCGCAAGCCGATGCGTATCAAACGGATACCACGAGATGCCCGAAATCCAGCACTCCCCCATCGAATGGCGCATAGAGGAGACGCTGGTCCCCTACCCGCTCGCCGTCGCCACGATGGAGGATCGGGTCGCCGCCATTCGGACCGGCACCGCGCCGGAGATGGTCTGGCTAGTGGAACACCCGCCGCTCTATACCGCGGGCACCAGCGCCGATCCGGACGAGTTACTCACCCCCGACCGCTTCCCGGTCTATCGCAGCGGCCGCGGCGGCCGCTACACCTATCACGGTCCGGGACAACGGGTCGCCTACGTAATGCTCGACTTGCAACGGCGCGGCGGCGACGTGCGCGGCTATGTGCGCGATCTGGAGGCGTGGCTGATCGCCACCCTCGCCAGCTTCAATGTGCGCGGTGTCCGGCGCGAGGGCCGGGTCGGCATCTGGGTCGAGCGAGATGGCGGCAAGGAAGACAAGATCGGCGCCAACGGCGTGCGCGTGCGCCGTTGGGTCACCTATCACGGCATCTCGCTGAACGTGGAGCCCGATCTGTCCCACTTCGCCGGCATCGTGCCCTGCGGCATCACGGGTTATGGGGTGACCTCGCTGGTCGATCTCGGCTTGCCGGTCAGCTTGCCGGAGGTAGACGGCGCTCTGCGCGCCGAGTTCGCCAACGTGTTCGGCCGGGAAACCGCCGCCCTGCCTGCCTACACGGCCAACACCGCCTGATAGGCAAAGCCGGCACCCAGCGACCCGAGCGCCGCCAGCACCAAGTACCAGAGGAAGACCGGCCGACGGACCAGGGCGAAGACCGCCATGGATGCCGGCAGGCTGGTCACGCCGCCCGCGATCAAGAAGGCCAGTGCGGCGCCCGGCGCCATGCCCATCTGCATCAACTCGCCCACCAAGGGAATCGCCGCAAAGCCGTTGAGGTAGGCGGGCACCCCGATGGCGACGGCGAGCGGAATGGCAAAGGCGGCATCGCCCCCCAGATTCGCGGCGATCACCTCCGCCGGCAACCAGACGGTCATTAGGCTTTCGATAGCAAAAGCCAGCAACAGCCACTTCGCCAGGAACAGCGACACGCTGCGTGCCTCGGCGCCAAACAGGCCGCGCCGATCCGCCTCGTGCCAGAACGCCCAGCGCAACGGCATGGGCGCCAGCGCCGCTGTGCCGCATCCGCCGCAACCGATCCCCGGCCGCAACGGCGCGGCAAAGGCCCCGGCACCCTGCACCGCCCAGGTCGCCGCCCCGGCCGCCAGGCCAAGCGCAAACGCCGCGACGGTTTTCGCCAGGGTAAAACCAATGCCCAGCGTTGCCGTCATCAAGATGAACTGCTCCGGGTCCATCAGCGGCGAGGCTATCCAGAAGGCCATCACCGCCGGCAAGGGCACCCCGGCGGCGAGAAGCGCCGCGATAAGCGGCACCACGCCGCACGAACAAAACGGCGAGAACGCCCCCGCCGCCGCCGCGATGACGATGGCCAAGCCCGGTGCGCGAGAGACACTGGCACCAATTATGTGATCGGCCCCGGCCGCCTTGAGCCAGGCAGCCAGCAGCACCGAAGCCGCCAGGAACGGGAAGATCCAAGCAAAAGCACGCAGGGTGAAGACTGCACTATCAGCAGCTTGGTCTAGGTCGACCACGAGCAACACAAGAAACAAGCCGCCCAGCGCCAGCCATACCCGGTCGGCCCGGCGAAGGCGGGCAATCGCCTCGGACACGAGCGAAGCCAGCCCACCGCGACGAGGCTCCTGTAATCTTGGGGATTCGATGATATCCGTCATTCGTCTATTCCAGAATAATAGAACTAACGAGTGAAAACGATAGGTTCATATACATCAGGGTCTGGCCGTTCATGACTGAGGTTAGTCAGCTCGCCTTGCGCCGACGCCTTGGCGAGGCAACACCGGCGCAACACTGCTCGGTCAAAAAGCCGACCACTTTGTCCATCAACGCAAAATCGGGCGTACAGCGCAGCACCCGCCCCTCGCGGGCCTGATGCACCAGGCCAACATTGACCAAGTGCGCCAGATGGTGCGACAGGGTCGAGGCTGGAATGCCCAGGTGGTCCTGGATCTCTCCGACCGAAAGCCCCTCCTTCCCGGCCCGGACCAATAGCCGAAATATCTCCAGCCGGGTGGCATTTCCCAGCTTCTCCAGACAGCGGGCGGCATGAGCAGTTTGCATAGCTCCTACCCTAGCCAGGTCCGCCGCCCGAGTCAACTATATTTCTAGAATAATCGAATTATCTGCGACGACTGGCGTTTGGAAGGTCACGCCCGCTCATACCTCAAAAGCGACAGGCCGGCGCCGATAAGAACCGTGCCGACGATGCGGTTCTTCAGTCGCACCGCACCGGCCGTCATGACCAGGCCGGAAAACGCTCGTCCGGCAAGGGCATACCCGGTATCCACGATCAAACAGAGCCCAACATAGATCGCCCCCAAAAAGGCGAGTTGCATATGCGCATCCACACCGGGCGATACGAATTGGGGAAGGAAGGCGATGTAGAACACGAGCCCCTTCGGATTGGTGAGCGAGGTTAGAGCCGCCTGTAAGAACAAGAGCCGGTAGGGCTTAGCGACGGATCGACTCGACGCGTCCAAGGCACCCGCGCGCATACGCCAGTAGTGCACGCCGAGATACAACAGATAGGCGGAGCCGAGCCAGCGAAGCACGTTGAATGCCGATTGCGACGCGACGATCACGGCACTAACGCCAAGAACCGTGGCCAATACCATCACGGCATTCGCAAAAATCGATCCAGCGATGAGGCTAGCCGGACGCAACGGGTCAGGATTCATGGAATGCGAGAAAATCTGCAAAACGGTCGGCCCAGGCGCTGCCGCGACCACCAGAGCCGCGACCACGAAGACGCTAAGTACGGTCAAGTCCATAGCTTACTCCAGCTTCAAAGTTCGCGTTCGAAATAGGCCGTTGCGAATTCGACCAGATCACGCATGGGCAGGAGTGTCGCTTGCGCTTCGCCTACCTGGCCGACGACCGCCTTGCCGGTGGCCACGAATTGCTCCCCGACCGCGGGAAAGTGCGCGCTGTTGTCATCGGCCACATCGGGAACTTCAATCCAGGTTTTTTGGCCGGCATCCATTACGGCAAACCGATGGGTCATCGTGCGCCTTTTCTCGACAAGGCATTCCGCGAAATGCAACGCCGTACACCGATTGAACCCGACGCCGAGCAGCAATATCCAACTCTCAAGGTTATAGAGCTTCTCGAACGGTGTGCCCCGGCCCTCGGAAAACGATAGAGCGTGCTCTGAAACGACGCCCGGCGCCTGCGGGCCGCGCGCGCAGACCGACGTCAGCGGGTGGTCGCTGCGCAATGTGTCGGGCCAGTTGCGAAAAGTCTCGGGAATAACACCCATCGCCGTGGGCGTCGTTCGAGCATCGAAGAGCGGTTGGTGGTCCCGCACCTCCTCCAACCACTTTTCGGCAACGGCCGGCGAGGTCCAGGTTGCCGGATCGGTACATTCCGGCGTGGCCGCGGGCATCGCCAATGTCCCATCGTCTCCTAGCTGATCGATCAGAGCGGCCACCGCCACGGGCGCCCCGCCGACGACGCAACCGATCTTGCTAAGGGACGAGTGAACCATCAGGGTCATCCCCGCCC
>JAJFGP010000086.1 GCA_021776055.1 Kiloniellaceae bacterium
GCGCCGGCACTCGCTGCCGGCAACACGGTAGTCATTAAACCGTCGGAGTTTACTTCCTGTTCCACACTCGCCTTGATGGACCTGTTCAAAGAGGCAGGTTTTCCGAATGGCGTTGTCAACACGATCACTGGGTTTGGTGCCGATGTGGGCCTCGCTCTTGTTGAACATCAGAAAGTTACAAAAATTGCTTTTACCGGCGGCGATGATACTGGCGCAGCGGTTTATTCGTCGGCAGCAAAAGGGATAAAGCATGTAACCTTGGAGCTCGGCGGCAAGTCACCCAACATCATCTTTGACGATGCAAAGATTGATGATGCAGTCCGCGGCGCCATCGCTGGCATCTTTGCAGCTTCAGGGCAGACCTGTATCGCCGGATCCCGTCTTCTTGTGCAAAAGAGCATATATAGAGAAGTGTCCGAGAAGGTTGTCAATTTTGCGAAATCAGCCCGCCTTGGAAATCCGATGAATTTCAATACGCAGGTTGGACCGATAACAACGGGACCCCATCGCGAAAAGGTCTTGTCCTATATCGACATAGCCTCAAGTGAGGGGGCGACCTGTTTGTTGGGGGGCGGGATTCCAAAGAGTACAGAACTATCAAATGGCCTGTTCGTTGAGCCTACGATTTTTGGCGACGTTTCGAACGACATGCGTATCGCACAAGAAGAGGTTTTCGGTCCGGTTTTGTCGATCATTCCGTTCGAGGATAAAAGCCAAGCTCTCGCGATCGCAAATGACTGCATGTATGGGTTGGCAGCCGGAGTTTGGACTTCAAGCACAAAACGCGCAATCAGGATGGCGGACCGTCTTCGCTCAGGCATGGTCTGGGTGAACACTTATCGCGCAGTAAGTTTCATGGCGCCATTTGGCGGCTACAAGCGTAGTGGCATCGGTCGAGAAAGTGGCCAAGACGCTATGGACCAATACTTACAAACAAAATGTGTCTGGCTCAGCCTTGCTGAAAGTATGCCCGATCCATTTGTGCTGCGCTGAGGGAAGTAACGAATGGGAAAATTTATTGACCTGACACAGACTTTCGAAGATGGCATGCCCGGCTTTCGAATGAAGAACAAGGATGGCGAAATGACGGAATTTACCGCTCATATCAGACCATTCCTTACTCATGAAGAATCCAAACCGAACTATGGCGGCAAGGCGTCCTTCGAGATTACCGAGGTCAGTTTTCAGACATCCATCGGCACCTATATGGACGCACCGCGGCACCGCCATGACGGTCTTGGCGATATTGCCTCTCTCCCTATTTCCAGTCTGGTGGCAGAGGGTGTTGTGATCGATGCCCGACATTGCGATCAAGATAAACCGTTAACGGCAACAGATTTTCCTTCAACGACGGAGCTGAAGGGTAAAGCGGTCCTAATCAATTTCGGTTGGGACAAACATTGGGGTGCGGAAGCCTACTATAGTTTCCCACATGTGGACCGGAGCGGGCTTCAGCATCTTCAGGACTCTGGCATTTCCCTGTTTGGCGTCGACGCACTGAATGCTGATTGGTCTCAAGACCTCGAACGCCCCGCCCATACATGGTTCCTGAAAAACGGCATTCATATCGTTGAGAACCTGTGTGGCTTAGATCAGCTGTACACGAAGTCGTTCCGCTTCTTTGCTATCCCTTTGAAAGTGCGTGAAGCCGCCGCTTTTCCCATCCGCGCATTTGCTGAAGTCACCTGAAAGAGACAGCCATGATCGTCCGGTCACTAAAAGAGATCGAAAGTACAGAACGCGACGTGAATTGGGGACAGGGGCAAAGCCGCCGGCTGTTGCTGGAGCGTGACGGCATGGGTTTCGCTCTGACGGACACGGAAATACCGAAGGGTGTCGACATCATCATCGAATATCGCAATCACCTGGAAGCTTGCTATTGCTTTGAGGGCTCAGGCGAAATTCAAGATATGGACGGCAACGCATGGCCAATAGAGCCGGGTGTCGTCTATGCGCTCGATAAGCATGACAAACACCGTTTGCGTGCCTTCACCGATATGCGTCTGATCAGTGTCTTCAACCCACCGATCAAAGGCGATGAGGTTCACAACCTTGATGGCGATGATACGTCATCTTATTGATCGGAAGGAATTTGGCAGACATATCCGACATATCAGCCCTCTCTTTGATCGAGATGAGGGATGCAATTTCACTGGGCAATCTTTGCCCTGTGGAAGTCGTTGATGCTTGTCTTTCAAATATTGAATCAGACGATAGCTCATTCAACGCGTTCACAAATGTGATGGCAGAAACCGCCCGGGGGAAAGCGAAAATATTTCGCGACAACCGGGATAGCAAAGATATTCTGCCTCCGTTATTTGGCATTCCGTACGCTGTAAAAGATATCATCGATGTCGCGGGAGAGCCAACCACCTGCCATTCGCGGGCAATGCCACTACTTCCTAGGGAACGCAATGCCAAAATTGTTGATCTGCTAGATGCAGCGGGTGCGATTTGTGTCGGAAAAACCGCACTATCGGAGTTTGCACTTAGTGATGCGCCCTCGAACTCTCCCTGGTCGCCGACGAGGAATCCGTTAAATCCAGATTACACGCCGGGATCGTCTTCTAACGGTTCTGCGGTTGCGGTCGCCGCTGGTTTTATCCCTTTTTCTCTTGGGACGGACACGGGTGGTTCTATTCGAGACCCAGCCGCTGCAACCGGTCTTGTTGGCCTAAAACCATCATACGGCGCGGTTTCGACGGAGGGTGTTTTTCCCTTGTCGGCGACCTTGGATACGGTTGGTCCGTTGGCAAGAACAGTTGATGATATTGCTGCGGTCACATCGGTTATTGCGCCGAGATTGGTTCAACCAGTTCGCTCACGTGGCGGACCATTGAAAATCGGCCTCATTCGCCATTTCTGGAACGAGGATCAGGACGCTCATGCCGATGTGCGTACCGCGATGGCGGAAACAGAAGGTACCCTCAAAGCGGTGGGCGCCGAACTGGTGGATGTGAAATTGCCGTCGCTATCCCGCTTTAACGAAATCGGCTGGTGCATCCTGCTTTATGAGGCGTTTCACATTCACAAGAAGCAGCTGGCGGTGCGACCTGAATCCTATGGTTCCCCAGTTTATGCGGATCTGATGAAGGGTTCCTCGATTTCTGAAGCAGACTATCAGGCAGCTTTAGAAGACGCTGCCGAGATGCGAATGGCAGTGGACCAAGTGCTTTCTGTGACTGATGTGCTTTTGACGACAACGGGAACTCGACCGCCAGCACGGGTTGATGATCGCGTCGACATGGAGCTTTACGAGCGCAGTTCGACACGAATTGCGTTCAACGTGACCGGGCATCCCGCATTGGCAACGCCAATTGGCGTATCGGAATGCGGACTTCCGATTGCTTGCCAGTGGATAACCAAGCACGGCGACGAGATGGATATTGTTGCCGGAAAAGCAAACGGCAGCCTTTGCCTTTCAGAAATCGTCAAAACGGCGATGTCAGAGCAAATTGGCTTGAGGCAGGTAAGGGAAGTCCGTAGCGTCGGTGGATGAGAAACCCGTTCCGCTATTTCAAGACATCGCCCGAAGTTATCCGCCTAGCGGTGATGATGTATGTCCGCTTTTCGCTGTCGTTGCGGCAGGTCTAGGATCCACTCCATGAGCCTGTTCCCTGTTATCGCGAGAAAATTCCCTGATCGGCCAAATAAATTCCCTGTTCAAATGTGTAGGGAATTTGGACAGAATGAACAGGAATATCCGAGAGTTACGCTGTGCGCGAGGGCTTCAATCGGCCGTGGTTCGCGAAAATTCCCTGTATTTTCCCTGTTAAACAGGGAATTCGGCGGAGA
>JAJFGP010000087.1 GCA_021776055.1 Kiloniellaceae bacterium
GTCCCGGGCGCCCAGCTTGAGAAAATGCGAACGGGCCGCCAGCTTGCGTTTTGGAATGATGATGGCGGTGAGCAACTCGTTCGTCTTGCGACCGATTTTGCGATTGCCGGTGACAAAATCGGCGAGCGGTAGCTGCCGTCGACCATCGTGGCTGGTCAACTCCACCTGGGCATCGAGGGCTATGAGCGCCGGCATACCATCGGCGGCGGGCGAGGCGTTGCACACATTGCCCGCAACCGTACCTCGATTCTGAATCTGCACACCGCCCACCTCGCGCGCCGCCAGGCGCAAGACGTCGAACCAATCGGGCAGGCGGGCGTCAAGAATTTGCGTCCAGGTGACGCGGCCGCCAAATCGGAATGCGTCATCGGTCTCGAAGATGCGGTCGAGGCCGGGCAACGCGCTGATATCGAGAATGCGCGCGGGGGTGGGCTTGCCCCACGCCTGTGCCGTGGCCAAGGCGGGATACACATCGGTGCCACCGGCAATGATGGTGCACGGATGCTGCGCCAAGATCGCGAGGGCCGACTCTATTGTCTCGGGACGGTCGTACGGCTGCACTATGAGCGCCTTTTTTTGCCGCCGGACTTTCTCACGCGACACCCGGCTTATTCTTTTGTATACAAAACGATATCGGCGGCCCGTTTTTCTGTCAAGATGGCGGGCACTCGAATGCGATCAAGGAGGTTTCCATGGCGGCACCGGCAAGTTCGGAAAAACCCGGAACATTAGCGCCCGGAACATTAGCGATCGTCAATGTGGGCCTGATGCTCTCTGGCGATCTCGGCAAGCCGATCCTCGGTGCCGATACCCTGCTCGCCAAGGACGGACGCATCACCGCCATCGGCACCCGCGCCGACTGCGACGTGGACAGCGCCGATAAAGTAGTGGATGCCAAGGGCGTTACCTTGTGTCCGGGGCTGATCGACAGCCACGTGCACCCGGTCGCCGGCGACTGGACGCCGCGGCAAAGCCAGCTCAACTGGATCGATAGTTCGTTGCACGGCGGTGTGACCACCATGATCTCCGCCGGCGAGGTGCACATGCCCGGCCGGCCCAAGGATATCGTCGGCCTGAAGGCCATGGCGATCACAGCACAGCGCTGCTTCGCCAACTTCCGTCCCAACGGGGTCAAGGTGCACGCCGGCGCGCCGGTCATCGAACAGGGCATGGAAGAGCATGATTTCAAAGATCTGGCCGAGGCCGGTGTGACGTTGTTGGGCGAGGTCGGTTTGGGCAGCGTCAAAGCCGGCGACGAGGCGAAAAAGATGGTCGCTTGGGCGCGCAAGTACGGCATTCAAAGCACTATCCACACCGGCGGACCGTCCATTCCCGGCTCCGGCCTGATTGACAAGGACGTGGTGCTGGAGGCGGATGCGGACATCATCGGCCACATCAACGGCGGCCATACGGCCCTGCCGGACGATCAGATCGTCTGCTTGTGCTCGCAATGCGAGCGGGGCATCGAGATCGTCCATAACGGCAACGAACGCTCGGCGCTTCTGGCCTTGCGCACCGCCAGCGAGTTGAAGCAGTTGGAGCGCGTAATCCTGGGCACCGACGGGCCGGCCGGTTCGGGCGTGCAGCCGCTGGGCATCTTGCGCATGGTCGCCATGCTCTCCAGTCTAGGCGACGTGCCGGCGGAGATCGCCTTCTGTTTTGCCACCGGCAATACCGCCCGCATGCGCGATCTGGATTGTGGCCTGATCGAGGTGGGCCGCAGCGCCGATTTCGTGTTGCTGGATAAGGCGCAGCATTCCGCCGGCAAGGATATATTACACAGCGTTCAGTTAGGCGATCTGCCGGGCGTCGGCATGACCATCATCGACGGCATCCCGCGCACCCAACGCAGCCGCAACACACCGCCGGCCACGACCTTGCCGGAGATGGTGCGCGCCTAGCCGGTTTACGCGGGAGCTTCCGCAGGGATGCCGGTCCGGCGATCCGGGATCAGCAGCACGATGACGCCAGCCAGGCCGGCAAGCACCAGCGAGCTGGACCACACCCAGTCGTAAGCCGCCGTGAGATCGAACACATAACCGCCAAGGAAGGCGCCGGCAGCGCCGCCGATGGAATGCCCAGCCGAGATCATGCCCATGGCAAGACCCATGACGCGGATGCCCAGATGGCTTGCCGCCAAGCTCGCGGTAACCGGCACGGTTGCGTAGTCGACCGCTCCAAATAGCGTGGCAAAAAGTATCAGCAACTCCAGATTGGCACCGATGTTCATGAGCAATATGAAGGTGAAGGCCCGAAGCACATAGATGATCGCCAGGAGCAACGGCCGATTCATCCGGTCGGTCAACCACCCGGCCGCGATCATGCCCACCATATTCACAGCGGAAAGTAGGCCGTAGGCGGTGGCGCTGGGTAGCGGCGCGAAACCGCAGAACGAGGCATAGGGCAGGAAGTGCGTCTCGATCACCCCCGTGGTCGTATAACCGCACAGGAGAAAGCTCCAAAACAGCGCATGAAAAGCCGGCCGTTTCAGAAGACCGGCCATATCCGAGAGAAGGCTGGGATGTACCGTCTCGTCCGCCGCCGCCGATGACGTCACCCTGACACCCGCCAACAGGCGCCAAAGCACCGGGACCAAAAACATTGAGGCCAGCCCGAGCCCCACGAAACTCCACCGCCATCCGGCGAACGCCAGAACGGCCGCGATCAACGGCACAATGACGAACTGGCCGGCGGTGGCACCCGAGGTCGCCGCACCGATGGCCAATCCCCGATTCCGTTCAAACACCCGCGCCACGGCGGTTGAGACCACGTGCGTTGCGACGATGCCGAAACCGACAGCCGAGACCAAACCAAAGCCAAGTAGAAAAACGATGCGGTTGCTCGTTCCCGCGACCATGAAGCTGCCGAGGGCCAATGCCAGCAAACCGACGCTGAGCGCCGCCCGTGGCCCATGACGGTCGACCAGCCGACCGGCCAACGGCGCAATTATCGCCATCACAATCAATGCCGCCGCCCCAACACTGGAAACATAGCTGCGGGACCAGCCCAACTCGACCTCCCAAAGCGGCATGACCAGGCTCAGCGTGGCGCGGGCGGAAAACGCCAGCGCCAGGGCCAGGAACCCGAAACTCACCAGGAACCATGGGAAAAGCGCCGAATGCCGCTGCGTCGTCATAGTGTTGGCCCCAAAACCAAATTCACCTGGTTGCAATTCTGCACGGATGCACGGACTCGGAGAAACGAATTCGCTAGCCCGTTAATTTAGCTCTGCTAAACTTTAACAATGACCATACCGTTGCCTCTGCTGCACACCTTCGCGGTCGTTGCCCGCTGCGCCGGCTTCGCCAGACCGACGGCCCAACGTTTTGCCGACTGGTTGGTGCAGGAGACGCAAGCGACGGAGGAGCAGCCGAACAAAAGGCCTTAAAGGTCCGGTTATCTTGGCCTGGCGAGACCCTTGAGTCGCAAAAAGATTGCCTGTCCGTTGCGCGCCACAAACAACCCGGATACGACGAGAAGCAGCGCCAAGGCCGTCTGCGCGGAGATCGGCTCGCCAAGCACGATGGCGCCGAGCCCGACCCCGAAAACCGGGATAAGATTGACGCCGATCGAAAAAGTGGAAAGCCCGACCTTGCGGATCAGGCCGTAGCGCAGGAAATAGGCCAGACCTGTCGGGAAAACGCCCAAATAAATGAGCCATATCCAAGCCTCGACCGAAATCTGGTGGTCGGGAACGCCGTCTACCACCAGGGCCAGGGTCACCAGAACAATCGATGCCAGAAAGAGCACGAGAACCGATAGGTGCAGGGGCTGCACCCGATCGAGCTTTCGCACGAGAACGCCCGAGGTCACGTAACATGCCGCGCCCAAAAGTGCCGCGATCTGGCCCGGCAAGTTGTCGCCCAGACGAGCCATCGTTTCCCAGCCCACAATCACCAGAATACCCGAGAACCCGAGTGCTACGGCCGACAGTTTCGTTGCCGACATACGATCGTCGCGGGTCGCGAAGTGGCTAACGACTACCGCCATGAGAGGCCCCGACCCCATCAACAACGAGGCGACCCCGGCATTGACCGTCAGCTCCGCCCAGGAGATCAACAGAAACGGCGTGACGACGTTAAACAGCATGATGAGAACAATTAACCGCCACTCCGGAGACGTTCGTGGCAACGGGCCGCGGATCGACAGGGCCCAAGGCAGCAGAACGACGAACCCGATGCCGACCCGGATGGCCGCCAGCCAGAATGGGCCCGTCTCGGGCACGACAATTTTGATCGCCAGAAACGCCGAGGCCCATATAAACGAGAGAAGGAGCAACAGGCTGATATCGCCCGCTGTCGGTTTGCGGATTGCCAAATTACCCCCCGGCACATGTGAAGATGATGCGCGTTTGCGCGTTCACAGCGTGTACGAATTCGGCAAATTTTACGTATCGTCCCCTATTCGTCCGGAACGATGATGGAGGGCTTGATAAAGATAATCAGCCCCTCCTTATCGCTTTGGTGTGCGCTGCCGAGGAACAGGCGGCCGAGGGCGGGAATATCGCCCAGCCCGGGCACGCGGCTAGCCGCGGCGGTCTTCTCCTGAGTATCCAAGCCACCGATGAGGACGGTTTGCGCCTCCTGCAGGCTCACGTTCGGCGTGGCGAAGTCGCGAAAGGGCGGGTTCTCGGCGATAGCGGCAAACTCCGGCAGGTCCGGCCAATCGATGGGCAGCGCCGGTGCCGCCGTGACAAAGGCCCATTTGTCGTTCAACACGATGATCTTGGGCGGAGAGAGAAGGCTCGCCAGACCACCATCCAACGCGACGAAAAGGATGCGATCGAGTATCCATGCCGAGCCGACGCGCGTCCGTGAGGAGACATCGTCGCCTGTGTACCGTTTGCCCGTGACTTGGCTAAGAAACGGGATGAAGCTGAGATTGAGGCGGTCCTGATCCTCCTGGCTTACGCCCTTGCTGGCATCGGCAAACAACGTCGTCCGGCCATCGCTAAGGCCGATCCAATCGATCTCGAATTGTCGTGAATCCGTCGCCTTGATCGTGATGAACCTGGTCTCGATCTGGACCTGACGCTCAAGGCGACTACTGCCGCCGCTCTTATTTCCGTCGTTTTTCCCTTGCGCTCCCCCGCCAGTGGCCCAGGCATTTGTAGCCAGGACCGCCACGAAAGGAACCGAAATGAATGCCAATATACGTCGCATCTCGCCACCCTGCCGTTAGGGCTCACAGATTACATCAAATGTAGCGAAGATCGAAGAATAAGTCGTCATCCGGCCTTTAGATTGCGCGCGGTGACGATCCATGTGGCCGCCCCGATGACCGCACCTTGGCCTGTGTCATAGGGTGTAAGTGCATCGCGCATGTCGGCGGCAATTCTGGATCTCGTCTCTTCGTCCGCGTCCGACTGTGCAATCGCGCCGCTTGCCGGCCCCATCTGGGTCAAGAACTCAACCGCCTCGTCAAGGGTGCCGCCGACTTTGAACGGCGTGTGCGATCCCTCAATCGCGATATCGGAGAGCCCGGCAGAGGTCAAAATACGGCGCACACGATCAGGATCGCTGAAGGATAGCGGTCCAGGCGCCTCCGAACCGGGCGGCGGTGGCAGCGGTACGTGCTTGGCGACAACATCGAGAGACAGACTTATCCATTCGTTGTCCCGGACCGGCCGCCAACAAATAAAGGCGACGCGTCCGCCGGGCTTGAGACCGCGGCGAAGGTTTCCGAATGCGGCGGCGGGGTCGTCGAAGAACATGATGCCGAAGCGCGAATACATGACATCGGCGGCGGCCGGCGCGAATCGGTGGATCTGTGCATCGCCGCGCTCAAAGGTGACGTTGCGCTCCCCCGTAGAAGCAGCCCGAGTCCGCGCCCGGGCCAGTATCGGTTCGGAGATATCGATACCCAGCACCTGCCCGGCCGGTCCCACCCGACGCGCCATCTCGAGTGTGGTGTCGCCGCACCCGCACCCGACATCGATCACGCATTCGTCGGCTGAAACAGCCGCTGCCGCCATGGCCTTGTGGCCGAACGGGATGAGGCTAGCATCCATCCTGTCCTGGAAGCGCACCCACTTGTGTCCGCCGTCGCCGTTCCAGTACTCGTTCATGTCGGCGTTGATCATATCGTTCATTCTATCGCTTCCCATAATTTCCTAAGAGGATACCGCCGCCATCCAGCCACCCCATGCGATCAAGGCCGTACCGGCAAGGCGGGGCAGCCACGGGTTAGGCGGCGCGATCTTCTCGACCAATACGAACCCGGCAAGCACCGCGACCCAGAGCAAATTCATCACACCGCCGACAAAAAGCAGTGCCATCAATACCCAGCAACAACCGGCACAATAGATGCCGTGTGCAAGTCCCATGCGAAACGCGCCGTTGGCACCAGCGCGCCAGCGGGTCATAAGAAAACCCAGGGGTGATTGGCAGTGCCGCAGACAGGCGTTCTTAAGCGGTGTCCATTGGTAGACGCCGGCGGCAATAAGGACGACGGCACTGAAGCCGGCGTTGGTACTTGTCAGCGTCGGCGATAGCAACTCGGAACTCGACAAACCCCACTGCACCATTGCCGCGGTGAGACTAAAAAACGCCCAGACCACAACATAACCCGCGACAAAGGCAGCCGTCGGCACAAAGGGCTCGCCGCTACTCCGGTGATCCCGGTTGATCCTGGCGAACATCAATATCATGGGGCTGGCGCTTGGCAGCATCATGCCGACCATCATGACCACCCACATCCAGAAGGTGAGCACGAGATGTCGCGCGTCCCATGAGGTGTTCCGCGCCATTGCGCTGTCCATGTCGGCGGCTCCAAGAACAAGATAGAGCCAAGCGAGGATCGTGACGCCCACGAGGCTGAGCGCCACGATCCGCCGGTCACGCCTGACGACGGAATCCACGTGCATCACCGTCATTTTCTGTTGTCCTGCGCCGCTTGGAGACACTAGTCCGTTTCCATCGGCAGCGAGGCGTCTTGGCCCCACTCGGACATAGATGCGTCGTAAACGGTGACGTTCTCGTACCCCAGGGAGACCAGAGCGAAAGCGTCGCTGGAAGCGGCAACACCGCTGCCGCAGTAGACGATGATCCGCTCTGCGTTGCCAGCGCCCACCGCCTCGAATTTGCGCCGCAGCTGATCGGCCGGCAGGTAGGCGCCCGTCTCTGGATCGTGCAAGGAGCCGAAGGGAACGCTGACGCTGCCGACGATCCGACCCTTGCGCCCGAAGACGGGGCCGCCGGTACCCGCATAGACGGGCGCCGGAAGGGCATTGATGGTGCAGACATTTTCATCACCGACCGCCGCCAGGACATCATCCTTGCCGACGAAAGCGTCGGCGCGTGACCGCGTCGTAAAATGACCGAGCGCATACGTGCACGGTTTGTCCGACACTTGCCGCCCTTCGGCGGTCCACTTGGCCCAGCCGCCGCTTAGGATGGCAGCGTTGTCGAAACCGAATGCCCGTAGCATCCACCACACTCGAGCCGCCCAAATGGGTTCGGCGGTACTGTAAAGAATGACCCGCGTATCGTCGCCCACGCCGCACTTGGCCAGGGCATCGGCGAAGTGCCGCGCCGAGGGAACCATGAACGGGAGCTTGGATGTTTTATCCGAAAGATCCTTAAGCAGGTCGATGAAACCCGCGCCAGGAATGTGTCCTTCCTCGAAGCGCGTACGGCCACTTTCGAACACGAACGGCGACGTCATGGCCAATTCCGGGTCGGGGTTCATTTTGGCACTCACGGTGCAGTCGAAGACCCGCATATCGAAATCGTTCAGGTGCCGCGCCAACCAGTCGGTTTCGACCAGATTTTCGGGATGTTCGAATCCCTTACCATTAGCCGTCATGGCAGTTTTCTCCTTTGTTTTAAGTTGGGATAGGTGAGGATGGCAGGATCGTGCGATGCGCTATGATCCTGCATAGTTGAACGGTGAGAAGAAGCCGGTCTTTTCGCTGATCTCCCAGCTCAATCCGTGATCGGTGAAGCGAAAGTGGTCCGACCGGCACACCGTGGCGTCATGGCCGGGTGCG
This sequence comes from Kiloniellaceae bacterium, assembly GCA_021776055.1. Lineage (GTDB taxonomy): Bacteria > Pseudomonadota > Alphaproteobacteria > Kiloniellales > J153 > JAJFGI01. The sequence continues at coordinate 7,991 of JAJFGP010000087.1, forward strand.
ACGCACAGCGGGTGGCCGTGTATGGTTACGTCCCCGTCGCCTTGCCCGACGATGGCCGCAATTTCGATGTCGGCCACCTTGGGGATCGAGACCGACCGTTTCTTGCCATCGGCCGTAAAGTTGATCGGCAAGCTGCGCACGCCAAGATCATTACCAATGTGTGAGGCGAGCTTTGACGGGCTGCCGCCAACCTGCCCGGTGAAGATCCGGGCAAGCGCTTGGCGCTGGGGGTCGCTGGCCCTATCATCCAGATAGAGCGCCGCCGTCCAAGGAACCTCCAGCATGTGGCCCGGCGTATGAATCGCCCGGGCGACATTGAGCCCACCAAGATCGGTCTCGCCAAACGCGCCCTTTTCTATGTGCCAGCCGATAAAGACGGTGCATTCGCCTGTTGTGGGCGCGCTCAAGAAGACGCAGGGACAGGCGGCATCGCAGTTGCAGGCCTCGAAATACTCGCCCTCAAGCATCCAGTCAGCGGTCATCCGTTCGGTCTTTCCTGTTGTTCTGTCACGGGGCACTTACCGCGCCGGTGAGCCAAGTTGTTAACTCCAATATGGGGCAGCTAGGCGTGGCGTTTCCATGGCGCATCAGGTAAAATTCATGGCGCAACGTACAGATTGTCAGGAATATTAACCATGGACGTCCTGAGCGATATCTTGCACGCCGTACACCTCTCGGGCGCCATCCTGGGTCGCGCGGAATTCAGCTCACCCTGGGGCGTATCGTCCGAAGGGCTGACGACCCCGATGTTTCACATTGTCCTCAGCGGCAACGGATTCATCACGTTGGAGGACGGCGAGCCGGTTCCCCTGGCGACTGGCGATCTCATCATGATGCCGCATGGGCATACCCATCGCCTGCAGAGCGATTTGACGACGCCGACGGTGAAATTTACCGATCTCATGGTTGGGGACCCGCCACGCAAGCCGGATGTCATAAGGAGTGGCGGCGGTGGCGCTGTAACCGCCATCGCCTGTGGCCATCTGGCGTTTGACCGCGGCGAGATGCACCCGCTGTTGGCTCAATTGCCGCCGCTCATCCACATAAGCGGCGGCGGCGATAGCGCCCATGATTGGCTGGAGACGACATCGCGACTGATATCCACCGAAATTCGGGCCGAACGGCTGGGTTCGGCGGCCTTGCTCGACCGCCTGGGCGGGGTGCTGTTCATTCAAGTCGTCCGGAGTTATGTCGAATCGCTGCCGCCGAATCAGGCCGGTTGGCTGGGTGCCTTGCGCGACCCGCGTATCGGCGGAGCTCTGGGACAGATCCACGCGGCGCCGGCGCACGCCTGGAGTATTGGCGAATTGGCGCGCAACGTGGGGATGTCCCGCTCGGCGTTCGCCAGCCGGTTCAAAGCGCTCGTCGGCGAAGCGCCGATGCAATATCTGGCACGTTGGCGCATGCACCGGGCGGCGTACTATCTTCGCACCGAGGGTCTCCCCCTTCCCCAGATCGCCGACCGGGTCGGTTACGAATCGACCGCCACGTTCTCAAAAGCATTCAAACGGTACATCGGATCGGCGCCAGCGACATATCGGCGCACGGGCAACGGTTCGTCCCTAGGCCAACCCGGCTAGCAGCCTGGGCCACGATTTCAGCAGGCCGTGCATAGTGCCGAAATAATAATCAACATATCAGTTGACAATCAACCAATTGATTGATAATCTGGCGATATGATTGAAACGCATACCTTGCCACCGTCCGGCGGTATTCCTCAGCTCCCGCCGGAGCTGACCGATGAGAAGCTCGACCGGGTGTTTTTTGCCCTGTCGGACCCGGTCCGCCGGGCGATTCTGGCGCGTTTGGGCGGTGGGGCGTTTCTGGTCTCCGAGCTGGCGGAACCCTTTGATATCTCGGTCCAGGCCGTCTCGCGGCACATCCAGGTGCTGGTCCGCGCCGGCCTTGTGCAGCAAGAGCGCACGGGGCGGATCAGCCGCTGCCGGCTGGAAGTTGGGCCGATCTATGCGGCGGCCGTCTGGATCAATCAGTACAGCGAGTATTGGCAGGCACAGTTCGACGCCCTGGCCGACTGGCTGGGTAAAATCGAGGCCAGGAAACCGGCCCCCAACAAGACAGGAGAAGAGCGATGAACTACACGGATGGAATCAAAGCCATGAACGACTATCGGAACCGCATCAGCGGGATTCGGCAGGAGATGCAAAGGGTCCAGGCGGAAATCAAGCCACAGGAAGTCGAAGACTATGTCTTCCAGACCTCCGAGGGGCCTGTGAAACTCTCCGAATTGTTCGGCGATAAGGATGATCTATTTATCGTCCACAACATGGGCACCTCGTGCGCCTACTGCACCCTGTGGGCGGACGGGTATAACGGCATCTACCACCATCTTGCCGACCGCGCCGCCTTCGTGATGTCCAGCCCCGATACACCGGAGGTGCAAAGTAAGTTCGCGGCGAAACGCGGCTGGGTCTTTCCCATGGTCAGCCACGATGGCTCGTCGTTTGCCGCCGACATGGGTTATGGCAATGCATCCGATGGCTTCATGCCCGGACTTTCCGCATTTCAGCGTCAAGACGGGCGCATCATGCGGGTATCCGATACGCAACTCGGGCCGGGCGACGACTTCTGCGCCCTCTGGCACATCCTCGACATGCTGCCCGGCGGGCCCGGTGGATGGCAGCCGAAGTTTGCCTATGCGAATAACGTGACCACCATCACCCGAGCGGGATAGCGCCGCGCAACGGCCAAACAGAAAGTCGGCGCACTTTGCGGTGGGTTGTTTGTTCTGTTGATTCGATTCTACTGTGATCGGATGACGGGACTTCATGGCTGACTGGGCCAAGCGATTTTCTGTGCAGGGCAAGCGGGCCCTGGTGACGGGGGCGTCGAAGGGCATCGGCCTGGAGATCTGCAAGGTGCTGGCCGATGCCGGCGCCAATATCGCCGCGGTGGCGCGGGATACGGCCGGCCTGAAGACGGCGCGCGGTGCCGTCGAGGATGCCGGGCGAAAGTGCCTGACCATCGAGGCCGACCTGGCGACGATCGAAGGGCCGCGGGATGCCGCCGGACAAGCGCTCGATCACTTCGGGACGATCGACATCCTGGTCAACAATGCCGGTGTCGCCTTGGTGGCGCCGCTGTTGGAGGCCAGCGTCGACGATTGGGACCGGACTATGGCGATCAACCTGAGGGCACCATTCCTGCTGGCCCAGGCGCTAGCGCCCAAGATGATCGCCCAGCGGGCCGGCAAGATCATCAACATCTCCTCCCAGACCGGCGTGATCGCGATCGAAGACCACGGCGCTTACGCCACCTCGAAGAACGGGTTGAACGCCTTGACCAAGGTGATGACGGCCGAGTGGGCGCGCCATAACATCCAAGCCAACGCCGTCTGCCCGACCATTATCCTAACCCCCATGGGCGAAGAGATCTGGGGCGATCCGGCCAAGGGTCAGCCGATGATCGACCGCACGCCCTTGCGGCGCTTCGGCCAACCTGTCGAGGTTGCCGATCTGGTCCTGTTCCTGGCCTCGCCGGCATCGGATCTGATCTGCGGCGATACCATCATGATCGACGGCGGCTATTCCGCCGTCTGAACATCGCTCTAGGCGGCGATGAGGCCGCTGGCCACCGCCTTGTCGCGAAGATAGCTCAGGCCCAGGTCCAACACGTCTTCCCGGCTTTTCGCGACCGGCCGCCAGATGCACAACGCTTCGACGATTTCCGGCGGTGTCACGATGAACGACTCCAGCACCAGATCGCCCTGAAAGCCGATGCCGGCAAGCGCCCGGAAGATCTGCTCCCAATCAACCGTGCCTGTGCCCGGGACGCCGCGATCGCTTTCCGAGAGATGAATGTATTGCAGGGCGCGGCCGGCTTGCTCGATCGGCTCGGCAAAACCCTTCTCTTCGATATTCATATGGTAGGTGTCCAAGTGCAGCATCACGTTCGGCTCGCCGATCCGCTGGATGAGGGCGAGAGCCTGCGCCGCCGTGTTGACCAGATGGGTCTCATAGCGGTTGCAGGGCTCCAACCCCAGGGTGATGCCCTGGTCCGCGCAACGCCGCGCAATCAGGCGCAGCGCCGAGGCGATTGCCTCGTATTCCGCCTCCTGCGGCGGCTTACCGGTCTTGTAGCCGATGCCCGAGTAGGTGACGCCGGTGACAACCCGCGCCCCCAGGGCGGCCGCCGTATCGACAACTTTTTCGAGGAACCGGGTGGCCTCGGCAGGATAGAGCGGTGCGATGGCATGTCCCGGCAGGCCGAGGGAACATGTGGGCGCCACACCATGCGCTTCGAACAGCGCCTTGGAATGGGGCACATCAACGGCGTCCGGATTTAGCAAGGCGATCTCGACGACCTGCAAGCCGTACTTGGCAGCTTCGGGGACGGCGGTCTCTGCCGCCTCGCGGGTCCAGCTTCCGGTCCACAAGCTGCAATGCGCGCCTAGTCTTACCATTACGGTCAATCCTCCACGAAGGCGAGTACGCTTTCGGCGGTGCGTTGATCCGAGACAAGGACATCGACAAGCCCGGTCTTCAGCGCCGCGGCGATGACCTTGACCTTGTGCTGCCCACCGGCCGCCAAGATCACATTCGGCATGGATCGTAGCTCGAACGGATCGATGCCGATCACCCGCCGGTTGATGGGATGATCGATCAGAGACCCCGCCTCGTCTATGAAATATCCCAGCATGTCTCCGACCGCGCCCGCGGCAACCAGGTCGCGAACTTGCACGTCTTTCGGCAGTCCGTCTCGAACCAGAAGCGACCGCTTGCTCATATCGCCGGCACCCATGGCAATGGCGTCCGCCTGACGGATCTTGGTCAGCACATCTTGGAACACCTCCTGCACCATGATCGTATCGCGCGATTGTTCGGTACTGGCATAGAGCGGGGCCGTGAGATAGGTCCGCTTGGCGGCGCACAGCTCGGCCAGACGGGTGGTGATCTCGAACGAATTGACGTCCGACCCTGTCGGCAGACCGCCCATGACCGAGACGACTTCCAGATCCTCGCGCTTGAAGGGGGCGATTGCCTGGGTCGCGAAGTTGAGCGTGTTACCCCAGGCGATTCCGAACAACCGCAGGCTTCTTTCCTGCAAAAGCGCGGAGAGGTAGCGCCCAAGCTCGAAGCCGACGAGCGGTTGGACGTTGGCATCGTCCGAAGGGGCTGGTGCAAGGGCCACGTCTTTTAGGCCGAACCGGTCTTTGACGTGCGCCTCTAGATCCATACAGGGCGCATAGCGGGAATGAATGGTCACCCGCACGACGCCGTTATGCATGGCATCCCGCAAGGCACGATTTACCCGGAGGCGTGTGACCTGCAGGTGATCGGCGATGGCGCCCTGGGTCAGGCCTTCGACGTGGTAGAGCCAGGCGACTCGGACCTGAAAGCGCTCCTCATGATCGAAGTCGACGACGCTGGCCATGGTCACCACTATTTGACCGCGCCCATGGTGAGGCCCCGCACCAGTTGCTTCGAGGCGATCAGGGCAAAAATAACCACGGGAATGACGATGAGCGTGCTCGTTGCCATGATCTTTCCGTACGGCAGGTTGTAGCCTTCCATGAAGCCAACAGCCATCGCCGGCGCCGTCTTGGCGGCATTGCGCGTGAGGACCAGGGCGAACATCAGCTCGTTCCACGAGAAGATGAAGGAAAAGATCGCCGAGACGGCCACGCCGGGGGCCGCCAACGGCAAACAAATCTTCCAGAAAACCCGTAACGGGCCGGCGCCGTCCAGGACTGCCGCCTCGTCCAAATCCTTGGGGATCGAGCGAAACTGATCCGTACAAATCCAGATCACGATGGGCAGGTTGAACGTGAGATAAATGAGGATCAGGGCGATGTGCGTGTCCAGCATCTTGAAGCTGCGCACGATCAGAAAGAACGGCAGCGCCAGCACAATCGGGCTGACCATGCGATTGGTAATAAACCAGAACCACAGATCCCGCTTACCGCGAAATTCAAACCGCGCCAGGGCAAACGCCGCCGGAGTCCCCAGCAGCAGTGCCAAGGCCGTGGTGCAAACGGCAACGATCAGCGAATTGATCAAGCTGGCGCCCACCTTTTCATCGAACAGAACCGTGGTGTAGTTCGAGAACGTCGGCTCGAACGCCCAGACCGGCGGTGTCGACAGCGCCACAACTTGCGTCTTCAGGCTCGTGGTCACCATCCAGTAGAAGGGAAAAACACAAAACAGGATGATAAGCAGTAGCAGCGCAACATCGCCTAGCGGAATGGCGCGGCGGTTCATTGCGCCACCTCCTTGTAGAAGAAACGGATGTAGAGCATCGACAGGACAATCGTGAGGATTAGCAGAATGATCGCCTGCGCCGATGCCAACCCCTGATCGAAGGCGCGAAAGCCGACGCGCTGAATAAGCAGACTGATCAATTCGGTCGCGGACCCCGGCCCACCCCGGGTCATGGTGAAAACCATATCGAAGAGCTTGAGCGTATCCGCCGTGCGCAGGATGAACAGCGCCGTCAAACCGGGAATCAGAAACGGCAGTTGAACATGGCGCAAGACCTTCCACCAGTTCTTGGTTTCCAGCTTTGCCGCTTCTTCGACCTCACCGGGAACCGTGGTCAGGCCGGCCAGCAAGACCAGGGCGCAGAACGGTGTCCATTGCCAGATGTCCCAGAAGACGACGGCGGCGAAGGCGTTGGTCGAATCGCCGAGCCAGTTGATCGGGGAAACACCGAGAAAGCCGATGAGCTGGTTTATGACGCCGTATTTGATGTTGAACATGACCTGCCCGAGCAGGCCGACGACCGCATAGGTCGTCGCCATGGGAATGACCAAGCCCAATCGGGTGAGTGTGCGCAGGTAACCGAGGCCGGGCTTGTGCAGCAGCAACGCGATGCCCATACCCAGCGCTATTTGGATCGGCAGGGACATCAACAGCAACGTGAAGGTGCGCCCCATGGCCTCCCAGAACACCCCATCGGTGAGAACGAAAAGGTAGTTCTTGAAGCCGACGAACGGCGTGCTGCGAAGATTGGTAAGCTGATACCGGTGAAACGACGTATAGACCGCGAACACCAGGGGCGCGATGCCCACAAGCAGCAGGCTAATAACGGCCGGGCCGAGAAACCAGAATATCGTCAGACGCCTGTTTTGATACCGCAGCATCACGTGACCCTTACAAGGTCCGCCGGCGCCCAGGGGGTGGGCGCGCTATTGCGCGCCCACCTGCCCTTCGGCAACCCCGCCTACTGCGCGAGCGGTTTTTTGCCGGCGTAGTAACCGGCTTCTTCAAGCACCTTTTCCATGCGATCGCCAATCTCCTTGGCACCTTCCTCGGTGGAAACCTCGCCGAGCATAATCTTGGTGCCCCATTCCTGGACGATCTCGGTAATGGTCGGCCATTCGGCAAAGCGCGGCCGGAACTCCGGCACGCCGTCCTGCCAGGATTCGACCAGCGCGTTTACAAAACCGTATTTCTCGGCGATGCCGGGTTGCTTGTAGACGCTCTGACGGGCCGGCACGCCGCCCATCTCCAGGTACCGCGTTGCATTGGCCTTGGACGTTACCCATTGGATGAAGAGCCAAGCAGCCGCCTGCTCCTTTTCGTCGGCTTGCGCGGCAACGGCTAGCGAGAACCCACCGAGCGCCGGCTTGCGGCCGGCCGGACCCTTGGGCTCCGGCGCGATGGCCAGGCAGTCACCGACCTTGGAGGTATTCTTGTCGGTAAGCGTCGAATAGAACGCCGACCACTCGGTGATCATGGCCACATCGCCTTGCGCCAGGGCGTTGACGGTTTCCGCATGATCGTACGCAACAATACCCTCGGGCATGTACTGCATGAGATCCTGGCGGAACTTCAGGCCCATCTGGCTTTCTTTGCTGTTCAGGTTGGACTTGAAGTTGGCGTCGAGGAACGACCCGCCAAACGGCCACAACACGCGGGCAAAGGAATCCGCAGACTGAGTTTCGTTGCGCTTTGACTGTAGGGCAAAGGCGTACTTTCCGTTCTTGGTCAAAGCCGGACCGTATTTGTCCTTCAAGTCGCCCCAGGTCTCGGGCGGTCCAGCAAAGCCAGCCTCATCCAACATGCACTTGTTGTAGAACATCAGGCCGGAGTAGTTGTCGAAGGGAAGGCCGTAGATCTTGCTGTCCCAGCCCCCGAAAGCGTTGAGAACCAGCGGAAAGAAATCGTCCATGTCGAGATCGGGATCGGCAAGATCCTTGTTCGCCAGGAACTTGTCGACCGGCAAAATCCACTCGTTTTCGGCGAAGTTGCCGATCCAGACTAGATCGATCAGAGCGATATCCAGATCGCCGTTGGCGACGAAGTCGCGGACCTGTTCGCCCAGCGCGTTCTCATAGGGGTGTTTGATGATGTTGACCTTGATGCCGGTCGCCTTCTCAAACTCCGGCAACATTTTTTCGGCCGCCTCATAACCCGGACGCAGCAGGAAAACTACCTCTAGCTCGGTTCCCGCATAGGGCTTAGCAGCCTCTTCGAGAGACCACGCGGAGGCTTGGCTGACCGCCGTCGTTACCAGCAGCGCACCGGCTAAGGCCAGCGAGCCGAGCAAGGATCTCCATGTCATAACATCTCCTCCCGTTATATGGCGTGGCTCCTTTACTGGAGCCCTATGTTCGCATGATTACATATGTGATTTCTATTTTACAATTGTTTTTTTTCTTGGTACCTAGAGACTGGGCGCAAATTTCGGATTCCTGGGGAGGCACGGGTGGCGCAAGTCACACTCGCGAATGCCAACAAGCTCTACGGTAACGTCCAGGTTCTGTTCGACGTGTCCTTGGCCGCCGAGGACGGCGAGTTCGTTGTTTTCGTCGGGCCGTCCGGGTGCGGGAAGTCGACTCTTCTGAGAATTATTGCCGGTCTGGAAGATATCTCCGGCGGCGCCGTGCATATCGGCGACCGCGATGTCACGCGGGTGCCGCCATCCGATCGCGGCGTGGCCATGGTCTTCCAATCCTATGCCCTCTATCCCCACATGACGGCGCGCGCCAATATGGAGTTCGGACTCAGGGTCGGTGGACTGAGCCCGCAGGAAACCGCGGCGCGGGTGGCCGAGGCCGCACGCATTCTTCAGCTCGAGGACTACCTGGACAGAAAGCCCGGACAGCTATCGGGCGGCCAGCGGCAGCGAGTCGCCATCGGCCGGGCCATTGTCAAACAGCCCAATGTCTTTTTGTTCGACGAGCCGTTGTCGAATCTTGATGCGGCCCTGCGGATTCAGATGCGTGTGGAACTGGAACACCTGCACAAGACGCTGGGCGCCACGATGATCTATGTGACCCATGATCAGGTCGAGGCCATGACCATGGCAGATAAGATCGTCGTCTTGAACGCCGGCCGCGTTGAGCAGATCGGCCCGCCCCTCGAGCTTTACCATGCGCCGAAGACCAAGTTTGTCGCCGGCTTCATCGGAGCGCCGAGCATGAATTTCCTGCCGGTGTCGATCGAGGAGGCCACCGGGGGCGCGGCCGTTGTCCGCTATGATGCCAATACCCAGCTAACGGTCCCGCGCGTTCAGAGCGATGGCCTGGCAGGGGAAGACCTGACACTTGGCATCCGACCCGAGCACCTGATCATTGGCCAAGACGGCGTCCCGGCACAGGTCTTCGTTGTCGAGGCGCTGGGCGGCGAGTCCTATGTCCATGCGGACACGCAAGGCGGCCACCGCATGGTCATCAAGGCGGCCGGCGATGTCGCCGTACGGCGCGGCGAGCACATTAGACTCGGGCTGGACCCGGAGCGTTGCCACCTGTTCGCGGCGAGCGGTGCCGCAATTCCTCATCTGCCGGCCTAAAGGATATCCCGATGTCCTCATGGGAGGCGCAGCTAAAGGCAACGATCGACCCGGTTGTTCGACGCTCCAAGACCGTTGATGCGATTGTTGTCGGGTCGGGGGTTTTGGATCAGGTCGCACCGCTCCTGACCGCCCACTTTGGCGCCACAAAGGTGGTTTTGGTCGCCGACGACAAGGGGTTCGATGCAGCCGGCCAGCAAGTGGAGGCGCTCCTTGCCAGGGCAGGCATTGCCGTCACGCCGCACATCTTTCCCGCCGACCCACGGCTCAAGCCATCCGTTGAGAACGCATCGGACATCGTCGAGGCTGTGCGGCGCGCCGGCGGGTTGCCGGTGGCGGTCGGCTCCGGTGTGATCAACGATCTGACCAAATACGCCACCTTCCAATTAGATCAACCCTTCTTTTGCGTGGCGACCGCGGCCTCCATGGACGGCTATGCCAGCGCCGGAGCGCCCTTGTCGGACCGGGGTTTCAAGCACACCATCCCGTGTGCGCCGCCGCGCGTCATGCTGGCCGATTTGGACGTCCTCGCCAATGCACCCGCCGAGATGAGCGGGTGGGGCTATGGCGACATGGCCGGAAAATTACCGGCCGGCGCCGATTGGATCGTCGCGGATGCACTTGGGATCGAAGCGATCGACGACGTCGCCTGGCCACTGGTGCAGAACAATCTGCGCGACTGGTTGAGCGCGCCCACGGCCGTCGCCGCCGGCGATCCGCAGGCGATGGCATTTCTTTTCGCCGGGCTGGTTATCTCCGGCCTAGCCATGGAGTTTCACGGCAGCTCCCGCCCGGCATCGGGCGCGGATCATCAGATCGCCCACCTTTGGGAGATGGAAGATGTTGCGTTCGGCGGTGTTCCGGTATCGCACGGCGCCTGCGTATCGCTTGGCGCCCTCTCCGTCGCGGCGCTCTATGATTGGTTGCTGACACAGGATCTTTCCGGCATCGACGCCCGGACGATCGTTGGCCGCCGCGCCGCGCTAGCGACGGAGGAGGCCGAAATCCGCCGCCGTTTTGGCGAGAGTAATATCGCCTTGCGGTCCCTGGTCGAGACCCGCGCGAAATATCCGGACGACACTGTGCTTTTCGCCCGCATCGAGCACATCAAAGCCATTTGGCCAACACTGCGCGAGCGTTTGGCCGGGTTCCTCATGCCGATGCCCGAGTTACGATCCATGTTGCGCCAGGCCGGCGTTGTGACCGACCCCCTGCAAGTCGGCATCAGCCGCGCGCACCACAAGGACAGCGTGCTGGCGGCCCGTTTCATCCGCAAGCGATATACCATCCTCGACCTGCTCAACGATCTGGGTCTTCTCGATTCGGCCGTCGCGAGCTGTTTCGGCCCGGACGGCGTTTGGTCGCCGACCGATACACCGTTACGGCACGCCGCGAGTGGGTCATAGGAGACGCCGTGGTCATGACGATGAAAGCGATGAACGACCAGGCCATGGCCGAGATCGCCGCGGTGATCGAGCGGATCGATGCGGGCGAGATCGAGACCCTGCTCCAGGCTCTTTCCGCCGCAAAGCGAATCGCTTGTTACGGCGTTGGCCGCGAAGGCCTGATGATGAAAGCGCTGTGCATGCGTTTGTTCCACTTAGGGTTGGACGCCCATGTGGTCGGCGATATGACGACACCGCCGCTTGGGCCGGGTGATCTGCTTTTGGTAAGCGCCGGGCCGGGTCGTTTCTCGACCGTCGAAGCGCTGATCGAGACCGCCAAGGCAGCGGGCGCCACGACCGCCTGCTTTACTGCCGAGCCGGCAGGCGGCTGTCCGGCCGCGGCGGACCTGCGGGTGGTCCTACCGGCACAAACCATGGCCAAGGATGAGCACGGCCCCACTTCGCTTCTGCCTATGGGTAGCCTCTATGAAGGCGTGCAGTACCTCGCCTTCGAGTACCTGGTTCTTATGCTGCGGGATCGTCTTGGAATCACGCCCGCCGACATGCGCGCCCGTCATACCAACCTGGAATAAACATGCGGATCAGGCCAGCAGGGCTCGGGCGGTCTTCTGGTCGGTCACAATTCCGGTCAGCAGTTGGCGGCGCAGAATGGCGGCCAAGGCCCGCTCCTTATTCTGGCCGCCGGAGATCATGAAACGATGCGGAATGTTGACCAAGTCCTGTGGTTTTACGCCGATTACACGCCGGTTTACCGGGTGATCGATGATTTCCGCATCGTCGTCGATATAGTGGCCAAGGAAGTTGCCGATCGCGCCGGCCGCGAGAACATCCTGGAATTCCGACTCATCGACGAAGCGCATGCGGCGAATGGTGCCGCTATCGAGACCGCCGACGCTGATCACGGCGATGTCGGCCCGAAGCGCCCGCTCTAGGACGTCCTGGAGCATCGGCTGGCGCACCAGGGTGTCCCGGCTGGCTTCGCTATCGCACAAGATCGGCCCCGGCAGGTGAAAACATTCGGCATGCAAGCGCGCCGAAAGCGTGCTGGCCGCCTCGAAGGCGTCGATGGAAGAGCGCCGGGTCAACGATCCAAGCATGGCGACCACCGCCACGTCTTGCAGATGGGTTTCGGGCATCGCCTCGGCAAAGGCCTTCAGGGTGACACCCCAGCCAACCCCGATGGTCGCCCCGTTACGGAAATGCCGGGTCAGCGGTTCGCAGGCGGCCGCGCCCAGAACCTCGGCAAGTTCGGTTTCATCATCGGTGAGGCTGAGGACGACCTCGGCCTCCGCAAGGCCGAAGCGGTCCTTCAATCGCTCCTCCAGATCGATGTTTTCGGCCAACTTGGAGGTAATCGAGATGCGCACGATACCACGCCGCCGAGCCTCGGCGAGAAGCCGGTTCACGCGCACCCGGTTGATGCCAAGCCGGGCGGCAATCTCCTGCTGCGTCAACCCCAGACCGTAGTAGCACCAAGCGATGCGTACCGCCATCTGTTCGGGCCAGCCGTCGCGCTTCAAATCCTCCAGCGCCTGAGCCATTTTTCAACCTCCCAGCGACCGCGAACAAATGATCTTGCGACAGAACAAATGTTATGACACGTTATGGGAAATAAGAAAACCGCCGTTTGATGGGCGGTTCAGGGGAGGGCGCGTGTTGCGAGGCAGGGCCCGCCAAGCGAGGCTGTCCGGTTACGTCGATGCCGCAGTGGCATTGGCAAGAGGCGTGCTATGGGGGTGGGCCGCATGAGCGCCATGACCCTGCGCATGCCGCGCCATTTCATCTCCGATCATCCGCTGCCGTGGCTGTTACCGCTGATCGCAATTCTGGTCGTCTTCGCGCTTTATCCCTTTTTCTACAACATCTGGCTGAGCGCCCATGAGTTCGTCCCGCGCCGGCGGGCGCTGGAATTCATCGGCTTCGGCAACTGGCTGAAGCTTTTCGCCGATCCGCGCATGTGGAATGCGCTCTGGGTTACCCTGTTCTATACCGGCATCTGCCTGGCCATCGAGGTCTTCCTGGGCATGGTGATTGCCCTGCTGATCGATTCCGACGATCCCGGTTTCGGCATTCTGCGCGGTCTGCTGACCCTCACGCTGGTCATCCCGCCGGCGATCACCGGCATGATGTTCCTGCTTATGGAAGATGCGCAGTTCGGACTGATTGCCGCGATTCTAAGCGACATCGGGCTGATTGCCCCACAAACGGCGATTCTCGCCGAGCCCTCGTTGGCACTGTGGGGCGTGGTCCTTGCAGATGTCTGGCAATGGACGCCCTTCATGGTGTTGATCTTTGTCGCCGGCCTGCGCGCGCTACCAACCGATCCGTATGAATCGGCCATGATAGACGGCGCCAACGGATGGCAAACCTTTCGCCGTATCACCTTGCCGATGATGGGCAAGGTGATCGCCATCGCCGTTCTAATCCGCGGCATCGATCTCTTCCGCATGTTCGACTACGTTTTTGTCATGACATCGGGCGGCCCCGGCACGGCCACCTATACGCTGAGCCTTTATGCCTGGCAGCAGACTTTCAGTTTCGTCAAATGGGGATATGGCGCGACCATTAGCCTGTTTGCGCTGTTCATCGTGTTGCTGGTCGCCAACCTATTCCTCTCGCTGACCAAGGTGAGGTGGTAGGGCCATGCTGCTGTCTCCCTGGCAACGGATTTTGCGAATCGGCGCGGCCTGGGCCGTGGTTTCGGCCTTCGTCTTTCCGATCGTCTACTGGCTGACCGTTGCCTTTAAGCCGGACCGGGACATCTTTTCGGTACCACCGCGCGTCTTCGGTTTTCAACCGACATTGCAGTCCTTCGAGGAGGTGTTCGGGATCTCCCTCGGCTTCGAGCATGGCTTGGAGGTACTGCCCGGCGGCGGCAACTTCTACATGCTGCCGCGCCTGTGGGACTCGATCGTGGTGGCGCTTTTCTCGACGGCATTGGCGGTGGTGATCGCGACGCTGGCGGCCTACCCCCTATCGCGCATGCGTTTTCGCGGGCAGCATCATTTCGTCTTCTGGGTCTTATCGACACGCATGATGCCACCGGTTGCCGTCGCGATACCGATGTTCTTCATCTACAAGAATTTTGGCCTGCTCGATACCTACACAGGCGTCATTCTTATCCACGCGTTGATGAACATGCCGTTGGCCGTGCTTCTGTTGAAGAGCTTCTTCGACGACATTCCGGTTGAGATCGACGAAGCCGCGCTCATCGACGGCGCCTCGCGCTTCAAGATCTTTCGCAAGATCGTGCTACCTATGGCCATGGGTGGTATCGCGGCAACGGCGGTTCTTTGTTTCATCTTTTCCTGGACGGAGTTCCTATTTGTCCTAACGCTTACACAGACGTCGCTCAAAACCGTTCCGGTCGTATCCTCGACATTCGTGACCTCGACCGGCACGGCCTGGGGCAATATGGCGGCACTAGGCGCCGCCGCAATGGTACCGGCCTTCGTCTTCATTTTACTTGTCCAGAAGAACCTGGTGCGCGGCCTGACGCTGGGGTCGCTGAAGCAATAGAGAAGTCACGGCCGGAACGATTTCGATATAGGCTCACGGGCGAGCCGCAATTGGGAGGAGACCATGAACAATAGTGATCGAAAGTTGTATTTGGCATCGGTGGTCGATCGTTACGTACGCGGCCATATAGATCGGCGGGCGTTCCTGCGCACCGCCGGGAAGCTGGGCTTAGGCGCCGGTATGTTAGGAGTATCGTCGCTTGTGCCGTTCGGCGGCCGGGGCGGCTTCATCTCGCCGGCGGCAGCGGCGACCATCGACTATAGCGACGATATGACGGCATGGCTCAAGGAAACCGCCAAACCGTTTGCCGGCCAGACCGTTCGTCTGGCGACAGAGTCCACACCGCCATCGAACGCCATCAACTCGGCGTTGAAGCCCTATTTCGAGGAAGCAACGGGCATCAAGGTCGAGATCGAGGTTCTGCCGCTGGAGCAGGTGCTGCAAAAGCTGACCCTCGATGTGGCCTCCGGC